>CAMCZP010000016.1 GCA_945887855.1 Leptospira interrogans serovar Manilae | reverse complement strand
GATTCTTTTCATAATCACTTCTATGTTTTAGAATTTATTCTGTTATGAGCATCTCTTCAGGGATTTCTAAAATCTTTTTGCGGAATGCTTTTTTATAGGATTTCTTAAATTTTACATGGCAACTTTTACAGGATTTCAGTAGGTCACCTTTTTCCAAATGAGTAGTTGTAATTTTTTCCCATTCCTCTCTATCTGCGGACGGAGCTAATTGGGGGAGTGATTGAAGAATCTTTCTTAATGGCTCTTTGTTACCACTTTTAAAACTCTTTTCTGCTACTTCCATATAATCTTCCATATAGTCATGCAAGTTCATGGATTTGGATTCAGCTTTTTGACTAACCAATAGACTGGCAAAAAGAAGAAAAAATAGAATGGATAGAAAAAGATATATTTTCATGCTTCTATTTTTAAAGAGCTTTCCTTCTTGAAAAGAAGTTTTTATCTTTATCTAAAGAACCCTGGAGTTCTTTGGATGTTAGACATGAAATTAATTAAAAAAACCATATCTTTATAAAGTTCTATGCGAACACTTTTGATTTCAATTTTAGTATTTCTCTCTTATTGCCAGAATTCTAACCTATATTATTCATTTGAGGAGGGGAACTACAAAGTATTGAATGCTTTTGCAATCAAAGATATCTCCTGTGGAACATCACACACCGTTACACAATTTTTATTGGGTAACTCTAATAAAAATGATGTGGATGCCTGTGTGGATGCAATTTCAGCTATTGCATGTGAAAAATGGAATGTACCAAACCCTACACCAAGGGAATGCTTTGGAGTGAGTACAAAAAATAAATGAATGATATCCAGTGGACTGAGATTTATTTACTCGGGTCAGTTTTAATTGTATTTTTATGTTTTCTTTATCTTTTACTTTTTAAAGCTCCTAAAATTTTAATATCAAAAAAAAAAGAAGATCCTACACCTGCACCTCCCCAAAAAATCTTAGAAGTATTTGATTATTTAGGAACTAAAATTATTCACGAAAATGGTACATACACTGTAAATCATAGGGGAAGAATTGGTTTTTATAAAACCTGGGATGATTTGCCCATAGAGTATAAAAAAATGGTAAAAGAGTTGGATAGTCGATCACTCGAAGAGAAATCCGGGGAAGATTATTTTTTAGAAATCATCAATGGACTTTATTATTTGACAATGCCCGGTGGTAAAAAAAAGAAATTCAATAGCCTAAATGAGATACCTCCTGACATACGAAAAGCGTTAGGGAAATAATTTGATGTAAAATTATGAACAATATCCTCCAATCAATAAAAATAGAGAATGGAGGATATTATATTTTTTTGGTTTTACTTATGAGTGAAACTTCTTTTTATCATCAATAATTGTTTGAACTACAGATGGATCTGCAAGTGTAGAAATATCTCCTAAACCATCAAATTCATTTGCTGCTATTTTCCTCAATATTCTTCTCATGATCTTTCCTGATCTAGTTTTAGGTAGACCGGATGCCCAATGTATCACATCTGGTCTTGCAATTTTTCCAATGATTTTTTCAACAATTGCAATCAGTTCCTTTTTCAATGTGTCATTTGTTGGAATACCGTTCTTCACAGTCACATAGGCATAGATTCCCTGTCCTTTAATCTCATGAGGAAATCCAACAACAGCAGCTTCTGCCACACTGGCATGTTCTACCAACGCACTCTCAACCTCAGCGGTTCCCAGTCTGTGTCCGGAAACATTGATGACATCATCCACTCTACCTGTGATCCAATAGTATCCATCTTTGTCTCTTCTCGCACCATCTCCTGTAAAATAATAACCCTTGAATTGAGAAAAATAGGTTTGCTTGAATCGCTCCGGATCTCCATACACCCCTCTCATCATAGAAGGCCAGGGAAATTTAATGCAAAGATTTCCACTTACTTCTCCTTTGTCTTCTATTAGCTTTCCTTCATTGTCAACGAGAACAGGTTGAACTCCAAAAAAGGGAAGTGTAGCAGAACCAGGTTTAGTGGGTATTGCGCCTGGCAGAGGGGAGATTAAAATGGAACCAGTTTCGGTTTGCCAGTATGTATCAACAATCGGACAATTTTTCTTTCCAATGTTAGCGTGATACCATTCCCATGCTTCTGGATTTATGGGTTCTCCCACTGTTCCCAATAGTCTCAAAGAAGATAGGGATTTATTTTTCAGAGGCTCTAAACCTTCTTTTGCAAGTGACCGTATGGCAGTTGGTGCTGTATAGAACACATTGACTTGATACTTATCAATTACATCCCAAAATCTACCAGCATCAGGAAATGTGGGGACACCTTCAAACATTATCGATGTAGCTCCATTTGAGAGGGGACCATAAAGGATATATGAATGCCCTGTGATCCATCCTATATCTGCAGTACACCAGTATGTATCATTTTCTTTATGATCAAATACATATTTAAAGGTGAGATTAGCACCTAATAAATATCCAGCAGTAGTATGTAATACGCCTTTTGGTTTTCCAGTTGATCCTGAAGTGTAGAGAATAAAAAGTGGATCCTCTGAGTTAGCTTTGTAGGGTTCGCAAACAGAAGAAATATCATGAGATTTCATTAAGAAATGCCACCAATGATCTCTTCCATCTATCCAATTTAAATTGGCTTCATGCCCCGTTCTACGAACTACAACTACATCTTTTATTTTCTCATCAGATCGTTCTATTGCAATGTCTACATTGTTCTTTAGATCAATTGTTTTTCCACCCCTAAAACCGCCATCTGAAGTGATGATAAGGGATGGTTTGCAATCGTCTATCCTACTGTGGAGGGCTTCTGGAGAAAATCCTCCAAATACAATCGAATGGATTGCACCTATTCTTGTGCAGGCTAAAGCGGAAATAGCAAGTTCTGGAATCATGGGAAGATAAATTAAAACACGATCACCATTTACAATACCTAACTTTTTAAGGACATTTGCAAATTTACATACTTCTCTATGAAGTTCTTGGTATGTATATGTTTTGGATTCATCGGGATTGTCACCTTCCCAAATGAGAGCAGCTTTGTTTTTTAGAGGGGAAGTTAGGTGTCGATCCAGGCAATTGTAAGATACATTTAGTTTGCCGCCCTCAAACCATTTCACCTTTCCATCTGAAAATTTATGGCTCAGTACCTTGTTGAAGGGTTTAAACCAGGTAATTCTTTCTTCTGCTTGTTTTTTCCAAAAACTTTCAGGATTTTTTATGGATTCATTGTATAGCTTTTGATAATTTTTATTGTTTATATTCGAATTTTTAATAAAACTTTCTGCGGGGGAGAGTACTCGTTCTTTAGCCATGTTAGCTCCTTTTTTATTATCTTAGTGATTCAGAAGTTAAAAATTCAATTCGGGGTGAAGTACCATTTAAAACATTCTTCCCATTTCTAAAAAGAAGCTGTTAGAGAGTTTACAGCTTCTTTAGCCTTCAACTACTGATTTCACTTTTGAATGATTAAAAACTATTTCCTAAAGTAAATTCATATTTCAAATTGAGTCAATGAAAAATACATTTTTAGTATCAATCTGATAGTTTTATTCCTATATTTTAGTTTCCAACTTCATTCTAATAATTGTTTACAGGTTACCTTTTTAAAGACATACTAGTATTTCTAAATACATCTAGGGTTTAAATCGAAAAAGATAATAAGTATAAATTTTATGAAAAAGAATATATTGATCATTACATCCATTTTTTCAGGAAAATCGTACAGTGGCTCTGATAGGTATACTCATGAAATTGCAAATCTATTATCTATTGATAACCATGTTACAATCTGTACTACAACTAGTCAGGATTATGTAAGATGGGATTCTCATTTTAAGGAAGGTTTTAGTTATATAGATAAACTTAAAATAAATAGATTTAAACCTAATTATGAGAGAAATATTTCTAAATTTAATAAAAATTTACGTAAATTAATAAAAAAGAAAAATGTGAAATCATCTGATTATGAAAAATTTATAATCGAACAAGGGCCTCTAGTGCCTAAAATGATTGAATATATAAAATATAGTTTAAATAATTTTGATATAATTATTTTTATAGGCTATTTGTATTACCCGATAGTTTATGGAATTCCATTATGTAAAAATAAATCTATTATAATACCTACTTTACATGATGAAATAGTAGCATATTTCCCTATCTATAAAGATTTGTTAAGTGTTGATCTAATATATTCTTTTAATACTCCAGAAGAATTAGAAGTATATAAAAAAATTTATAATAGAGTTCCTGAAAAATATAGTATCATTGGAACATGTATAACATTAAATCCTATATCTATACCAGATAAACCTAATATATATGGAAATTATATTTTATATGTGGGTAGGGTAGATTCAGGTAAAGGAGTCGGACAGTTAATTAGTTTCTTTAAGGAATGGAAAAAGCGATATAATTCTGATTACAAACTTTTGATTGCGGGAGGTGGAGGGAACCCAATAAATTCAGATTCGGATGTTATTTTTTTAGGATATGTTACGGAAGATGAAAAGTACTTTCTGATTAAAAATAGTATTTTTTTAATCAATCCTTCTCCAATGGAGAGCTTCTCCATCATAATAATGGAAGCATGGCTATTTAAAAAAGCTGTGATTGTAAATTCTATATCCGATACAATGAAGAATCATTGTTTGAGAGCAAATGCAGGTTTGTACTACACAGATATCTATGATTTTTTAGAAACTCTCAACTTTTTAATTCAAAATCCAAATAAGAGGAACATGATGGGTGAAAATGGTAAAAAGTATGTGGAAGAAAATTATTCTCCAAAAGTAATTTTAAGTAAATTTGAACAGATATTTTCTTATTTTAAACCATAATCTTGTACTTTTTAGTGATAAAAATCTGTTATAATAGAAAAAATTATTGCTATAATGAACAGGCACTTTTCAAATGGTATAAATATCTATCAGAGGAATAAACATGGCTCTACGTTTAGGGGATGAAGCTCCCGATTTTACAATTGAAACTACGGAAGGAACAGTGAATTTTCATCAATATTTGGGCTCAAACTGGGGAATACTTTTTTCTCATCCCAGAGATTTTACACCCGTCTGTACTACAGAATTAGGATATGTTTCTAAAATTAAACATGAATTTGATAAGAGAAATGTCAAAATATTAGCACTGAGTGTTGATCCATTAGAATCTCATCATGGTTGGACTAAAGATATCAATGAAACACAAAGCACAACTGTTAATTATCCCATCATAGCGGATCCAGAAAAGAAAGTTGCCAATTTATATGATATGATACACCCAAATGCCAATGAAACCTTTACAGTTAGATCTGTATTCATTGTGGGTCCTGATAAAAAAATAAAGTTAACATTGACTTATCCTGCATCAACTGGTAGAAATTTTCAGGAAATTTTAAGAGTGATTGATTCACTTCAACTTACTTCTTCCTATAGTGTTGCAACTCCCGCAAATTGGCAACATGGAGAGGATTGCATAGTGGTTCCTACACTCTCAGATGATGATGCAAATAAAAAATTCCCCAAAGGATTTAAAAAAATTAAGCCTTATTTGCGTTATACACCCCAACCAAATTTATAACTTTTTTTATTGAGAGATATTAAATCTTTTGAAAAGAATTTATTAACTCATCTTTTACACTACATGCGATAGGTGAGTTAATAATTGATGACGTAACTGCGTTACCTATCTTTTTCTGCCGGTAGGCGGAAAAAGCCTAGGATTATTGCAAAAAAAAATTGCAAAGACAGCCTTTTTGCAGGAACACCATTAATTCTTTGTTAAACTCTTTAGCTCATACAAAAGGTTTAATGCATCTCTAGGTGAAATTGTGTCTAAATCAATCGAATCTAGTTTGGTCTTAACTTTTTCTAAATTAGGAAAAGTTGGTGCAAAAGAAAAAAGAGATGGTTCTGAATGTTTTTTTATTTTAACATCTTTTTTTTGTGATTCAAGATTTTGTAAAATTTCAATGGATCTATTTACAATCGATTCAGGGATACCAGCGAGTTTTGCTACATAAATACCAAATGATTTTTTTGCTTTTCCCGATCTAACCTTTTTTAGAAAAACAACCTCTCCCTCTCGTTCAATTGTATCCATATACAATGTAAATACACCATCTTCTTTTGAAAGCTCAGTCAATTCATGATAATGAGTAGCAAAGATTGTTTTTGTTTTATTCCCGCCAAATGTATAATTAGATAAATTTTCAACAATTGCCCAGGCTAAGCTCAATCCATCATAAGTTGAGGTGCCTCTTCCAATTTCATCAAAAAGTATTAAACTTTTTTCTGATCTATTTTTAAGTATATAAGCAGATTCTTTCATTTCTACATAAAAAGTTGATTCTCCTGCTGTTAAATTGTCACCCGATCCAATTCGAGTAAAAACTTTATCGCAGATAGAAAGATTCCCTTTGTCAGCTGGAATATAGGAACCCATTTGGAATAAAATTTGGCATAGTGCAACTTGTCTCATAAAGGTAGATTTTCCTGCCATGTTTGGGCCTGTTAAAATGGCAATTGATGATTGGCTTGTATTTAAACTGATAGAGTTTGTTATAAACGTATTACCATTTTTTAAATAAGCTTCTACTACAGGATGCCTTGAATTTTCTAACTCAATTTCTCCAGAAAAATTTATTTCTGGTTTATTCCAACTGTACTCTAGTAAGCAAGATACCAAGTTTGTATGATAATCCAATGCACTCAATGAATTTGAGAGTTTATGGATAGATTCAAAGGATTCTAGAATTGATTTTACCATGAGATCAAATTCTTGTTTTTCTATTTCGATAATGATATCATCTGCAGATAAAATTGTTCTCTCTATTTCTTGTAGCTCCTGAAATGTAAATCGTTCTGATGTGACAAGTGTCTGTTTTTTAAAATATTCTTTGGGAGCAAATTCTGAATCTTTTCTGGATACCTCAACATAATACCCCACAACCTTATTGTAGCGAATTTTTAGAGTAGAAAGACCGGTTCGTTTTTTCTCTGAACTTTCGAGTTCTAATATCCAATCTTTTCCTTTAGATTTAGCAATTCTAGCTTCATCAAGAGGTTTTGAAAAGCCAGTTTTTAGAAACATCCCATCACTTCCTAAAATTGCTGGTAAGTCTCCATCATTTAATCTTTCTCTAATGAACTCAGAAATACTTAGAATTTCAGAATGATTGAAATTAAATTTATAAGGAGTATTCTCAAGCTTTTTATGAAGTAAAAAAGATAACTCACAAACTTGAAGGATTGCTCTAAAATCCCGAGGGAGTGCTTTACCTGATACTCTAAATCGATTGATTATTCTTTCTATATCAGGAATTTCTATAAGAAGATCTATAATATATTTAAATATATCTTTATTATTTTTTAAAAATTCTATACTTATCCATATTTCTTTAATCTTATCTACATTTATATGTGGAAATAAAATATTTTTCTTTAGTAGTCTTTTTCCTCCTCCTGTCTTACATTTATTTAGAATTGAAAATAGTGAGTGACCTTTTTCTTGAATGTTTTGATTTTCAATTAACTCTAAATTTTTTATTGTATTACTATCTAATTCCATAAATTCAATATTTGATATAATGGATGGATCTGAAAGCTGAATAGAATTATCTTTAAGAGAATTATGCAAAAATAAATTAAATATATTTTTTAAATCATCAGGATTAGAATTTTTAGGTAAAGGAATAATTGTAGAGTCTAGCAGAGTTAATGTTAAGTTTAGCTCTAACTCTAAATTTTCCATAGAAATTGCATGTTCTTTAAATAATAATAGTTCAGAAGGTAAAAATTTATTCAATAGAGATTGTACATTTATCTTATCTATTTTGTCATATTCTGCAAAATAAAATTCAGAAGTTGAAATATCTATAAATGCTAGAGATATTTTATTCCTCAGAAAAAATAACAATGACAAGAAGTTATTTTCATAACCTTTAATTAAATTTTCTTCTACTATTGTGCCAGGGCTTAAAACTCGTACTACTTCTCTTTGAAGAAGCTTTGTATTAGGATCATTAGATTTTATTTGTTCGCAAATAACTACTCTTTTTCCAGCAGTCAACAATCTAGAAGTATAGCTCTCACTTGCATGGTACGGAATTCCACACATTGGAATTTGATTTTGTCTTTTTGTAAGTGCAATATCTAAAATGGAGGAAGCAATGATAGCATCTTCCTGAAACATTTCATAAAAGTCCCCCATTCTAAAAAATAATATAGAGTCAGGATATTTATATTTTATATCCATATATTGCTTCATTGCTGGAGTATTCATGGGATCATCTACGGACATTTTCAATAAACCTCTTAATTTTCTTTAAATCTTTGATACCTTTTTCACTTTCCACTCCAGATGCAACATCCACTCCATAGGGATTTAATGTTTCAATAGCTTTACTTACATTTTCAGGATTCAATCCCCCAGCTAAGAGATATTTCTTTTTTATATTTTGTATGTGATTCCATAAAAAAGTTTCTCCGGTACCACCACCTGAGTTAGAACTATATTTATCCAAAATTATTATATCATCATCTACCCCTATAGTATCATCTGTAAGTTCATGATTGACTCCAATTTGGGGAAGAAACTTTGTATTTAAAGGATATTTTTTTCTATTAAAATGGCTATCATGTAGTACATATTGATACAATGAAAATAATCCAGAATGGATCACAGTATCAATGGTGGTAGGATCTGTTTCAAAAAATAAAGCTACCATAACTGAACTTTCTGGAATACCAATAGAATGAAGAGAAGAAATAATTTTATCCGCATCTTCGATTGAGATTGATCGTATACTTTTTGGTGAAAAATTAAAACCAAGATAATTTACTCCATTCTGTATGCAATATTCGGCTGTAAAAATATCTTTGATTCCACAGATTTTTATTTTTGTATGTTGCATTAGAATCCAATCTCAAAGTATACAAACCAAAAAAAAGCATTTTAGTTTTCCTGGATTTGACTTTTAAAATATTTAAGAATAAATAGTTTTACTAGGTATAGAATTGTGTATAAGAATTCAAAGATAATAAACTGGAATTTATTAGTTCTACTAGTAATTCCATCATTTGGTATATATGCGGGATTAGAAAAAAAATCATCCGTTTGTGAAGAGCCATGTCCAAATAAAAACCAACCGAACATTTCTAAAAACGTGCCTCTCAAACCTAAGAAAACAATCCCTGAAGTTGATCCAAAACCATATTTGCCGGGAGTGAAGGAACTAAAGGAATCCTTAAAATTAAAAATATTAAATGAACAATCTATTTCAGGAAGAATAGAAAAAATGAAATCAATTACCGCCCGTGAGATCCAAAAGCAGGATCTTTCAACTACTGAATTTGCAAACTCTCATTTTAAGACCTATAAAATGGATAATTCTACACAACCCAACCCTACAAAAGTTGATAATTCTAAATTGTACCAAGATTTGAATGAAAAGTTAAAAATCAAAGAGTAGAGGCTGTTTTTGTTGCTTTAGGTTTTTGTTTTTCATATCTTTGGGCAAAACTAGCATATTCAGCTCTGAATCTTTGAAGATTCGTTTTTCCCCTCATGTTTAATTTGTTATCTGTTATAAATTTATTTAGTTCAGAAATGCGCTCGGAGGTAGGAGGATGGGTCTTTAAGGCTACCTCATTGTGTTGGGACTTATCTAATTTTTTTAGGTAAATGATACTGCTTTCTAAATCATATCCCGCTTGAGAGAGATAGATGGTACCTGCTTTGTCTGATTCTATTTCTTCTTCTTTTTTTCTCCCTTTTTCAAAGAACTGATTTACCAAACCATCAACAGCTCCCTTTGTTACAGAGCTAACTAAGCCCCCACCGGGAGCCATTATGGCGGAAATTACATCTAAGATAGAAGCTCCTTTTTCCTCAAAATCCCCAGAATGTTTAAGGGTAACATGGCTGAGTTCATGGGAGAGTAGGGATGCAAGCTCCGCTTCTGTCTCCATAATATCAATTGCACCCTTGGTAACCAAAACAAATCCCCCTGGACATGCAAAAGCATTCACATCCTCAGTGTCTAAGATTCCAAATCGAAAATCTAATTCCTGGCGGGAGGAATAGATTGCCATGGACTTTCCAACTAAGTTAATATAGCGTGTGAAAGGCTCATCTTTGATAAGCCCATATTTTTTTGCTAGTTTTGCAGCCAATGCTTTCCCAACGTTGACTTCTTTGACTACATTTGGGTCAACCTTCGGGCCTGTTCTTTTTTCTAAAAATTGGCAGTTTAGGAGGAAAAGCATAAGCAAAATAGAAACGCTTATGCTAGTAGTGTGTTTCATTTTTGAAAAGATTCTAAGTCCGCATCTTCTATTTTGATTTTTTCTAGCCAAACAATAGAATCCATGTCATAGTCTTGAGCACCACCACGTGTCCGTAAGGTTTGAGATTCACTAAACCCTCTGGCAGCAGCTGTTTGAGTGAATGACGATGCTCTAGCTCTTGCTTTCACAGATGTGGATTGGTCAATGGCATCCCCAAAGCTAACCTTGCCTGATGGAGGATTTGCAGATAAAAATAATTTATTTACAAACCCTTCTTTTCCCTCATATGTAATTTTAATGAACATATCCTGTTCACCAATTTTAGTGACCACACTCCCTTTAGGTATGAGAGCACCGGGACTTCCAGCCATTGGTTTTTCCAAAAGCTGAGCAACTGGGCTTTGCACATACATAGGAGCTGATGTGAGAGCCACACTTAAAAATACTAGTAGTAACCAAAGATACTTTTTCATATTATCCTTCCTTTTGATTAAGTTATACAAATGCATTCATTTTTTTTCTATCTTAATTTTATAAAAAAGTTCCTAAGATAAAAAATAATCATACTGAGATAAATACTTACTTGTGTGTTCTCGTAAACGCACCATCCCATGTAGCTTCGGGTGGATTCTCAAGATAAAAGGAACATCGCTCAATCAGCATCTCTACAGCTTTGTCCTTCTTTCCCTTCGCTTTTTTAGAACTATTGAATTTTTCAATTGCTTTGTCCCACTCTCTTTGAAGGTAAAGTCGGAAACCTTCTTCATAATAGTTTGTTGAATCTACAATGTTTTGGGGAGATTGTCCTTTAAGAGAAATGAGTTCAAAAATTTTCACCGGTTCATTTTTTCCTTTCACTCTCACTGCATCCAATTCTCGAGTGAACATATCTGAAACTATTCTTTTATTTGTATTTTCTGAAATTAAAATATTTACACCATAATCTTTTCCTGCAGCTTCCAATCGGGCAGCAAGGTTCACGGTATCACCCATCATAGTGTAAGAGGCTAGGGTATCTGTACCCATGAATCCAACTTTTGCCTTTCCTGTATTTAATCCAATCCTTACATCCATGTCCTGTGCATCCTTGGAATACAGATTGTTTTCTTTCCAATATTTTTTAAGTTCAGCAAGCCGGGTGATCATTTCTAAGGAAGCTCTGGCGGCTTCTAAAAAATGCACTTCTCTTTTTATAGGTGCACCAAAAATACCGACAACAGCATCCCCAATGTACTTATCCAGTGTTCCTTTATTGAGTTTCAAAATAATTGTCATGGCAGAGAGATACTCATTTAAGAGAGCAGCCAAATCTTCAGAACTGAGTTGTTCCGAGATTGTGGAAAACCCAGCCACATCTGAGAAGAAGGCAGTTATTTCCATTTCTCCCCCTTTTTTGAGAGCTTCTAAGTCTGTGAGAGCTTCACTGACGATTGTTGGATCTACCATGTTTGAAAGTACTTTACTGTATTTCCTCTTCTCAGCTCCCTCTGTTAGGGTGAGGTATCCCAAGGAACTTAAGAAAGCAATTGGATATCCAACAGCAAATTCTGCTAGAGGAAGGTGTATGTCATACTTAAATACAATAAATGCTATCAAAGGATAAATTGCTAGAAGTGATGCTGGTACTACAATTCTAAGACCAATATTCTTTGAGTAAACTGAAAGAAATACACAAAGAGGAAGGGATAATCCCAAAATAACCATCCCCATCCAATGTGGAGCAATGTGTAAAAAATGGTTTTCCATTAAATTTGAATATTGTATTGCGTGGTACATATACCCGGGTCTATCACCATATGGAGTCAAGCGAGTATCTGATGTAGAGGCTGCAGATGTACCTATGATAACTACTTTATTGGTAAAAGCAGAAGGAGGAACTTTCAAAGAATCTAAATTATCAATTTCTCCACCATCTAGGGCTCTTCTTGAATCAATGACTCCAGACATTGAGATTCTCGGCATGTTATCAATGGTTGCTTTTGAATAGTAGTGCAAGCGAAAAGCATTATAGTCAGTTGGAATATTTCTTACTGTTCCATCTTCTGAAATTGCAATTATAGAAGAATTGGTTGCTTTGATAGTTTTTTGGGGGTGTTGGCTTAAAAATCCTGTAAATCCCAGGGAAGCAAAATAACTTTTTCTGTATTTAAAAAAAAGAAATCCCCGCCGTCCTACACCGTCAGAATCTGGAGTATAGGTTACTGCATGTACATAGGGTGCAATTGCTGCAATACCTGGAATTGGAA
Organism: Leptospira interrogans serovar Manilae; assembly: GCA_945887855.1. Classification (GTDB taxonomy): domain Bacteria; phylum Spirochaetota; class Leptospiria; order Leptospirales; family Leptospiraceae; genus JACKPB01. The sequence continues at coordinate 40,097 of CAMCZP010000016.1, read as the reverse complement.
ATTGTAAAATATTATAATTTTTTAAATTCATAATATCTACATTCTCTGGATGCAAAGATTTATTTAGAATATTTTCTGGAACACCTTCTTCATAAATTTTATCTTCTTCTGAACTTAAATCTTCCTTGTTGAGATTGACAGCATGTGATACGATTCCCAAAGACTCTGTTGCTTCAATTAAAGTTTCGTCTTCAGGTGATTCTTCAAAAAACATAATATCAAATAAAATTAACTTAGGCATACCACCTGCGATATATTCTAAAATTGGTTGGTATACATTACGTTTCCAGGGCCATCTTCCAAAAATGGGAGTACTTTTATATGTATCTAGGGTAACTTCATCTATATCAACGATTACAAGTTTATCCGTAAATGGATGCTCCGGATTGGCATATCGATATCTTAAATCTATTAAATTGTTTTCAAGTGTATCAATATTTTCTGTGTACTTCAAGAGTGCTGTGAGTAGTAGGGGCACTGTACAGAGTAGAATTGCCCAATATATTTTTGCGAGTTTCAAAATTTTCTCCTAATTGTTACGTGAACTTACTATTACATAAATGGATGTGGAATCGTACGTCATGGATTGTAGAGGTCTAGTAGAGTCTATTTGAGCAACACCCCTACCAAATTCTTTTATAAAGTTCAATCCAATAGATGCTTTGGATGTAGAAAAAGAAAATCCCATAGTATATCCAATATTATTTACATATTCGTTTCTGGGATTTTCCCGTAAACTTCCTATTTTATAATTGATTGCTAGGTTATTTTCATTGTAGAGAGTTTCAGTATCACCAAGTGCTTTATTGACTGCGCTCAATGCTGTATTCGTCCATACTAGTGGTTTTGAATTTGCAAAATTTGTAAATGATCCCAATCTTATGGACATAAATTCAGTGAGATAGATTTCAGTTCCTCCTGCAAAATTTAGTGTTGCATATCGCTTTAATTCTAAGTTTTCTGAATCTGTCAATGCAATAACTCTGCTACTAGGAGAATAGATAATTTCTGTATTACTCTGTTTGGATGTATAACCGCTGGTGTAAATCATATCAAAAGCAGCCATTATGGTTCTATTGGGAAAGAGAGCAAAACCTGTTCTAATTTCCGTAATTTCAGGAGTTCTGCCAGTAGGTGCGGGTCCTCTAAAAATTGTATTACCTCGAATTCCACCATACCCTTTATGAGTACCTTCTATGAAGGTAATGTTGTCAGTAGAAACAGCTGATGATCCTGCATCAAAGGTACTGATAAGGCGATTAGCCGCTGTGATAAACTGATGACGAATTGAAAAACCAAACGATACTTTGTCAGTTGGTGTAAACATCAATCCAAAAACAGGCATAACTCCAAGAGTTCTTCGATTGTCATTCAGTGTATTTGTGATATAAGATTTATCTCTCAATTGTACCATTTGAGTTGAGGTAACACTAGCTGAATCACTTGTGAAATAGACTGTGGTTCCCCATGAAAGCTTGCTATTGATAGGTTCTGCATAGCTCAAGCCAACATTTAAAATACTATAATTTTCTCTATTATAATTTCTCAATGTGGAGATATCATTGTAGTAGATTGGATTTTGGATTTGGTCATTTCTTTGAAATGTATCATTTACAGGATTTACAATTGAAAATCCTATTTTTCCAGTCCCAGCACTACGTACCAAACCAAAAAAATTCGGTGTATAATTTTGAGAACTACGCCCATAACCCTGAGCGGGCCCAATTACATTTTCATAAACTTTCTTGGTTCTTGTTAAATTACTTGCAGAGATGGAAATAGAATTGTCATATGCGTATGCTAAACCTGCAGGATTATAAAATGACCCTGAAGGATCATCACTCACTGCACTGTATGCCCCCCCAAGCCCTGTGGCTCTTTCCCCAAAAAAACCGTTAATGTTATGATATGAGTCAGGAAGAATAGAAATAGAATATAAAAAAAACAATAAGAGTGAAATTATTTTACAAAAAGGGTTATTTAAGGACATTTCACTTCGCATCTTTCTATTTTTAATAAACAATTCGCATATATATCAACAATTTTTTTTATCATTTCAAATTTTTTAAAATAAAAGTATAACATAATTGTAATCTTAGAATAATTATAATCACTCTTTAGACGAACTGAAATGAACCAATAATAAAAAATATAAAAATGGAAGCTTGATTCTTGCATGTATCAAGAAAAGATCAGATACAAAAAAAGAAAGTTTCACTCTGCGAATTCCTAAATTACTTGATATTTTTTTTAACTATTAACATTCTCAATGTTATTTTTACTTAATAATCATCGAACGAAACATCAGAAAGATTTAGTAACTTCGATGTATATTGCTTGAAATGATTCAACTTTCCTTAAAAAAGTAAATATTTTTTTTTATATTATATGATTTTATAGTTCAAATATTGAACTACTTTAGTAAATTTATTACCTTTGAGGATATCTTTATAATTCTAATATCCAAATCAAGGGTTTCTTTGAAATACATTAGATTTGCTTTATCATACACCTAAAGCATATCCATTGGAATTTCCGCGGAAATAAATTCTTTTCTAGTTTGATTTTAATTCTCTTTGCCAAAGTTTATCTTTGGTAATAAAAAATAGCCCAAATATTATTAAAACAATAGATATATACTGTGATTGGCTAAAACCATGCCAGTAGTACCCCGAAAGAAATTGAGGGTTGCCAGACGGATCGGGTATATTTACTAGAGATGGTGGGTCTCTGAATGGTATAACAGCTTTATTTACTCTTAAAAATTCTATCATCAATCTGGAAATCCCATGAAGAATGAGATATTGGTGAAATAAGCTCCATTTCTTAAAATTCTGGAACCGGGCGTAATAGTGAAAATACAAAAAGTATAGAAATGAAATTATAGATTCAATTACAGGCGTATTCCATACGGGAACTCCGGATGGCATTGCACCGTGAAACGTAAATGTCAACAGAGGGATATTTGCATCTGTATGAAAACCATAGCAACCATCACCTGAAACAAAACATCCCAGCCTACCGAGTGCATACCCAATTGCCATGGAGGTGGGCATTGAGTCAAAGTAGCTTCCAAAATCCATTTTGTAAATGGTCATATACAAAGTTATGAAAAATATACCAAACAGAAAACCACCATAAAAAACCAAGCCACCCCCTGAAAACAAAGAACTCCAGAGACCATAGCTTTCCATGCAGACCCTACAGGTTGGATCATTGAACTCTCGAAATCCTTCCCAGTGCGTCAAAGGAAACATGTATACGCCAGGTATTACAAAAATTTGATCCCAAATTTCAAATATATAAAAAATTTTAGCACCTACCAATGTTCCTAAAACACCTAAAAAAACAATGGTTTCCGCAGCTTCCGGGATGAGTCCCCTGCGTTTCAATTCCATAGGTAATAGCTTGGAGCCGGCTAAAAACCCCAAAAGCATCATGATTGCAAAAGTGGAGGGTCCACCCCAACCGAAAGGGTTTGGTATTGGGATTCTATCTATCATGTAGACAGATTTTCAGTATGGAGGAAATGGATCAATTAAAATAGAAATAGCTACATTAGTCGATATTTATAAATTCTTGGGGATTGTATGCTGGATCCAAACCAATATGAACTTCATAGTGTAAGTGAGAGCCGGTCGATTTTCCAGTAGAACCCACAAGTGCAATAAGATCACCCCTCTTGATTATATCCCCTTTCTTAACTTTGAGTTCAGAGCAATGGGCATACAGTGTAAAAAAACCATTTTCATGGTTTATCCTGAGGTGATTACCAAAGTTTGCCTCAGAAAAACTGGCATCAGCAACAATCCCCGGAGCTGTTGCATAGATGGGGGTTCGCATGGGTGCAGCAAAGTCAACTCCATTGTGAAACTCACCACCTCCAAAAACGGGATCTTCTCTCTTCCCATAGGTAGATGCAACAATTCCAACCCCCCGACCTAGAGGACGACCCCTGGGCATGGATTGAACGATACTTTCACGTGTTTCTAGGTAATCAGAGGAATTTAAAAATACTGGCTTTAGTTCATTTAGTTTCTGATGGAGAGAGGAAAAGCGCTCCACTGTTTCTTTGAAGATTTTAAGATTGGACTGCATTTCATCTTTTTCTCCAAAAAATGTAACCAGTCCCGATTGTTTGTAAATTTCAATGGAGGGAATTCTGTTTTCTTTGAAATATTTTCCCCAAGTAACAGTGTTTAAGTTTTCAATTTCAGATTCCAGATCATCTAGGGTGTCTTCCATTTCTGAGGCTTTCTCTTCGTGGTGGAGAAAAATGATCCTTTGTTGGTTTCCCCGTTCTAGAATGTTTATACTTGTATTTTTCCTCAGTAAATTAATGCTTATATTTACCAAAGTCATGCAAACTAAGAGAAAGGAAAGAGAGGACAGGAAAAGAATTAAATAAATTGATAAATCTAACTTGATTATTTTCTCATTGTTGTGTGGAATGAGCATTAAGGATATTTGTGTCTTCCCCAGAGTGTTTAACTCTGATAGAGCCTTTTTCCATTTTCTGGTGTAGATGATAATTTTATTAAAAATTGTCAATTCAGGCTGATTTTTTTGCATGGTGTTCTCGAGGTACTTATTTATTCCTCTTTATTCCCCGTCAACAAGGAACCATTAGGCACAAATACAAATTATTTAAAATAGGTGATTGCTAAAATTACCGACCATAAAAAAGGACAAAAAGTCTTTTTGGGTTGTTATGGAGATTGGAAAAGACCAATCTAATTTCGAGTTTGGAAGTTTTTTTATAGAAACCCAGTAGATTGGGGGTATGGGAACTGTTCTTTCTTACAACATAAATAAAACAACCCCGGCGGGAACTTAGTGTACCCATAAAGGTTAAGAAGAATGTTAAAGTACATATTAAATCTCTTTAGGAAGAAAACTCTTACCGTAGATGAGATTCTAGTATTTCCGGAAGGAAATCGAATATACAAAGAGATCCATGGGTTACGAAAAAGCTCGATGGATGAAGATGCATTAAAAATCATTCACAGGTTGAATCGATTTGGGCATAAGGCATATTTAGTTGGTGGATGCGTTCGCGATTTGCTCTTGGGCAGAAAGCCTAAGGATTTTGATATAGCAACTAGTGCTACACCAAACCAAATAAAAAATATTTTCAACAACTGTAGAATAATTGGAAAAAGATTTAAAATTGTTCATATTCTCTTTCGTGGTAAAGTAATTGAGGTTTCTACATTTAGATCACTTCCCGACCATCGGATGGTTAAAAATCAGAGCAAAGATGCTGATCTATTGCTTAAGAAAGACAATAACTTTGGTACAGCAAAAGAGGATGCAGCAAGAAGGGATTTCACTGTCAATGCACTTTATTATGATCCTCGAAATGAATCCATCATTGACTTTGTTGGTGGATATGAAGATATAAAAAATAAAGTAGTTAAAGTAGTAGGGGATCCTGATATCTCTTTTAGAGAAGACCCGGTTCGAATGCTTAGGGCTGTAAAGATAAGTGTTTTACACAACCTAGCTATAGAAAAAAATACATCTAAGGCAATTAAAAAAAATAGGTTTGAAATAGAGAAAGCGTCCTCTTCTAGAATGCTGGAAGAGTATAACAAAATTTATAGAACCATGGAAACAGCCATTATCTTCAAAGGGCTGGCAGAAAACCAACTCTTAGAGGTGCTTTACAAGGAAGCTTTTGAAGGCTCTAAAAAAACACCTAATTGGGAATCAAATTTTCTTGAAACCAATATTGGAAAACGCTTACAAATTGCCGATCGGAAGATAAAAGAACGGGAAGATCTTACTCCCGTGATCTACTATAGTCTTCTTTTTTCGGACATTGTAAAGGAGGCATTGGCAAAAGATAAAGGCCACATGGTTCCAATCATAAAAAATGCCCTCGAACCGATTTGTAAACGATTAGAGATTCCTAAAAAAGATAAAGATAGGTTGATAAAAACGTTTGCGAGCCAAAAAAGGTTCAAACAAATCAATGAAAATAATGTAGTACAAAATGAATTATTTAAAACGAAAGATTTCTTTTATGATGCCTTCATGTATTTTAAAATAAATGCTGAGGCAGAAAATGATGAAAGTGGTCTTCAATGTGCTTTTTTCTGGGAAATATCCACGAGAATCAGGCCTAAAACATCTACCACTCCCAATCGAAACAACCGTTTTGAGAAAAAGAAAAAAGAGAAACCAAAATTCAATAAAAAACAAGAAAACCAAGGTGCAAAATTTTCTAAAAATGAAGAAGATGATTTTGAAGATGCTCTTTCAGATGAAACAAATGGTTTGGATATAGATTCTGAACCATTGGAAAAAGATGGAAATGTTGGGATTGCAGAAGAGGTAACAGATCGAAGTAACCAGTCAAAATTTACAAAAGATGATAAATCACCTTTTTCCAAAAAAAAGAAGTTCAGACCCAAGCGATTTAGGAAGTTTCAGAATAAAAAAGGAAAGAAACCAGAGGGAGGGGGAGAATCTCAGATCCCGGAACCTAAGGATTCTCCTTGAGTGGTTATAAAACAGGCTATATAACATTAAAATATATGTCTAACTAAGTAAAATTTCGGACTAAAACCAAAGAAAAAATAAATGTGAAACATTTTCTTTGGTTTTAAGATCATATTCAACAAATAAAAAAATATAAATAAACCTCATTTAGTATAAAATTTTATACTTATTTCAAAAATAATTTAAACATAACAGTTCAAATCTTCTAATTTTTTTGTATGTACCTGTAAATTTACTATTATTTTTAAAAAAAAGAATTTTAATTTATAATGATAGTGGATTGAGAGATCTATAAATATGCTTTACATTCTATAGAAGTTCTTATTTTTTATTAAAAAAGGGGTTTATTTATGAAAGTATTAGCTGTAGTACTAAGCGTATTATTTGTTAGTTTCAATTTTCTTTATAGTCAAAGTAGTGCCGGGAATGATCCACAATATATTAGTTTTATTCCAAGCTCACAGAATAGCAAAAATATAAGTAACGAAGAAAAGAGATTGGATGAAGTCCTAAGAAGTGTATATGATTCAATGCAAGTGCATGCCAGACTCATTCCTATGAAAATTAAAGACCTTCCCAGGCATACACTTATCACTAAGGGTAAGACAAAAGGCAACGATTGTATTGAAGATCAGAACCAAGAGGATATCAGCAACGATTGCTTAAAAGTAGAAATTTTTGATTTCGTCGGTCCTGACTTAAGGTCTGCCCGTGGCTCTAAATCAAAATCTATGACTCTCTTTTTCGATTCCAGTGGTGCGGATCCAAATCCCAGAACTGCTCCACCCCGCAAACTAAATAAGGTTAAACTAAAATCAGTTATGAATGACTTACTCTATTTGGATAAACATATGTTGGAAGTCTTGGATGAAGATCCTTTAGCGCCAGGGGATCACAACGATAAAATAACGATTATGGCTCAATATGATGATAGACCGGAATCATATAACCAAGAAAAGCCATCGGAATATTCTTATGGTAAATACAAACTTTCACAAGTAGACAATACAAAAAGCAGTCCTATTCGTAATGAATTCAAAAGAGAAAATTTCTTTAAGCACTTGAGATATTTTCATGAAATGTATACAAAAATTTACGATTTTAACGATTTAAAAATTGTGAATCGAGTGAAAGAAAACAATTCCTCAGTGCAAAAATCATTGAAGTACTAAAAAAATCCTAGCCAATCGGAGTTGAAAAGTTTCTTTAAACTCCGTTTCTTTCCATTTTTAATTTCTAATTTCTAAAAAAATAAAAATTTGTCCTAGCGGTGGGGTATTCTTATCTGTAGATAAGTTAACCATTGGAGAGTAATTTATGGCAACAGATTTGAATACAGTTGTGTTGATTGGCAGGTTCACTAGAGATCCTGAATATAAGATTGTGAATGAAGGCAGTTCACTGGTAAATTTCAGTATTGCCAATAACAGAACTTATGTTGTAAATGGAGAAAAAAAGGATGAAACTCACTACTTTGATTGTGTTGCCTGGGGAAAACTCGCAGAAATCATAAAACAATATGGTTCCAAAGGAAAGCAAGTTTTAGTAGAAGGCAGACTTGTTCAGGAAACCTGGGACACACCGGATGGAAAAAAAGCATCTAAAGTTAGGATTCGAACGGAAAATATCCAATTGCTTGGATCAAAAGGTATGAACTCATCAGATGAGCCAAGCCCTCCATCAGTAGCAAGAACAACAGTACCACAAATAGAGGATGTGATCGGAGAAATTGACTCAGAAGATATTTTTTAAAATACCTTATTATGTTTCCAAGAAATTAAAAAAATATCTTGTTTCTAGATATCCTTAGGTCTATTGTAGAAAAATAGGATTATGTCACATGCTAGATAAGGATTTCACTCACCTCCACCTCCATACCACATATTCTATGTTGGATGGTGCTATACGCATTCCTGAGCTGATGAAACATTTGAAAAAAGTTGGAATGAGTTCAGTTGCAATCACTGACCATGGTAATATGTATGGAGCAATTGAGTTTTATAAAGAAGCCCAAAAAAATAACATCAAACCAATCATTGGTTCTGAGTTTTATGTTTCCAAAAATCGATCGGAAGAAAAAGAAATGGATACAATACCTGATGGGAATGCGTATCACTTAATCTTACTGGCAAAAAATGAAAAAGGGTATCAAAATCTAATTAAACTTTCATCTAGATCTTTCACGGAAGGCTTTTATAAAAAACCAAGAATAGATTATGATTTACTATCTCGTCATAGTGATGGAATTATTTGTCTTACTGCTTGTTTGGCTGGTGAAGTACAAAGAAAAATAATGGAGGGAAATGATACTGGTTCTATAGCATTAGCTAATCAATTGAATGAAATTTTTCATAAAGAAGATTTTTATTTAGAAATTCAAAAGCATGGAATTAAAGAGCAGGATATAGTTGCTAAAAAACTTTATGAATTTTCAAAATCTCAAAATATTCCATTGGTGTTAACCAATGATTCCCATTTTTTATACAAAGAAGACCAAGCAGCACAGGATATCCTACTGCGAATTGGTACACAAAAGAAAATAGATGAACACATGAGGTTTGGATTTAATTCTGAATTTTACGTTAAGTCCCCTGAAGAAATGGCAATGCTCTTTCCTGAGCTACCTGATGCATACCATAACACTTTAAATATTCGGGATAAATGTAATTTATCTCTAGAATTTGGGAATCACCTACTGCCTGAGTTTAAAGTTCCCGAGGGATATGATTCAGATTCTTATTTATCTAAATTAGTAGAAGAAGGTATATTAAAAAAATATAAGATTATTACAGAAGATATACGTAAGCGTGTTGATTTTGAGATGAAAACCATTGAAAATATGAGGTTTTCAGGATACTTTTTAATAGTACAGGATTATATAAATTTTGCAAAAAAATCAGGAATTCCAGTTGGTCCGGGTAGGGGTTCTGCTGCTGGGTCAATTGTAGCCTTTGCCATTGGTATTACAAATGTGGATCCATTGAAATATGGATTATTATTTGAAAGATTTCTAAATCCAGATAGAAAAGATATGCCAGATGTTGATACGGATTTTTGTGTAGAGAAAAGAGAAGAAGTCATCAATTATATTAAGAGTAAGTATGGAGAAAATAAAGTAGGACAAATTATAACTTTTAATACAATGGCAGCCAAAGCATCCTTGAAAGATGTCGCCAGAGTACTAAATATATCATTCCAGGAGTCCAATGAAATTACAAAAGCCTTTCCTCCTAAAGTTGAATCTATAGAAGAAGCTGTAGAAATGTCTGCAGAGCTAAAAATAATCAAAGAGAGAAATGAAGTAAATAAAAAATTATTTTATATAGCATCCAAATTAGAAGGAAATTATAGGCAGCCAGGTAGACATGCTGCAGGGGTAGTGATATCTCCCGAACCTTTAGAAACTATAGTTCCACTATCTACTGTAGCTGAAAAGGGGAAGCCCAACCGTTCAATTGTAACACAATTTGATAAAGATCAGCTTGAAAGTGTTGGTCTGATTAAAATGGATATTTTGGGACTACAAAATTTAACAACTCTTGATACAGCGATTAAATTAATAGAAGAAAGGCATAAAATTTCAATTAATCCTGATGATATCCCACTAGACGACTCTAATACTTTTTCTGTACTACGTAAGGCAAATACTTTAGGAATCTTCCAATTGGAGTCTGCGGGTATGACAGATCTTGTGGCAAGATCACAGGTGAGTAGCTTTGAAGAAATTGTGGCTCTTATCGCACTGTATAGACCGGGTCCAATGGATTCAGGGATGCTTCAAGATTATTTAGATCGAAAAAGTGGTAAACAAAAAGTTATCTATCCCCACTCTTCTTGTGAGCCTATTTTAAAAGAAACTTATGGTGTTGCTGTGTACCAAGAGCAGGTCATGAGTATTTCTAGGATAGTGGGTGGATTTACAATGGGTGAATCCGATCAACTTAGAAAAGCAATGGCAAAGAAAAAAGCTGATATGATGGATCCATTGCGTAAAAAATTTATAGAAGGTGCATTAAAGATTGGTCATGAAGAAAAATGGGCAAAGGAGTTATTTGATCTTCTAGAAAAATTTGGTGGGTATGGTTTTAATAAATCGCACTCGGTAGCGTATGCTCTAATAACATACCAGACAGCATATTTTAAGGCAAATTACCCTACTGAATATATGACAGCCCTGATGGTCAGTGTAATTGATGATACATCAAAAATAGTAAAATTTATTAACAATGCAAGAGAAATGGGTATCAAAATTTTAAACCCTGATGTAAGAGAATCTAATGCATCATTTAGCATTCCCACTCTGAAAACAATTCGATTTGGTATTTCAGCTCTAAAAGGAGTGGGGAATCTAGCTGCGAACGCAATAATTGATGGTAGAAAAAAGAAAAATAGTTTTAACACTTTGACTGATTTTCTAATCAATATAGACCCTCATTTTTTAAATAAAAAAGTTTTGGAAGCATTGATACAAGCAGGAGCGTTAGATTCATTTGGTTTTACGAGAAAATGTCTATTTGAATCAATGGACATTCTAATAAATTTTTCTTCAAGAGAACGCACACGGGCATCAGAAGGGCAGGGGGATTTATTTTTAGGTACTGGTAGTACGGATTATAACCAAATTCAGTTACCAATAGATGCTGAAGAATGGTCAATTGATGAAAAACTAAGACGAGAAAAACTAATAGTAGGGTTATTTCTTTCGGGTCATCCACTTGATAAGTATGCAAAAAAATTAAAAACTTTATCTAAACTCACAATTGATAAAGCAGACTCAATGTCATCTGGAATTAAAATTGAGCTATGCGGTCTGATTACCAAACCTGAGGTTAAGTTTACAAAGAAAAATGAAGAATTTGTAAACTTTAAATTAGAGGATTACACAGGTGAGATTGACTGTACAATTTTTCCAAAATCATATTCTAAATACAAAGATCTTGTGAAAGAAGACCAGGCTGTGTTCATCAAAGGAGTATTGGATAAAGTTGAAATTGGTGAAGCTGACCTAAGGGGACAAATATTAGTAAATTCTATAGAAGTATTGGATGATGAAAATCTAGAACGTAAATTAGAAAAATCTTTACATATAAAAATAAGTACAAGTGATTTTCAAGATCTCTCATTGATAAATAAATTGTATGGAATCCTAACCTCTTTTAGAGGATCGTGTAATGTTTACTTTCATGTAATATCAGGACCAGAATCTAAAAAAGTAATCAAAGCACATGACCATTATAGCGTGGAACTTTCAAAAGAATTATTCCAAAAATTAACTGACACAGTAGGATCAAATAATATTTATTATACTGTGGGAGAAGAATTAAAAAAACTAGCAGGATAGATATTATTTAATCCTATTTACATTAAATGTAAAATATTTTATAGATTCATTCCCGTTGAAATCAGTTGCTTTAACTTCTATATTATTTTGACCTGATCTAAAATTAATATCGTCAATATAATAGTTACCTTTGAAATACAATTCATCAAACTTTAATCCTGTTTCATTAGTCCAATATTGTCCAATAAGCGAAATTGAATCAAACTTACTTTTTTTTACTACTTTATTGTTTACTAAAAATTCAACTATGTGTACACCTCTCTTTTGACCTGGTTTTTCTCCTGTGTCATGTATGTTGACAGTAATTGGAAATGGTTTGGAAATATTTATATTTTCCCCATCGTTTATATAAGTATAATTTTCGCCATTGGTGAGAATTATACTTCCAATAAATGGGGGTTTGGAATCCTCGATTTTTGAGAGAACAGTAAGGGGGTTTATTATTTTTTTCCCATTTTCAGTGGCTATTATAAAATGTAGGTGAGACCCACTAGAATGTCCTGTATTACCAGTTTTTCCAATAATTTCATTTCTTTTGACTTTTTGTCTATTTAAAAAACCATCTTCTCTTTCATCTTTTAGGTGATAGTAAGCAGATAAAATTCCTTTGCCATGGTTGATCCATATACAATTTCCACTTCCAAATTCAGCCTGGAATGGATTATCAGTTTTGTATCTAGAGTAGACTATTGTTCCTTCACCCATGCTGTAGACACTTTCACTGTCAGAAGAAATATCCACACCATTGTGGAAGTGATCTCCTCGGGATTCTCCAAATAAAGATGTTATTCTTAGGGAGAGTGATTCTGTATGAATGGGCCAATCCAAATTTATTTCTTTTGAAAGCAAATAACCACTCGAAAGTATAGATAAAATAAAAATAGGAAGATAAAGCCTATGGATGGGAAGACTTTTTAAGTACGGATACTTTAAAAAAAAACGATTCATTATTAGAAACATATTTTTAATGTATTGGTTATGTCAATTTATGTATTTGTAATTTGTAGTATTTTTCTAATCCTTGGTGATAGGAATCATTTACTATGAGCTCACTTTGCCAAACCAATCAACATTCATGTGGTGCATGTTGTGGAGTCTTTAATCTTCAAATTTCGAAAGAGGATGTAAACAAAATCCTTACTGAACGAACAAAAGATTTTAAGCAGAGTACAAATTATAATCTAAGGTGGACATTGGCTGAATTCAGAAAAACAAGGGAAGGAATAGAAAAAGACATACCAAGGGTAGATGATACAACCTATGTCTGCCCATTTCTTGGATTTATTTCAGATTTTAGGATTGGTTGTATGGTTCACCCAATCTTGACTGGCGATCCCAACAGCCAAAATGTATCTTTTTATGGTGCAAGTATATGCCAGGGCTATGATTGTAAGAACAAGGAAAATAAAAATTCTACTCTCCTAATCCCTTTTTTAGAGAATGAGGATATGGATTTTTATACATATTCAAATCTAGTTTCAGATCATATCACATTGGGTATAATTGTTGATTTTTTTGAAAATCTTGGGTATGAATTTGAAGATATACTTACCTTCCAAAAAGAATTATTTACTAAATTAATTTATAGAAAATTTTCTATAGGATTTTATCTTCACCAAACATCATTTGAATTTCCGGAGAGCATGGAAGGCACTCCTTTAGAAAAGATATGTAAGCATTTAAAAATGAACGGTACTGAAAAGTTATATTTAGATGTTTTAGAACTTTCTAAAAACCCCTTTCGGGGTTTTTAATGATCTTTCTAACCTATTTTTTTTCTTGTGGGAGTGCTGCTTCAGCTTTAGCTTTTACTTCGTCAAAACGAGTTCTTGCATCGGTGAGTAATTTATCAATTTCTTTGAATGCTTCTTCTGTGTACTTTCTAATGCTATTCGATAACTCACTTTGGTCTGCTGCCCCTTTCTCTGAAAGTTCTTTTAACTTTGATTCAATGTTTCCGTATATTTTTTCAGACTCATTTTTTACGCTAGTTGCAGCCCCTATCATAAAATTCAATGCATCTTTAATTTCTTTTTCCATAGTATTCCCCTGGTTTAGTTTATAGGTAGAAAAAACTATCCTTGTTTAAAAAAGTCAAGGAAGAATTTGTGAATTATTTTTTAACCTGTTCTTGTGGGGGAGTTGCTGGAGGTGTTGAATCGGGAGCTTGTTTGATCTCAAAATGAGGAATGTGTTTTTTTAAAAAAGCATGTATGGCTTTGAGTTCTTCTTCTGAGTTGGTATAAAACTGACAACCAATTCTAAACTGTTTTTCGGTGGGTTTGATATTGCGAATGCTTGCTCTGCAGACAATTTTCTCTTCTGCTGATGCACAGAGTTCAAAAATAATAATCCCTCCAATGGTAAATAATTTTCCAAAATTTGCAAAATTAGTATGAAAAATACTAAATCCTTCTGACGTTATGTCAACTATAAAACTAGCTTCTTTTGATTCATTGATGATGGGATTAGAAAAGATCTCTTTTTTAATCCCATTGGAAATGGCAGTGACGATTTTTAGATAACCCTCATCCATTGGATACTCATTTTGAGCTGATATATAACCAAAGGTAAAAATATTTCTAAATTTTAGGGGAAGTGTGATTTCAGATATAAGCTTTTCTATTCCTTTTGCATTTCTAAGCTGATTCATGTAGTCATTGTATGGCACGCATTCTTTGGGAACACTTTCCGTATTAGCTTTGTCTGGGATAAAAATATATTTATCATGATCATTGAGTAGTTTTAATCGAACATCAACTCTTTCATGAATAAACAATTCTAACACTGAGATTTTGTCTCTAACTTTAGTGCTAAAAGATTTTAATAATGTATTGATTCTGACATTATCTGATACCAATGATTTCAATATATCATTCTGACTGGATATGTTTGTTAAATATAATAGTTCAGACTTGACTCGCTTTAAGACTCTTGATGCTGGAACAATATCTAAGGTGGTAGGCTGTAAAATATCATAGTTACCATTTGAACCCAAAAACTTAAAAGTAAATTTATATAATTTCCCATCATTGGTAAAGGAAAGTAGGCGGTTATCTTTGTCAGTTCTCCCTACATTTTTAATGATGAAACTTTCAGAATTAATATTTATTACTTTTACAGGATATTGTTTTCCATCATGATACATGAATATAGGTAGATTGGGATAATTTGTTTCAAATACTTTTTTGATTTGTTCGAAATCTTTAATTGTATCTACCTTTGTCATATAAACCTTTACTTTTTCAAAAGCATATCTTTACTAATATTCTTTAGTGATTCAGCACCTGTAATATTCATCGTATTTTTTAATTCATTTGTGTACTGATTGTATAAAAACTTAACACCTGGTACATCACCACCTACTGCTGAGATTGCAATTGGTCTTCCTACGAGAACTGCATCGGCTCCTAAAGCAATCATTTTAAAAACATCCATTCCACTTCTTACTCCGCCATCGACTAATACAGGAACTCTGCGGGCAACTCTTTCGCTTATTTTTTGTAGTACTCTTGCCGTTCCCGGCATTTCATCCATAACCCTTCCACCGTGGTTTGATACAACTAAGGCATCTGCACCAATTTCAATTGCAAGTTCTGCATCTTCCTCGGTCATAATTCCTTTTATTATAAACGGCAAATTGGTGAATTTTCTTATATTTTTAAGATCATTTATATTTCTACTGGGTGCTTGTTGGTTCTTTTGAATCAATGTTTTGAAATTAAAAGCATCTATGTCCATTCCTAAAGCAAAAATTCCCTGTCTCTGTGCTTCCTGAAATCGTTCTCTCAACATTCCTTCATCCGCTCTGGGTTTGCAAATCAATATTCCCATACCCTCTACTTTTTGTATTGCCGAAAGCATTTGAATATATTTATCGGGAGTCGCCCCATCTCCTAACCATGCAATACTTCCTGACTCTAATGAGCCCTGTAAAACAACACTTGAATATTGAAATTCATCCATTGCATTGTTCATATTTGTTGTAGCACCTGTCATTGGAGCTGCCATGATGGGCACAGTGAATTGTTTACCTAAAAAATGAAAATTTGTATTCGGGTTTACTTGGTCTCTGATATATCTGGGCAAAATGGTATACTCTTTGAGAGCTTTTGAGTTATCTTGGAAAGTTTCCATCTTTCCAACTCCTCCCATCCCAGGAACACCTGATGCACAATCTGTTCCATCGCATACCTTACAGACCCAACATATATCTTTACCAAATTTCTGTCTTGCAGTCTGGTTGATGAGCTTTTCATTTAAAGAATAATAACTGTCCGTTTCAAATCGTACTACATTTTTTACTTTTTCAAAAATTTCTTCACATTCTTTTAAGCTTGAAGTAGTAATGATGAAATGCCCTGATTTTTCAATATTATTGGTAGGGTCACTGATGATATCTCCAACCTTATTTTGTATAAAAATTTCAGAAACACCTTCTATATCTCGAGCTTCTTCCACCCCGCTGATTGAGACCAGCTTTCCAGGACTTGCCAGTATGGATCTTTCTATGGATACCTTTTTCCATTTTTCGTTTAAATCATCAGGCTCTTCACCGAGGGCAATTAAAATGGCAGCTCTATTTAAATTTATTCCACATGATAGTGGAAATGTATAGGCAGACATAAATCCCCCGCTCAATCTCGCAGCTATCTCACCCACTTTGACTCCAGTAGGGGTAACTTTTATATCCCCCTTTCCCGATCCAATTGTGATACCCAGAGCTTTCATACCCATAAACATAATTCTCTCAATTTCTTTTTGGGTTTCTTGTGGTAGGGTGGAGGGCATTGTATGGCCAACTTCTATGAAATAGGGCTCACGCTCTATGATCCTATCAGCGAGCCCAGTAATACGAAAATTTCCATTCCAGGTGATTGCATCCACACTTACTTCGGGTCCCTCCATATATTCTTCCAGGATCATTTCGCCCGTAGGAGAGTACTTTTTAGCATGTTTAAAAGCTGCATGCAATTCTTCTCTATTTGAAACTTTTATAACTCCTCTTGCTCCCATATTGTCAGCAGGTTTCATAACCAAAGGAAATTTTAAAAATTCTAATGCATCCCTTGCATCCTGGATATTCCAGATAGCAGCAAATTCAGGAATGGGAACATTGAATTCCTTTAACCTTTTACGCATTTTAATTTTATTTGAAGCTGCTTCTGCATCCTTAAAACGAATTCCAGGAAGGTTCAATGCATTTGCAACCGCAGCTACAGTCATACTTGCATCGGTTCCTGCAGTGATAACCGCATGGATGGGTTCAGAATCAGCAAATTTTTTAGCCTCCCGTACCATACCTTCAATATCTTTTGTACTCATAGTTATCTTGGAATGAGCAAATTCAAATCCAGGAGCTTCTAGATTCATATCCGCAACTACTGTACGGAGTTTCATAGATCGTGCAGTTTCAATGATGGGACATTGGAGGAGCCCCCCACCAATTATAAGTATAGTTTTATCTTTGATTCTATTTAACAATGCATCCTCGTTCTTATTTTATTTATCGAACGGGATTGGGAAGTATTGAGGAAATATTTATGTCTCTTAATGACTTGGTTTGGTTTTTTATGGAACCTTTTTCAATGATTCCCCCCATGAGCAAATATTCTCCATTTTGGGGATAAAAAACAGCTGATTGCCCCGGTGTAACGCTTTGAACTTCTTCTAGGGGGGTTACATGGAGCTTTTTGTCTAGTAAGGTAATTTTACAGAGAATAGGGCTGTGGCGGTATCTTATTTGGACTTTACAATGGATAGTCTCCTTTTCTTCCAGAATCATACCCTGAAAGGTTACATCTTCCACTACAAACCCCGAGCAATAAGTTTCTTCCTCTTCCCCTAATCGAACAGTTCCATCATCTTCTATTCCAACTACATACAATGGGGATTTCCATGAAATACCCAAGCCCTTTCTCTGGCCAATGGTGAACTTTTCTTTCCCTGAATGTTTTCCAACTATTGAACCATCTTTCATTTTGAAAAACCCGGGAGTAAATTGGATATTTTTTTTCTCTAAAAATAAACGATAGTCATTTTCAGGAATAAAACAAATCTCTTGGGATTCAGGTTTGTCTGCAACCACCAAACCAAATTTTCTGGCTAGTTCCCTCACTTGAGGTTTTTCCATTTCACCTAACGGAAAAACTGTATTTCTTATATTTTCTTGAGACAGTCCATAAAGGTAGTAAGCTTGGTTTTTTTTTGAATCTTTACCATTTGCAATGGCGAAACGATTTCCAATTTGCTCAATTCTAGCATAGTGACCGGTTGCAATTTTTTCAATTCCAAGGGCTTTTGCTTTTTCAAATAGAGCACCAAATTTTACAAATGTATTGCATTCAACGCAGGGATTTGGAGTGCGTCCCGATTTATAGTCATCAATAAATCTTTGTATTACTTTTTCTCCAAATACTTTATCCATTCTAATTACATAAAAAGGAATGTTAAAACTTAAACCCACATCCCTTGCATCCCGAATATCTTCAGGTGAACAACAAGATTTTTTTGTTGTATCGCAAGATGGTGCTTCATACTCCCAAGTTCTGAGGTTAACTCCTATTACATCATAACCCTTTTCTAATAAAATCCCGGCAGTGACTGCACTGTCTACACCACCACTCATTGCTACTATTATCTTTTCTTTCATTTAGATACTCTTACTTTTAAGATAAACTTTTCTATCAGGATACTTAATTAATAAATAGTAATTTTTTAACCAGTTCATTCCAAATAATCCGGAGACTTTGATATTGCTCTGTCCTAAAAAGTTTCTTAAGTTTTGGTTTGCCAGAAGTTCTATATTTTTTGAGCATAATTTTTCCTGAAGGCAGAGACTAGGTAAAATATATGTACTCGATTCTCTAATTTCTCCTGTAAAATTAGTGTACTTTCTGGTGGTGTGAGAATCTATGTTTAATTTTTTAACATGGTCTTCATCAATATATGATATTTCAGCCCCTGTATCTAACAAAAAGTAAAGAAGAGTTTTATCTAATTCAACTGGTATCACAAGATGACTTTTCACATCATTTAATATGGTGATCAAAGTGAAATCCTTTTCTAAATCTTTGGGATCATTGTTGAAAATATAGATCCCTTCCGAATGACTATAAAGTAGAGTATATTTTTGCAAGAAATCATTTCCTAGAATCCCATCAAAGGGAAAGTCCTTCCTAAATTCTATCATGTGAAATACTTGTTCAGAAGTTAGTTTTTCTCCATTGGGTGTTTCCAATTCTATATTTAATTTATGAATATTGATTTCAGATGCACCACTTATTGTATAAGAGATATATTTTTCTGATGATTTTTTAGTGGGTAAAAATTCTTTCCTTAGAAAGGATAAATTGGAACCGGTATCTAGAAGTAACCTTAGTTTAGCTGGAGGAGCATAATTTTTTTCGGAAGGGTAACCTACTAATTCTATTACTGGAAGATTCCCTGTGTATGCCAAAAATACATATTTATCCTTCCAGTCCTTCTTTTCAATAGATGAACAACTTACAACAATAGTAAGTAAAAAGAAGATATAGTTATTTTGAAAAATAAAACCTAATCCTTTTAAAAGAAAAGTTGTTAAATAGCCAAGATTCATCTTAAATAAAGCGTTTTGAATAGAAGGAATCCGTGCTACTGTTTATTATTTTTTTTTAGATATTTTCAATCCTTTCTGGGATTTGTAACAGTTTGGTTTCTTCCACCATGTTTAGCTTTGTAGAGTGCTTGGTCAGATCTTTCAATGAGTTCTTTGTTATGTTTGTCTAGATGGTGGTATTCAGTGACACCCACGCTAATAGTAACTTTTAACTCTTCCCCTGTATTGGGATTTAATACCCTATGTGCCTCAATTGCTTTGCGAATTTTTTCACCCATCTCAAATCCGTCATCCACACTTGCTCCCGGCATAACCACACAGAATTCCTCACCACCATATCTTGCGGCAATGTCATTTTTTCTACAGCAATCCATCACCTTTTTGGCAACTTCAATCAAAACAGCATCACCTGCTTGGTGGCCATACGTATCATTGAAAACTTTAAATTTATCAACATCAGTAAAAAGAAGTGCTAATTTTGTTCCTTTTTTTCGGCACTTTTCCATTTCCTCTCTGAGTTTACTTTGGAAGTAGTGGTGAACCTTTAGTTGGGTCATCATATCTACTGTGGCCAATTCGTACAACCTTGCATTTTGGACTGCAATGGCAGCTAGAGATGTAAGATTTGTTAAAAAATCTTTTTCTTCCTCAGCATACACATCTGTATTCATCTTCTCGCCCAAAATCAAAACTCCACTGACCTTGCCTTTGGCACTGAGAGGAGAAATTACTTCCACTCCTTGGGCTTTGTACATTTTGAAGTATTCATCATTTTGCATATTTCCAATCTTTTCTAATGCTTTAAGTGCAATTGCTTTGGGTTTCTCTTCAAAATATTGAATAAAAGGAGAATCAATGTTGATATGAGTTTGTATTTCTTTTTCTGAAAAATCAAAACCTTTAAAGCTGGAATCAATTGTAAAATAAGGTGCATCCACATCTGGTGCCAAATACACTGCAGCATTTAGTGTATGCATTTGCGCCAAACAGGTATTAAGAATAGAATCTATTAGGGCATTGTAATCTAGTGTGGAGTTAAGAGCTTTGCTGATTTCAATCAGCTGTTTTTGATCATATATTTTTTTTTCATAATGTTCAAATATATCACTGCTTAGTTCATCAATTTTTTTGAGCATAAATATTCACCTTTAAGTTTAGTTACATACCATGAGAGTATAGAGTAGGGCAACAATATTTTTTTTATAATTACACAATGAGATAAAGGATTCCTTGACCCTGTTAGGATTAAATATAAGTTGGTTATTACGACGCGCGGTGGAGCAGCTGGTAGCTCGTTGGGCTCATAACCCAAAGGCCACAGGTTCGAATCCTGTCCGCGCTAGTCTTTTTTCCTTCCTAATTCCTTCGCACGCAAATACCCTATAAAAATAGCTTCCATAACCGAATGTGTAAAACCATTTTTCTCTAGACTCTCCAATCCATAGATTGTGGTACCTGAAGGTGATGCTACTTTATTTCTAAGTTGGTATGGATGAGTTGTGGGATTGTTCTTAAGTTCGTTCTCCATATAAATTATACTACCTTTAACAGTCTGGATTGCAATTTGAAGTGATTGTGTATAACTAAGTCCACATTTCAATCCACCCTCTGCAAGTGCCTGCAAAAATGTATACACATAGGCCGGCCCAGAGCCGGAGAGTGCAGTGATGATATCTATTTCATTTTCATTGTTTAATTCAATCACAAGTCCTGTGTTTTGGAAGATAGATTTTGCCTCTTCTACCAGGTCTGTATCACCAAAACATGCTACCACACCTTCGCCTGCAACCAATGGTAGATTGGGCATTATTCGAATTGCTTTTGAGTCACTGTGACTATTCATCTTTATGGTTGAAAGAGTGATTCCTGCTGCAATGGAGATAATTTTTTTTGGAGATTGGATGCTGCGTAAAACTGTTTCTATCTTATCGGGTTTGACACATAGTATGAGAATATCCGATCTTTCAATCATAACCTCAGATGAGGATTCTAAGGGTATGTCTGTGTGATTTGTATAGGGGTCATAGACAAGAATTTCATAAATATCGGGTATATTTTTATAAATAGGATACCCCATATTTCCAATACCAAATATTCCAATTGTTTTTTTCATTCAGTCCTCTGTAGGGTTTGTTTCAAAGGTCGGTCTGCAAGGTATTCCCACTGCTTCATAAAGGGCAGGAACTATATCACTCAGAGAATGTATTTTATCTTTGAGAAAATGGGTGTACTTCCCATAGAGAAATGTTGGCACGGGATTGGTGGTGTGAACTTTGTCAGATAGGTCTTCTAGGTTTCCATGATCGGATGTAACAATCACCTGGTCTGATTCGATATCAAGGGAATCCAGAACTCCTTCTATAAATTGTTCAACAATATCAATTGTCCATTTTGCTTTGGCCCATTCCATGGAGTGTCCTACCTTATCGGTTAAGAAATATTCAAAAAGAATTAGGTCAGAGTCCTTGCCCATCTGCTTGATTTTCTTTCCCATTTCGTATGGATTTCGAATGTTTCTTAACTCATCATCTTCTTCTAAGAAAGCATTGGAGAACTCTCGAAAGATTTCATGCGTGATGTCCATAAATAGACCTCGCTCATTTCGGAGATCCTCCATATCTTTCAATGGCAAATCTGCCGCCAATTGGACCAATGTAGATGCAGAAAGATATTTTTTATTTTTTTCGAGAGTTTGCATATAGGTAGGACTGTAACAGTTTAAAAAGGAAGCTTTTTTGCCATGCTCCTGGAAGATCTTTACGATGGAATATTGTGAGATAATTTTTTTCAAAGTAAAAGTTGGAAAACCGCTGATGTGCCTTTTTACAATCTTTGGAGCACTTATGCCCGTCCAAAGAGCAGTTTGCCCGGTTGCACTTTGGGGAAGTCCCTTTATACCCATCGATGCATCTGTACGTAAATAAACTCCCTGTTGGAGTTTGGAGGATTCCGGGAGTGGCTTTCCACCCAAAGGAAGGAGGAATCCATTAGCAAATTTTGTAAAAGGGTTTTTTTCTATATTATTTTCACCATAACCAATTCCATCTATAAATAGATAAAAGATCATGGCTCTGATTGTTTTTCTACATATGTCTCAAACTCGGCCATTGACATAAAAATTTCAGCTTTTTCCTGAATGTTCGTGGAAGCAATTAAAACTCCCATGTGCTTTCCAGCTATCAGTGAGATTCTTTTTTGACCAAAAAGACCCAGGAGTTTTTCTAAAATAGCTGCCTCTTCCGGTGGAATATCAGGAACATTTCTTAGGTCTATAGAAATAAAATCTGAAGCGATGGATTTTAAGAAAGGGAGAGTGAGTAATGTTTTAAGTTCTGGAAGCACATGTTTTGTGATGTGGGAATTGAAACTGAATATGGATTTTCTATTCTTTCTTTCAATCTCCACATACCTACTTTTGGGTTTGGTATCTTTTTGAGAATCCTGTGCTTCTTTGAGTTTTGCTTCTAAAATAGTTTTTTTTAGTGGTTTTACAATAAAATCATGAAAGCCCATACGTTTGTAGACAAGGGTAAAGTTTTGGTCAACTTTTTCCCTTTGGAGCAAGGCAATAACTGGGATTTCTCTAGTGATGGGATGGGTCTTGATTCGGCGAACATAGTCAAGATGTTCTTTTTCTAATGGATCTATAGCAATTAGGACTACATTTGGTTTTGAGGATCTTAGATACTCTTCCACTTTATCCTGGTAGTTTATCACAACAGTTTTCGCCTTTAATTCGGATAAAATTAAACTGAGTGCTTCTTCATCTGCTTTGGTTTGTTCAATGCCTACAATTAGTTCCATAGTTCCCTTGGTTTACTCTATCGGTGGTTTCCCATATCCAAAGAACTCGGATTCCACTTCACACTCTTTATTTTTATTTTTTACACAACCCAGACTCATTTCCGGATCAAATAAATAGAGATCCACCCCTCCCGTAGTAGTTTTAAAACCATCCCCATACGTTCCCGCTCCAAACATGACCATTTTTTTTGTTTTGGATGTGCCCATATAGATCATCACATGACCAATGGGAGGATTCCAAGTTTTGGGAATATCCGAATGGGTATTTATCCAAAAGAGTAGGTCTCCAATTTTCATATTTTTCTTTAACAGAAGTATGTCAATCTTTCCTTCCCCAGTTTTGGGTGGAGTTTGGAAGTTTCCTTTAGATTTAACCAGTTGGAATTGTTCATATGTTGTTCTAGGTAAAATCACCCCCAGTGCTTCTTTGTAAGTATATTTAACTGTATTACTACAATCCATTTTAATAGAACCTTTTTTTCCAGGAGGAGTGAACTTTTTTCCATATTTAATTTCTTGGTCCGAAAGAAAATAAGCCAGGGTTTTTAATTTTTTTTTGTTTTCAGATGAAAGGTTCTGGGAATAGATTTGGGTATTGTTAAGTAAGGTAAGAATGAGTAGTAGGATTCCAAAAATATAATCCTTTGTATAATTATAAGATTTCAAGTATGGGTTTCCTATAGTAAATACATCGCTATATTTAATAAAAGTATGAACCAAAATTATCAACTAATATTTGCGATTTTGTTGCATTATATTTCTTATATTGCAATGCAAACATTGGCAATTTTTGCTGAGACAAAGAGATCAGAAGGCATTCCGGACAGATTGCATGAATGGATACCCCCCCATAGAGAATATGATTGGGTAAATAATAAGTTTTGGTTATATATTCTTTTAACATCTATAATATTTTTAATAATATATAAAAGAAAAGTAGCAATTAAATATTTGCTTGTCGGTAGTATAGTAAGTTTAGTAAGAGGAATATTTATTTTTATGACATCATTGGGTGCTCCACTTGCAGTTAGAGAAAGTATTCCAATAGAAATACAAAATATTAAAATTGAAGATATCACGATAAAGTTTTTAATAAAGCAATGGATTCCTTTAGAGATATTTACACAAGAAAATTTTAGTGGTTTTTATCTAACACAAGATTTATTTTTTTCTGGTCATACAGCTTCTACATTTTTATTACTTCTCTGCATAGAAAAGAAAAATCTTGTTTTTTATATCTTTTTATTATATCATATCAATACAGTTTTTTTCTTAATCATAACCCATGAACACTATACGATTGATATTTTAGGAGCATACTTTATTACATACTCTATCTATACTTTTATGGAACAAAAAAAATTAGTTTAGTTGATTTTTTAAAAAATTTCCTAATAAAAAAAGTGAAAATAACATACCTAAAATAAATGTAATTCGAATTATCCAAGAGGACATTGGTGGTTCTGAAAATGTATAGGAAAAATCTTGATTGATTTCTTGATTAGTAAGACTAAAAGATTGCAAAAGAACAGAATCAGAATTGAGACTTGAGAAATTATAAACATCAAAAATAGGATTTTTTGCATATTCATTGCCATAGTAAATAAACAAATCATCAGATGAAAGATTTTCAAGGGGAAATATGATTTCTTCTTCATTTTTATAATGAACTACTTTTTCTAAAGTAAGAGGTTTATTATCATTGTCAATAATGTCTAGTCGATAATTTGAATAATTAGGTGTATTTAAATAATAAAAAGGATAGTTTTCTTCGTTTTTATTTTTTATAAGAGAAAAAGATTTTTCAAATTTATACTCTTTATCAATACTATTCCATATATAAAAATCTAACTTTCTAGAATATTCCTCTTCTTTGAAATAAATTTGAAACTTTTCAAAAGGTCTTTCTCTTTTATTTTCAACTTTGTAAATAGATGTACCCTCTTCGAGAGAATGAATTTTTTTTAAATCTTCTTGTAATACAATATAACTATTCTCTTTTATTTTTTTTGCTGGTTTGAAATGAATAAAACTTTCTTTGAATATAAGAGGAATTTTAGGAAAAAACTCTATTCTCAAGAAAGGTGTATTTATATTTAAAATGATTTTATCTTGGTTTAAGGACTCATTTGTTTGGTTGTATTTATGTAAAGATTGGGTACTTTGATGAATCCAGACTTTTTGGTCTATGGATGTGTAGATTGTTGCTTCTGATTCAAAACTTTCAGGAGATGTTAGAGTAAGAAAGTCATAGAGCAATGATTTATCAAGAGGTTCAAGCTCTAGAATATAAGTTATCTTTTCCTCATTTTCAGATTTTGAAATGAGTTTTATCGATTTTTTACCATCTTCTTTGCTATCTGTTGTTGAACTATCGCGGATAATAAAAGGTATTAAATTATTATTTTGTAAAATTCGAATGTCTCTATGGTTGGAATGAATTTGGAGATCTTCATCAAATAGTATGGATCCAAAGGAGTTTGATTTTTCTATGTTAGACTCCATTTTAATTTTTTTATAATATTTATAGGAACCTACACGAAAATTTTCTGAGTATAAATTAAGCACTGTGAGAGAAAAATAAAGAATGAGTAAAAAAAATATGGAAGAAAAGTGTTTCAAGAATCTTAAGAAAAAAAGAAACTTATAAATTTTTGGTATAAATGCATTTGTTAGAAAAATAAAAAATATTATTAATTTCATTTGTTTTCCTTACTATTTTTAGAAAATTTTTGGTACATAATACCTGCAATTATTAAACCTATTCCTAAACTAATCATTGCAATAATTCTTACAACCATACTCAGTGCCCAGATATCATAAAGATAGAGTTTAATGATGAGCAAAAATACCAAAAAGAATCCTGCCTTTCGAAGATCCAAATTAGAGTATTTTAAACCAATAATTAAAAAAAGTGATGCATAGAAACCTAAAACATAAGAATAATTTAAGTTTCTATATATTCGATCAGTAAAAAAGAATTTAACCTCAAACAAAGAGCTAAGTAAAAGAGTTAAAAAACCTAAAGTTTTAAAAGATATCTTCAATTTTCTGTAAGACTCATTTAATAAAATTGAAGTATAATAAAGGGAGACTGAGGAAAAAATCATAAATAGAAATTGTGGATTTATGAAAATATAATCTGAAGTTTTTGAAATGTAAAAAATAAAAAAATGGAGTAGGGTATAAACCCAAAGGATTAAGGAAAAAAATAGTAATTTTTGATGATTTATTTTTCCTGTATAAATACTAAAGACTGCCGAAATGAGTATATTCGTGATATATAAATAGGAGTTTTCTATAAAAAGATTTATAGCGGCTAACAAAAAAGTGATACCGATCAATAAATAAAATATAGTACTGAAAGATAATTCTTTTTTTTGGGAATTTTTATTGTCTATATTTAATTTCCCAATAAAGAGAATGCTATACACAAGAAAAGGAAAGGATTCAAGGGATTCTTTATGGATCGATAAAATTTCAAAAGTGGATATACTTGTAAAAAGGGTAGCAGAGAGTAATAAAGAAATTCTAAGTAAATTGTTGGATCTTTCTGGAATTTTGGCATCATTATAGAAAAAAACCAATTGAACAATGCATAAAAATAGAATAGGAAGACTAATTAGAGGAGTCGAGTAAGGATGCTCTCTATAGGAAAAAATCAGGAATATATCTGATAATAATAAAATAAAAGGTGCATAACTCCAATTTATATCCCTATTTATCCATAAAAATAAAATATGTAAGAATGTGAAATATACAAATAGGAATGCAAAATTGTAGATTCCAGTTGAAAGTGAGTTGAGAGATAATAAACTTCCTAATAAAGAGATGCTGTACAAAAGTTGGCTATTAAATAATTTAGATAAATAAATGAAAAGTAAACTTATAAATAGTAAATAAAAAAAAGTTTCATAGGAAGTCAATAAATCATAGTACATATATGCAAAATATATACTTCCATATACAATGCTTATGCCTGATCCAATGATGGAGTCCCTGCTGATTTTTAGCTCTGGTGCTTTAAAAAATTGTGATATTGTTATTATGATAAAACCTATAAGTAATCCAATAAATATTCGCATTGATTCACCTAACCACTCATTTTCTATAGAAAGCTTTATAAAATAAAAAATGCCTAAAATTACAGCTAAAAATCCAAACTTTCCTATAATGTTTTCTCCCAAGAAGCTCTCCCAATTGGGGAGTTTTGACTTAAAATCTAGTTTTGGTAAATTTGGGGGAAAAGTAGGATTTGGTTCATTTAACTTGAGAAGATAAACCTCTTTTTTTATGAGGGAAATTTCTTCTTCCATTGCTTTTATTCTATTTTCTAAGTGTTCAATTTTCCCATTCATATTCATTTATTCTAGTTAATTTATTATTTTAATCAATTAAAAATTATCAAAATCCAAGATAAGTTCCAATTTGGAAAATAAGAAATGAAGATATATAGGCAAGTGACGTCATATAGAAAAATAAAAAAACAGGCCAAATATATGAATTTGTCTCTTTTCTAACTACAGTCAAGGTTGACATACATTGACACGCAAATGCAAAGAAAATTAGCACAGAAATACCGGTAAGTGTTGACCATACTTTTTTTCCTGTTTTGGGATTTATATCATTTTGCATAGAAGTCTTAAGATCTATAGAGTTTTCATCTCCAGATTCAATTCCATAGATGATTGCTAGTGTGGAAACCATTACTTCTCTTGCAGCAAAGGAGGTAACAAGTGAAATACCAATTTTCCAATCAAATCCTAATGGTTCTATAACAGGTTCCATTGCTTTCCCTATGTCTGCCGCATAGGAAGTGAGAATTATATTTGATTCAGATATTTTATCATTTGTAATGTTTTCAATTGGAATTTTATTATAAGGATAATTCGCTAGAAACCAAAGGATAATAGAAATATATAGTATCACTGTTCCAGAATTTACTATAAATTCTTTAACTTTTAACAAAACATTAAAAATTACATGAGTAAATGAAGGTGTTCTAAATTCAGGTAGTTCTAATAAAAAATATGCAGAGTTCTTTTTGAAAAATGTTTTCTTAAAGATTAAGGCAAAAATAAGTGCGGTGAACATTCCTAAAAAAAATAAAAAAAATAATATAATTCCTTTAAGGTTAATAAAACCCAGGAAAGTTTTATCACCAAAAATTGCACCAATGAGTAAAATATACACTGGATATCTAGCAGAGCAAGTAATCAAAGGTGACACTAATATTGTTGTAATTCGATCATTTTTATCTTCAATTGTTCTTGAGCCTAAAATGGCAGGAACTGCACATGCAGCAGAAGATAAAAGTGGGATAAAGGATTTTCCGGAGAGCCCAAATTTTCCCATAAATCTATCCATTACAAAAGATGCCCTAGCCATATACCCAGACTCTTCAAGCAGTCCTATAAAAAAAAAGAGCAAAAATATTTGTGGTACAAACACTAGCACTGCTCCCGTTCCTTTGATAATTCCATCAGCTAAAAGATTGGAGAAAGGACCCTCGGGTAGAGTTAATTTTATGTACTCTGAAGTATAATCAAATCCTAATTCTATCATTTTCATGGGAACTTCTGACCATGTAAATAATCCTTGAAAAATTATTGCCATTAGGGATAAAAAAAATAGTAATCCATAAAACGGATGAAGTAAAAATTTATCAAATCTTGAAAAATCATAACTTTGATTTTCTTTTTTATTGTCCCTAATGCATTCAGAGATAATTTTTTTTATTAAAATAGATTTTATAATTAGCTCTTCTTGGTAGGAAAAAGTAATCTTTTCTAAATTATATTCATTAGTAATATATTTTTGTATGTCAGGTGAAAATAATTCCAATCCAGGTAGATCGGTTTGTAAGGATTCACCCGAAAGTCTTTTTAATCCATTTTCTAAGATAAACCTCGTAAAAACTTTATTTTCTGTTTGGATTTTATCTAGAATGGAGGTAAGAAATTTTTCTTTTCCACTCCCCCAATTCCATAACCTGTGGATTGGAAGAAAGTTTTCCTTTTTTTTAAGTAGATTTTTTAATTCATCTATTCCTTCGTTAGTTTTTCCATTCAATAGAACTACATTTATACCCAATCTTTTTTGAAGATCATTTATATCTAATGATAAATTCTTTTTAGTTAATATATCTTTCATTGTTAAAACTAAAATAATTTCTACCCCAAGGTCTGATATTTGAAATAAAAATTGTAAACTTCTTTCAATTAGTGTTGAATCCATTACAAAAATAATTTTGTCACTTGAGTCTCTTTGCATTAAGAATCTGGTGAGAGCTTTTTTATCTTCAGAAGTGCCATTGAGTGAAAAAGAGCCTGGAAGATCTATGACATCAATGTCTTGGTCTTCAATTTTACATTTACCAATTCTTTTCTCAACAGTTACACCTGCAAAATTTCCAGTTTTTTGATTTAGATTTGTAAGAGTATTAAATATTGTAGATTTTCCGCAATTTGGATTACCTACTAATAAAATTCTATACTTCATGTAATACTATTTTCTTTTATATAAATTTTTTCTGCGTCTATTTTTCTAATAGATATAATGGAATCACCAATTCTAAGAATTACTTTATCAGAAAATGAAAAATTTGGGTATCTTATAACTGTGGCACCCGGAAGTAAACCATAGTCCATAAGATCATTTGCAAAATCATTATTTATGTCTTCAGAGAAGGAGTGAATTGTACTCAATTCCTTCTCTTTGCAATCTAAAATGTTTTTCATTTTGGGAGATATAAATTTTGGTCTTTGATGAGATCCATTTCAGGTGCTAAAATTTTTACATATCTATCAAAGTATAACATTTGCTTGATCAATAGACCAAATTCTCTGGGTATCTTTAATCCATTTCGTTTGCTTACATCAGCAATATCAAACATGATTCTATTCAGTCTAGTTTCATCTATTTCAGACTCTTTTCCCTTTTGGATAGAATCTGAGATACTTTTCATCTCTTGGAGAATTCGTCTTAAATCATTTGCAAATTTTCCCTCATCTATTCCTTCTGATGTGGATGCCATTTTGACCAAACCCTTTGCCATGAGAATAGGATTTTCTATTCCTATCCCCTGCATAAAGAATAAGAGCCCCTCCCAGACATCTTTGGAAATTCTCCCCACAATTCCAAAATCAATAAAACCAATTTTTCCATCTTTTAGGAGCATAAGATTTCCAGCATGAACATCTGCATGGAATATTTCTGATTTGCCCAGGGAGTCAAACCATATAGAAAGGGCAGTTGTGAGAGTTTCTTTGGGATTTTTTGAATACTTTCTGATGGATTCCAAATTGGTCAGTGGAATACCATAAAATCTCTCCATAGTTAAAACTCTTCTTGTAGAATACTCAGGAAAGACACGGGGCACTTTCGCTCTGTCTTCTCCAACGGAGAGTAAATATTTTTCAAAATCAGAGATATTTTTTGCTTCTTGGATAAAGTCTACTTCTTGGATGATGTTTTCATAAAAATCTTTAACTATATCTGTGAGTCCTGATGTTGTAATACCTGGGGAAATTCTAGAAAAGATAAGGGTAGCAAAGTATATTAGTCCCATATCTGTTTTTAGCGTAGATTCTATGTCAGGTCTTTGTACCTTTATTACAACATCATAGCCTGTCTTGGTAGTAGCTCCATGTACTTGGGAGATGGAGGCGGAAGCAAGTGGGATAGGGTCAACATAGCTGAAAAATTGATTTAAATCACCTCCTAGCTCCTTCTCTATGATACTTTTTATGATGGGGTAGGGGATGGGTCTCACAGAATCGAGACACTTTTCCATTTCTACTGTGTACTCTCTAGGGAACAGAGAGGGTGCTGATGCAATGAATTGCCCGAGTTTAATATAGGTTGCCCCTAATTCTTCGAAGGCTTCCCGCAATCGAATATGAAGTTCGGGATCTTTTTTAAAAAGGGTGAGATCTCCGATCAATTGGAGAGCTTTTCCGGAAAATACAAAACTGCTATTTAAGACTCGTAGGGACGCATTGATACTAGATCCCAGATTCGAAAAGAGTTCCATAGGACAAGCTTTTGGTCCTTCTTTAGATTGTAAGCCATATTTTTATTGGTATTTTAGTTTACAGGAGAGTAGAAGTATAGTTTCTGTCTCTATAGATTCTTATAACCTACGAAATTATGGATAATGATAATGTTTTGATCCTGGAATTAAATAAACTGGATCTCCCCGAACTCAAAAAAATTGCATCTACTTGGAACATTTTAAAGTTCAATGCAAAAGACAAGAAGCAAGGTGTAGCCCAAATATATGAATCTTTTCAGGATGAATTCTTACTGAAAGGTGTTCTAGAAAAGCTTACACCCATTCAGGTAACCATACTTTCTCATATCCTGAAGAATAAAAATGTACAAACTCTTGGAGAAATTGTACGTAAAGTATTACTACCTCCACTCAATGTAGAAATGGAACTAAATGTTTTACGGAAGTTTCATCTTCTTTACCAAAGAAAAAATAGAGAACGTCTTACAAATAATCTAGATAAGTATCATACATATGATGAAATTTCAAATTTAGTAAAACTTGACTTTAATCAAAAAGGGGAAAAGTTTAAGTTAGGTCTCGATAAAAACCACATCAAACTCACTCCGTCCCAAATCCCCTCTGAGTGGTGGAAAGCTATTGTTTCCAAAAAACCTGATTCCCTTGAAGACTTTTTAAAAGTTGCATGTACAACTGAATCTATCTCTACTCTTCTGACTAGTTTGGATGATATGGAGAGAGATGTAGTACTTTATATATTTACTCATGGGGGAGTGATTGAAATGGATGTTCTTAGGAACTATATCCATGTAAATCGAGGTAAGTATGAGGTTATCATCCCGCATTTGCTCTCTAAACATATAATTTTTGATACATACTACATAGATGAAAAATTCATTCGAGTTATAACACTACCAAAAGAAATTTTTCATTTCCTTCAGACCAATACTTTGATTCCTCCTGCAAAAAAGAATACCCGACAAAAGCAAGAGAGAGTTGTTAAAAATGAATTAGATTTCTTTTTAAATATAAAAAAGATGATTTCATTTATTTCTAGAAAAGGTTTGAGCCTTGCTAAATCGGGAAAGATTAAGCAAGCAGATAATAAAAGAACAGAGCAGGAACTTTTAAAACCGGATATAGAAATTTTTCCAGAGAAAGGACAAGTTTACCAGATAGAATTGATATTACCAATTTTAAAAATTTTGGGGCTTGTGGATATCAAAGGAGAAAATATAATTCTTTCTGGAGATATAGATAGTTTTCAGAGAAAAGATATTTTTGAAGTTATGAGCCTTGTGATCCATGAGGTCAATGAAATCAGGTCGAAAAGGTTTAATCCAGCAGAAGTTTTTGCAGCTTTAGAAGTGCCTTTTTATGACAAACCTATTCTTGACAAAATTGTAAGAATCATCATTGAAATGGAAAAGGTCAATCTCTCTGTCCTATTTGCCAATGTGATCAGAGAAAATTTAGTTCTGTCTCCGGGTTTTAAAATTAAGAATTTCGAGACAGATCTTCTTGATTTACGAAAAGAGATAGTTAGTTCTTTATTTTATCTACATCTTTTTGGTTTGTTAGATGTTGAATACCCACACAGATATATAAACCTTTCAGAGCTTGGCAAACAATACTTTCAAAATAAACCAATTTCTAGAATCACAGATAGAGGTGGTATTACAATTAATCCAGATTTTTCAATCATTGCTTTTCCAGAGAAATGTTCTATGGTTGGAGTTCATCTGCTTAAAGTCTTTACCGAATTGAAAGACTATGACAGAGTATATACATTTGTTCTCACAAAAGATTCCTTTCAGCAGGGAATTCTTTTGGGGTATGATCAAAATTTATTTATACAATTTTTAAGAGAATCTTCAAAAGCAGAGTTGGCTCAGAATTTACTCTTCTTGTTTGATGATTGGAGTAAAAATCTTCCAATTGTAAATGTAATCGAAGATTGTGTATTAGTAAGAACCCAGGATGCACATGTGATGGAGCTACTCACAGGTCAGATCAAAGGTAAAAAGATAATACTTGAAGAAATTAGCCATGATGCTATACTCATTGACAAGAATAAGATTCAAGACGTAATACAGGTAGCCGAAAAATTAAATATGATTATTAAATTGATAAGATAAATACATGACGTAACTGCAATTAATTTTTGCAGAAGCGTCATTAAGTAGGGTGATATTATTGAGCTTGGATATCAGTTACTTTGATTTTATTTTTGAAATTCCACTGACGAAAGGGAGCTATAACATCGAGAATCTTCTCATCTACAAAGTACAATCTCTCTCCTAGTTTTACCAGTCCACCTTTGTAGTGAGCATACTTTGTTTTATGATCAATTAAGCCAACTTCAGCAACTTTTTTCCAATCATCACATGTTTTCAATGAAGGAACTTTTTTTAAGTGGAGTTCTCTTATTGAATTATCTTTAACTGCATCTCTTAGTACGTAATCCCAATCCATGTTTGATCCTTGTTTTACTTTTATATTTAATTTCGTCAATATCCATTCTATTCTTGTGCTATACTACCACAAATTCAAAAAATTATTACAATGGTGATAGTAGATGATTTCTCATAGAAACTATTTTTTATTTATTTTCAATGATTTTTTTTAGAGTTTTTTCAAGATTTGATACTTGAGATTTTAAATCAGTAAGTTTACGTGCCACAGCTGAGTTTTTTAAATAATCTGAAAGTGGTTGCGGGGGAATTCCTGCATATACTCCTGGTTCTTTGATATCACTCATTACACCTGCGCGCTGAACAAGAATTACATCATCTGCAATTTTTAAGTGATCTAATACTCCTGTTTGTCCACTCATAATCACTCTATTTCCAATGATTGTAGAACCTGCAATGATGCACCCTGCAGTTAAGATTACATCTTCTCCAACGGTAACATTGTGGGCTATGTGAACGAAATTATCAAATTTAGTTCCCCTTTTGATCCTGGTTTCATGGTAAGCGGCTCGATCTATACAATTATTGCTACCAATCACTACATCTTCTTCTATAATTACAATACCGGTCTGTGGTATTCTATGATATGTCTTTTGAGAATCAGGAACGAAGCCAAACCCTTCTCCACCTATTATGGAACCATATTTAATATAAACCCTATCTTTGAGTATACAGTCATGACCAATTACACAATTAGCTAAAATAATTACATCGTTTCCAATCACAGCACTTTCTTCTACAATTGTATTCGCTTGGATAATTACATTTTCGCCAAGAGTTACGTTCTTTCCTATCACACAATTAGGCCCTATCTTACTTGTTTTTGGAATGATAGCACTTTCGTGGATCAAAGCTGAGGAATGAATTTGTTCCCACTCAGATCTGAAGTTATGGTCTTTGTACTTTTGTTTTATTTTAGCGTGAGATACTCCAACATTAGATGATACAATTACACAAGAGATTCCAAGGCTTAAAATGGTTGGAAGAAGAGCTTTATTTGTTATAACACAGGAGGGTTTGTTGGATTCTAAATATTTTATGTAATTTTTATAATCACAAAAGACCAGACTCGTATTCGTACACTTTTCAATAGAAGATAATTGATTAAAAATAGTATCACCATGAATTTCTTCTAATAATGCAGATTCTTTGAATTCGTTAAATAAATCTATAGCTCGGACTTCCATCGACTACTCCATTTCTTTTATAATTGTTGTGCCAATTTCACATGGATTTATTGGCAAGAGTCTATATTTAATACCATGATTAGTTAAACATTTGCCTGTTATCTGAGTAAAATACTCAATGAATTGATGACTTTTTTCTTCTTTTTCAAATAACAAAAGGGTAGGACCCGATCCCGAAAGGGTAAACCATATATTGTTATTGAAAAGTATTTCACTTATTTCTTTTAATAATGGAACTTTATTGATTCGATAGGGAGTGTGAATTCTATCTGCAACAGACAATGGTAAGAGATGTGCACTTCCTGAGTTTAAAAATTCAAGCCAAGTGCAAATCCTACTCATATTAAAGATAACATCTTCTGTGCTGTAGTACTCTGGTAGTTTTTTTCTGGAGTCATTTGTATTTGTTTCTAGTTCTGGTATAAATAAAAAGAGTTTTATACTACTTGGAAATTTCTTTTTAAAGTAAACCAATCCATTGTCTGTAAGGTAAGAAAAGATAAATCCACCCAAGAGTGCAGGAGTAGAATTGTCTGGATGACCTTCAATTTGAGCAAGTTCTGTTAAGATAGACTGTTCAGAAGGAAGTGGAATCGATTGGATTTTTATTTCATGGTATGTTCTAGCTGCCATAAATCCGGCAACAATGGCACTAGCACTTGATCCCAGTCCACCCCTCATAGGCAGATTTAAGCCAATTCTTACATCAAATGGTGGCAGCTCATTCTCAGTGAGATATAATTTGTTATAAGATTGATAAGATTCCTTAATCAAATTGTCTGTAGTAACAAAAGGAGGAGGGGAGCCATTCTCTAAAAGTATTTTATATTGAGAATCTTTGTGAAAACTAAAATGAAATTCATTGTAAATCTCTAATGCCATTCCTAACAGATCAAATCCAGGTCCTAAATTTGCACTGGTCCCCGGTACTTTTATCCTGATATCTGTTACCATATTACTTTGATTTTTTAACCTTTTGTTCTTTCGTAAATCCAATTTTGGATACTTAGGAGACAGGAATTCATTAAATTACTAATTTCCGTTTCTTCTTCTTTCGTAAAAGATGATAGTACATAGTCACTTACGGAGATAGTAGGTTGGATTGGTCTTCCTACTCCATATCTGAGTCTATGAAAGGAATTTGTACCCATATTTTCAATGATGGAACGCAAACCATTGTGACCTGCATGCCCCCCGCTAAATTTTAACTTTATCTTCCCAAATGGAAAGTCGATTTCATCATGTATGACTAAAATATCTTCCGGGAGTATTTTAAATTTATTTGAGGTTTTCTGAGTGCAAGCACCGGAGAGATTCATGAATTCTAAGGGTTTAAGTAGGTAAACAACAACATCGTTACTATGATATTTAGATGTACTGCATTTCTTATCACCATCAAATGTTACCTGATTTTTTGATGCCAATTCTTCAATTATTCTAAAGCCAATATTATGCCTGGTGGACTTGTAGGTATTTCCGGGATTTCCCAATCCTACAATAAGTATTTTTTTTGAATCCATTTTTATCTGAGAATCAATTCTAACATTTTTTCAGTAGCTAATACAGCTGCTGAGAGTTGGTCTGAATCCAAGCCTACCGTACGAAAGCTATCGTCTCCTTTTTCCCAAGTGATTATAGTTTCTACCAATGCAGATGTTTTTCCTCCGGGGGGTATTCTTACGTAGTAATCTAACAATCCAGGTAGTACAAATTCATTTTTTTTAGCAATTTTAGATAGAGCATCCATAAAAGCATCATAACCACCATCACCCGTTCCACTTTCTTTATAAATTTTATTATGAAATTTGGCTGTAATACTAGCTGTAGGTAAAACACCTTTTCCGGATGTCACAACCCAAGATTCCAAAATAAATTTTTTTGTTTCATTGTTACCGGATAGATCTGCTATTAAAAAAGGAAGATCTTCTGCAGTTACATTGATTCCAGCATCTCCCATTTCTATAACTTTTTCTAATAATTTTTTTTCTAATTCTGTACTTAAAACCATTCCTAAAAGTTTTAAGTTTTCGGAAATACTAGCTTTTCCAGCTAATTTTCCAAGAGCATAGCTTCTCTTTCTTCCAAAACGTTCGGGGAGAATTGGATTTGCATATAGGTTTCCTTTTTTATCACCATCTGCATGAACTCCAGCAGTTTGAGTAAATACATCCTGTCCTACAATAGGACGATTTTCAGAAATTCTTTTTCCACTAAACACTTCTACTAGCTTACTAACTGCTGTAATTTCAGATTCCGTGATACTAGTTTTGATATGCATTTTATCATGCAATGCGGTTACTACAGATTCTAGGGGAGAATTTCCTGCCCTTTCACCCAGCCCATTGACAGATACATGCAATCCCTTAACCCCTGCCTTTACTGCAGACAGACAATTGGCAACTGATAGACTGTAGTCATTGTGTCCATGAAATTCAAAATGGGTGTTTGGAAATTTTTGAACCATAAAATTTACCCCATCTAGAGTTTCATCCGGAGAGAGAACTCCCAAAGTATCAGCTAAAAATATTTTTCCAATGGAAAATTTTTTTAAATGCAGTACAAATTCTTCAACATATTCTGGAGAGTTGAGAAAACCATTGGACCAATCTTCCAAATAAACATTGGTGTGAATTCCTTTCTGGGTAGCATAGGATATGGTTTCTTCTATGTCACGTATGTGCTCTTGGATAGTTTTTTTAAGTTGGTGGGTGAGGTGTCTCAGTGATCCTTTTGTTAGTAAATTTAAAGTTCTGGCACCTGATTCATAGATCCAATCCACTGTTAGCTTGTGGTCAACAAAGCCTAAAATTTCGATCTGGTTTGCAAGATTTTCCTTTTCTGCCCATGAATGAATGGTTCTCACAGTGGAGAGCTCCCCTTTGGAAACCCTAGCAGACGCAACTTCTACCCGATTCACTTTTACATTTAAAAGTAAAAATTTAGCAATGTTTAGTTTTTCTTCGGTGTTAAAAGATACTCCCCTTGTTTGCTCCCCATCTCGGAGAGTTACATCTAAAATATCTATATCTACAGTTTTGGAATCCATTAAATACGAAAATATTAAAACCTATTGGTGTAAAAAGAAAAAAATCTTACTCTTTGGTTCTATTTTAATTTCTACAATCAAAAAATGGGATCTACCAAGTGGTATTTACATTTAAAATCAGCCGAATGCGTTTGATGATATCAATTGGATCAATCAATTCCATACAGGCAAAGTCTTTCCTATAACAAGTAACATTTCCATAGATGCTACAAGGTCTACAGGGCAAGTCTACCTGGACTACACCTACATCTTCTTGGCTAAAGGGAGCAAATCCAGAGTAGGGATGTGTGGTTCCGTAGATCCCTATCACGGGTTTTTTGAGAAGTGCCATGATATGAACATTGGAGGAGTCCATGCCAATCATGATGTCAAGTTTTTCCATGATTCCAATTTCTCCTTTGATTCCCAAATTCCCACCCGATACTACATAGCAATTTCGATTTTCTCCCATTAGCAGGCGAAGTTTTTCTTCTTCATCTCCAGATCCAAAGAGAAATATCTTTGCAGGAAAATCTTTTAAGATTTGTTTTATAAGGTTAGCAGATTTGTATTGAGGCCATTCTTTTAGAGCATGCCCAGCAAAGGGAGCAAACCCAACCCAGAGATCATCCGTTTTCCTGAGCTGATTTTGTTTGAAATATTCAGATGCAAACATTTTAGAATCGGCATCTACATTGATCCAAGGTCCTTTTCGAACAATGGCAGGAAAGCCAGCATTTTCAAAAACTTTTAAATACCTATCTACTGTGTGGGGCAAAGGGGTAAGAATTTTATCTATTCTTCGAATTTGTAAAATTTTTTCTCTCCTCCCCTTGTTAATTCGAAATGTTTTTACTCCCTTCCACTTAAAGATCCAGGTTAAAAAAATACTCCGCACACTTCCATGTAGATCCAAAACCTTATCGAAGGGTCCTAATTGGATGATGTTTTGGTACAATTTCCAGATGCCTGTGAGGCCTTTGTACTTTTTTAAATTCAAACCAATGACATGTACATTGGGTATGTTAAAAAAGAAGGATGAAAAATTACCCCTAGTGATGAGATTTATTTGAACGTTAGGATATTTGGCTACCACTGCTATAAGGGCTGGGGTAAGTAGAGCTACATCTCCCATGGCAGAAAAGCGTATTACGAGAAGATTCATGGAGGGAAAACTTTTGTAAGGACTCGCATGAGGTTATTTTTTTATTTTATAGAGAGAAGGGTTAAGTTTTTCATCATTGTACATTTTCATTTGCCTATAAACTTTCATAAATTTTTTTCCACTGGATAGATCATCGGTTAATTCCTTAAAACAGCTTTGCAAATCCGACCTCTGTTCGAGTAAAATATTCAATTTTTCAATGCATTTATTTTTGTGCTCAGGAGTTGTATCCAATCGGTTTACTTGCTCTTCCATATGATAGATTTTCAATTCTAGAATGCTCATCCTATCTAGCAACCATGCAGGGGTTTCTGAATTCATCTTTGCAGAAGAGATTTTTGGAACATCTTTGTAAATGGAATATATTAGATCATCAATGATTTCTACAGTATCTGTTCTTTCTTGGTTTAATTTATCAATTTCTCTCTTGAATTTTACCAGCTCGGAAGGTGGCAAATCAGGCCTTCTAATTTCATCTTCTACATGCCATTGGATGGTATCAATTTGGTTTTTTTTATAAATTAAATAGAGAAACTCTCCCTCTTTGAATGGGTTTTGGGAAGGAGTACTTTCTTTGTGCCAGTCTTGGATGGAAGCCTTCATTGCATTTGTAATTTGTTGTATATTTGGAATCATGATCTTCTCTATTTATAAAGTTTAATCGCTATTATATTTTTTACTAAAATCGAACCATATTCTCTAGAATCCATGCATTCGTCTCTATTGTCACACAGTATAAAATACTCATCTTTATTCATTGTAGTTTCATTTAAATTATCTCGATTTGAAAAAGAAATATCGAAGATTCTGGTGTCATTGTTTTTAGCTGTTTTTGAACCAATCACCTGACCATTTCGAAGTACCTTTTTTGATTGGATACTAATTTTATCACCGGGCTTCCCAATGATTCTACCTGCAAATACTAGATCTGTACCTGGGATCTGTGAAAAAACCACCTTATCATAATTGAGAGAGGCAAT
>CAMCZP010000015.1 GCA_945887855.1 Leptospira interrogans serovar Manilae | reverse complement strand
TTATATCTTAAAAAAGCTATAAATATCCCTATAACTATAGGAGTCCAAATAAGTAATTCTTTGATGTTTTCTTTTGATTGATAATTTTTATAAAAAAGATAAAATAATATTAAAAAATCTATTACTCCCATATATCTTATAATATTTATTGATATAAAATAATTAATATTTAATATTATAAATAGAAGAGGAAATGAAATTATTACAATATAATAAAATAAATTATTAATTTTATTATTACTGATAGAATTATAAATAGAATAAAAAAGAATCATATAAAAGATATATATACTTGATAAATATAACTTCTTATTTAACATCATATCCTGATCAAAAAAAGTTGAAAAAGTTCCATGCATACATAATTGCATAAATAATGCGGAAAATATAAATAAGGAAGTTTGAAGATATTTTAAATCTTTTGATCCAAAATAAACGATTATATAAATTATAAAAATTATAAAAATCAATCCATAATAAGATCCAAGGATTAAATTATTATCTCTATTTTCCTGCCACAATGCTTCCTCTGTAAGCACTTCCAGATTTAAACTTATATTATCTTCTTTTCGTAGTTTAATGTAAATATCAAATTCTTGATCTATATTAATGTTTGGAAGTTCAAAGATATGTTTTCGATCTTTTATTGATCTCAAATTAATAGGAACCAACCATCCAGATTTATAATTATAAGATTTTTCTTTTGAATATACAAGTATATCAATATAATCTATTAAAGGATCATTTATTTGTAAGAAATATTTTCTATTAATATCACAGATAATTTTAAATTTTATTAATAAATCTTTGTTAATAAATTCTTTATTTAGATAGCTATCACTATTCTTCTCGAAACTGTCATCTGAAAGAGATGATAAATATTCAATTTTAAAATCATCAGTTTTTTCTACTAAAGCTACCAATATATTAGAAGTTATATCATATTTATTAGAATCCTTCGTCAATTGAATCACTTCAGATTTTATAATATTGCTAAGAAAAAATGAAAAAATAATTATATATATTTTGATATCAACTATAAATATCTGTGATAATTTATAAAAAGGCATGAGAGATTATCTAGAATAAACCTGGAATAAACCTTTTTTTATCTATAAAATGATTCGAGTATTTTGAATTTTGAAATAATTCATTTTCTTCAAATCTAATTCGAAAAAACAGTAATATAAAATTCAGTATAGAAAAGATTATAAAAGAAAAATATGCTGAATGAAATAGAGATAAAGCTGTTAATTCTAAGATAACAACTAAATAATTAGGATGCCTTATAAATTTATAAATTCCACTAGTAGTAATTGATAACTCATCACTAGGATTATAAATTACTTTAGTATTCCAATTTTTACCCAGTACATTTAGTACATGAAATCTTATTAACAAACATACTAAATACAAAAATATCATACTTATTCCTAAGTATATATAGAAATTTCTATTTAATATGTAAACTTCCAGTGGTGTAAAAATTAAAAATGATACATGTAGAATAATGAAAAGAAAAAAGAAAACTTCTTTTGGTTTTTGAATATTTGCCTCGGTAGACCTCAAAGAATCATTTTTTTTAGAAATAAATAATTCAATTAACCGTAGTACAGCTGTTAATAAAAACAATCCAAGTAAGCTAATAAATGAATATGAAATTTCAGACATTTCAAAAAATACTAATCGTACAGGAACCAGATTGAGTAGTCACAAAAAATTGCATTGTGTATCCTCCCGTAACTTGGATTTGAGGACTAATTGCACTAGGAACAACCGAAGTTGTTTTTGTAGGAGAACATGTTTTTGAAAATACAGTTACTGTCATTTCACTAGGACAATTTAATAAAAGTGTTCTATTCCCTTCGGGTAGATCGACTCTAAATACTTTAGTGCCTATAGACTCAGTAAACTCTACTGAATTTTGGGAACCAAATTTTAGAGACACTTCAGAACCATACGTACTTTTAAATGGAGAATAACAATTCACATAAATATCCGTTCCAATACAATTAATCCCGGATTTTTTATCAAGACTGGTGCAGCTTCCTCCATTCTTAGCAACTGTCAATACTCCAGAACTCACCCCATCTGGAACTGTTGCAGTAATTTCAGTAGCCGTAGCACTCAGTATAGACCCAATAATTCCGTTGAAGGAAATCACATTATCTGAAAGCACTGCAGAAAAATTTCTTCCCAGTATTTTGATAGAAGCGGCTGGGTATACAACACCTTCAAATGTGAATGTTGAATAGATTTGATTAGGTTCTAAAGATGTGATGATAGGGTATGTCAAGGCACTCAATGCAAGAGCACTTGTAGAACTAGTATTTGAACTAGACTCACACTTGCTAATAAATAAAAGTATGAGTATTGAGGAGAAAAATATTTTTATATGTTTATTCATATTAATCCTGGAAAATTATTTTTATTAATAACTTATGTCCATCCATCAAAATAAGATTCCTATTAAAAAATAAATATTCTTTTACAGAAATTCAACTAGAAAACCTATTTATTTAAAAAAAGATAAACATGAATTTAGATATTATAATTAAGTGCATTTTTATTTTCTTTTAGGTTACTAAATTATAAGGTTTTCCTACAAAAGATCTTGAAGATGATCAATAATTTCAGATGTAGATGTATGTGCTTTTGATAATGCCTTATTGAATGCTCTCAATGCCTGATCTCTGTTTCCTTGGAGTTTTAAAATCACACCTAATGTATCTAGGTATGCTGGATTGTTCGGATCATTTTTTAATGCTATTTTTATATACTCTACCCCTTCATTTAGATCTTCTTTAGAAGGATTTGGAAGTATGGCTATTAGGTATGCTAGCGAATTAAGACTATTTGGATAATTAGGACTTAATTTTAATATATTCTTATGAATTTGTATTGCATCCTGAATTTTTGATGTCTTTTCTAAAATATGTGCTCTAAAGGATAATAAACGAACATCGCCAATATTTATCTTTAGCCTCTCATCCGTTTGCTCTAATGCTTTTTCAAAATTTTTAAGTTGAATATTTGAATAAATCATCAATCTATACACATTATCTATATCAATAAATGTACTAGATTTTTTAATTAAGTCTTCAAGGACACTCAGACATTTCTTATAATTTCCTGTCCTCGCACAACAGATTGCTAAATTATATAAAAGTTCAGGATTGGAGGGATCTTCTTTCAGATCATTGTCGATTAGAGTGAGAGCCAGTGCAAAATTCTTTTTTTCTAGCTCAAGGAAATACTTTTTCTTTTTAGTCATTTATATTTTTTTTCCTAAATGCCACTTCTTTTAAAATATTTTCTTTCTCTTCTTCTCCCATCACTGACCATTTCCCAATTTCTTCTAATGTTCTATAGCAACCCACACAAAGCCCAGACAAATGGTCCATTTCACAAACTTTTACACAGGGTGACTTAGCAATGCTCATCAAATTTAGTATTTAGAGCTCGTATATTTTTCGAAGCTTATCAATTTCTTGTTTCATGTGGTACCATAATTCTTCCTTGTTGGGATTAAAGGTAGCCAGAACACTGTTTTTCACTATTTCAATAATTTCCTCTATGCTAAAATTTAATTTATCATAGAGTTTTAAATATTCATCAGAAAGCCTTACATCAAATATCTCAGGATCATCTGTATTGAGAGTAACTATAATCCCATTGTCATAAAACTGCCTAACTGGATGATTTTCTTCTTCACGAACATATTTCCCAGTAAAAATATTACTCGTAATACAAACTTCAAATGGAATTTTGTTTTCTTTCACATACTTCATGAGATCAGGATCCTGGATTGCAGAAGTTCCATGGCCTATTCTCTCTACTTTTAGAAACTTAATAGCATCCCAAACCGACCAAGGGCCATCATCTTCCCCAGCATGTGCCACGACACGCAAACCAGCTTGTCTAGCTATCTTAAATACTTCTTCATAATCCTTAGCAGGGCCCAAAAGCTCTGCTCCGCCAAGCCCTATCCCAATTACTTCGGTATAATTTAACTTTAGAACTCTATTTAGATTATTTAAAGCGTTGTCTTTTCCAAATGTTCTCGAGACATCAATCAATAGTTTGATATCTCTATCTTCTTGGGCTTTTATTACCCGTATGCTTTGGATTATATTTTCTATGATTTTTTCAAAATCCAGTCCATTCTGTAAAAATTTAGTGGGAGCTAGGTAAACCTCTGTATATATAATGTTGTCTTTTTTCATATACTGACCTAGGGAATCGATCAGTATGGAAAAATCACTTTCATCCTTGATTGCACTTTGGATGAAGAAAAATAGTTGGATAAATC
Source organism: Leptospira interrogans serovar Manilae (assembly GCA_945887855.1). GTDB lineage: Bacteria > Spirochaetota > Leptospiria > Leptospirales > Leptospiraceae > JACKPB01. The sequence continues at coordinate 51,394 of CAMCZP010000015.1, read as the reverse complement.
CATTTAAATCACTAAAAACAAATTTTTGCTCAAAATCCTCTTCAGATATTTTTATATTATTTTTAAGTAATAATTTTTTTAGAGAATCCTTACTTAAACATGCTTCTAAATGAAGATGTATTTCTGTTTTGGGAATATCTCGCAAAAATTGCTTAATGTTGCGACTTGTCATAGCATTTTCTATTTTAGGAAGACTTCCCAATCCTTTTTTTGTATATGATTTATTTTCGGAATTATCCTCTATTGCAAACGATTTTATCACACCAAGAACCCAAGATGGTGGATTTTTTATCGAAAGTTCTAATAGAGTTTCCTTTTCTCTCTTCAGTTCACTTAATTTACCTTCAAAACTTGCATTTAAACCAGAATAATAGACCCTATTTCCAGGAAGTCTATTTCTGAATCTGTTTAATTCTTGGATATCCCTATTCAAAAGAGATATCCTACTCAGAATTTGATTAAAGCTAAGTCTCACAAGTTTACGGAAGATTCTAAATGTCTAAAAAGTAATATCCATTAAATGCCTGTAAATGCAATAAGGAAATTGAAAATAAATATAGAATTTTCAGTTTACGTCGAAAAATTATTATAACGTAGGAGCGACATAAGTATATGATTAAAACTATGAGGGATACCTTTCTTCCATTTGCACTTCCTAGCATTTCTGAAGAAGCAATTGAAGAAGTGGCAAATGTTTTACGCTCCGGATGGATCACTTCAGGTCCCAAAGTAAAAGAATTTGAGGCTGAATTTTCTAAATATGTATCCTCAATGGAATCCATAGCTCTAAATTCTGCAACCGCAGGCTTACATCTTGCTCTAGAAGCAATAGGACTGACAGAAAAGGACGCTGTTATTACCTCCTCGGTTACTTTTACAGCCACAGCTGAGGTGGTTTGCTATTTCAAAGCACAACCCATCCTAACTGATGTTGACTCTGAACATAATATTATGACACCTGAAACCCTATTGGCCGCTATTGAAAGGGAGTGTATATTTGTTGGGGACTCTTTGGTCCACAAAGAAACCAATAAAGTAGTTCGTGCTTTAATACCAGTTCACCTAGCAGGATATACCTGTGACATGGAAGCCATTCTTGAAATAGCTAAAAAATATAAATTATTTGTAATTGAAGATGCAGCACATGCTTTTCCTGCAATCCACAAAGGCAAGATGATTGGTAGTTGGGGTGATTTTACTGTTTTTAGCTTTTATGCCACAAAAGGTATAACAACTGGGGAAGGTGGTATGGTTACCACAAATAACTCTGAGTTTGCAAACCGCATGAAGATTATGAGATTACATGGAATCAATCGAGATACATTCAATAGACCCGGTTGGTTTTATGAAGTTGTGGATGCAGGTTATAAATATAATTTAACAGATATAGCAGCAGCTATTGGCTTGGTTCAACTCAAAGAATCTCCTGGCTTTTGGGCTAGAAGAGAAGAAATTGCATTGAAGTACAATGAAGAATTCTCAGAAATTAAAGGAATGAAATTGCCTAAACCAGATTCTAGAGGGAAGCACTCTTGGCACCTATATAGAATTGAATTGGATCCTAAAGTTGCTAAAATGGGTAGAGATAGTTTGGCAATTGAATTGAAAGATAGAAATATTGGTTCTAGCCTTCATTTCATCCCTATTTTTGAACATCCATTTTATAAAAAAAATTATAATTTCAACAAAAATAATTTTCCAAATGCTTCAAAAATGTATGACAAAGCTCTTTCTCTTCCACTATTTGCTGGTATGACAGATTCTGATGTAGATGATGTTATATCAGCAGTGAAAGATCTTCTCGGATAAATTTAGTATCGAATGCCTAACATCCTCAATACTCCATCCAAACATCTTATATCTTGGCAGGAATGGTCTGATTCTTCTATAGAATCCTTATTAGACTTTTCTGTTTATGTAAAAAAAAATAGGGTATATTTTTCTGGTCACATGCAAGGCAGAACTATGGTAATGCTCTTTCAAAAAACATCCACCAGAACAAGAGTATCTTTTGAAGCAGGTATGACAGAGCTTGGAGGGCATGCAATTTATTTAGATTGGATGACATCTAATTTTCAACTTTCAGATATTGAATTTGAAGCGGAGTATCTTTCACGAAATGCTTCCATAATCATGGCTAGACTTAAAAAACATGAAGATCTATTGACTCTTCAAAAAGGATCACATGTCCCTGTGATCAATGGTTGTTGTAATTTATACCATCCATGTCAGTCGCTAGCCGATATTTTAACAATTCAAATGGATAGAGGTAGCCTAAAAGGAGCTACTCTGTGTTACGTAGGAGTTCATAATAATGTTGTTAACTCTCTAATTGAAATCACAAGTGCATTGGGTGTTCACTTAGTTTTAGTGACTCCACAAATAAATGAAAATGCGAAAATTGATGCAATAATACAAAAGGGTATCCAGAAGAAAACATTAACATGGGAAACTGATTTAAAAAAAGCAATCCATGGATGTGAATATATTTATACAGACACTTGGGTGGACATGGAGTTTTTCAATGATCCGGGCTTTCAAAAAGAAAAAGAAAAAAGAATCCAAGAAATGATGCCTTACCAAATAAATCTTGAACTACTAAAAGATTCTAAAATAAAAATTATGCATGACATGCCTATACATCCCGGCTATGAAATTTCCAGAGAAGCTGTAAAAGATTCCAGATCTATTATTTTTCAGCAAGCAGAAAACAGATTAGATGCACAAAAAGCAATTATCTTGAGACTCATTGAAAATCATTGACGATGTCTACATCTAAAAGATTAGACTATATATTGGTTCATGCAGGTCTTGGCTCTAGAAAAGAAGTTAAAAATTTAGTAAAATATTCTGTAATTTTAGTAAATGATAAACATGTTAAAGATCCTTCCATTCATATAACTGAAGATGATTGTATCACAATCGATGGTAAGCTATTTTCTTTTAAAAAAAATTATTATTTTATGATGAATAAACCCTCTGGGGTAATTTCAGCTACTTTTGATCCTAAAGAAAAAACTGTAATTGATTTGCTCTCTGATATAGATCAAAAGAAAAACTTATTTCCTGTAGGAAGATTAGATAAAGATACTGAAGGATTGATTTTTTTAACTACAGATGGAAAATTAGCACATGAACTACTATCCCCAAATCAACTAAAAGTAAAAGTATACCATGCAAATATTTCTGCTAACATATTACAAGAAGATATAGAAAGTTTTCAGAATGGAATTACCTTAGATGACGGATTTAAAACAGCTCCTGCAAAATTAGAAATAATAGAGAATAATTCTATGTTTGCAAAAATTAGTATTACAGAAGGAAAATTTCACCAAATAAAAAGAATGTTCTTAGCACTCGGGAAAGAAGTGACCTTTTTAAAAAGAATTTCTATTGATACACTAATATTAGACGAAAGTTTAAAACTAGGTGAATATAGAGAGCTAACTACATATGAAGTATCCCAATTGAAAGGATTTGAATAATGCCAGATGATGAAATAATTCTAACTACATCCCAGTTTTTACAAGTTGAAAAATTATCTCTTTTGGGAGCTATGTTAGCGGGCATCACACATGAAATAAACAATCCTCTCAACTTCGTATCCATGGCTAAGGATAACTTAAAAGATGAACTATCTGATTTAGATTCAACCCTTAAAGTATTAACTGAAGATCCAGAAGCTTATGAAATGAGGTTGCAATTTGAAAAAAAATTTGAGTCCCTTTATAAACTTATTTCAGATATTGAAATGGGCTTAAACAAAGTTTCTACTATCAATTCTTCTATGAGAAACTATGCTAGGTTTGATCAAACAATAGACCAAACAGTCAATCTCAAAGAGATTTTAGAAGAAACAGAAATCATACTAGCTAATAAATTAAAACGATGGTCTTACTCAAAATATTTAGATCCTAACTTACCAAATATTTCATGTAATCGAAGCCAAATATCACAAGTTGTAGCTAATTTAATTTCAAATGCTTGTGATTCCTTAGCCGAATTCAAATTGAAAGAAAAATCTTTCAAAGGAATACTACGGACTAAAATTTCACTTATAGATAATAAAAAAATAAGAATTGAAGTTGAAGACAATGGCAATGGAATAAATAATGAAGTTCTGAATAAGATATTCGAACCATTTTTCACAACTAAATCAAAAAGCGAAGGAATGGGATTAGGTCTTACGATTAGTTTAAATATTGTAAAAAACCATAAAGGTTCTATTCAATGTATCTCCTCTAAAGATCTTGGTGGAGCCAATTTTATAGTCGAGTTACCTATAACACAAATAAAATAATGAGAAAATAGAATGTTGAATTGGAAAAAAGCAAGTATAAAAGAAGAAATACATAGAGATGGCACTGTGTTACTAGTAGATGATGAAGAGCCCAATCTCCGTCTTTTAGAAGCAATTCTTTCCAAAAATTACAATGTTATCACTGCCAGCAGTGCCCAAGAAGCATTAACAAAGCTCAAAGAAAAAGATCTAGGTGTAATTGTAAGTGACCAAAGAATGCCGGATATGAGTGGTACAGAACTTTTTGAAATGATTGAAAAACAGCATCATCCTGCACTGAGAATTATATTAACAGGTTATGCCGATATACAAACTGTTGTTGAAGCTATCAATGCTGGCAAAGTATTTCGGTTTATGTCTAAGCCTATTGAAAAAGCAGATTTAGTCCAAACTGTTCACTCTGCAATGACTCAATTCCATGTAACACAAACGAACCTTCGCTTACTCTCTCAAATCAAGAGGGTGATGGAAGAAAATGCAACTCTTTCAAAACAAGTTCAGCTCTATACCGGAACAAAATCAGAAACTTCGTATGACTCTCTTTTCTTCTCAAAAGCACAGCTGATCAAACTTTCTATTTTAAATATTGATTTACGAGGATATTCTATCTACTCCAAAGGCAAGAAACCAGAACAGGTAATAGGTACCCTTCAAGAAGTTTATGAACCTATTTACAACCTGATCCATGAGCATGGAGGGATCGTAGACAAACACATGGGTGATGGACTGATGGCACTTTTTGGCTTAACTGGTGAGAGTGGGTTGGATGCAGGAATTTCTAGCATTGAAAAAATCGTAGATCTATTTCCAACATTAAAGTTGAGTATTTCTGACCCAGATGCAAGACTTTTGAAAATGGGAATGGGATTAGCAACTGGGGAAGTAATCATGGGGATGCTAGGTGATGCAAACAGATACGAATTAGCTGTTATTGGCCAAGCAGCGAATCTCTCTGCAAGGTTACAGGAATATTCTAAATCTATTTTAGCTGGGAAGTCCCCAATCAAATCTTTTGAAAATATAATTGGTGTGGTGTCAGTGAATGACTATCTATTGCCTTCACGTTTTGTAGAAGTACCTCTTAATCCAGGAGAAGTAATAAGAGATTTTGATGAAATAAAAAAGATCTCCGTAATTCAAAATTAAACTCAGTACGATAAGAATAAAGAAATTTCAATCATTCCGTTTCTTCCATCAGAAGATAGGCTTAAGAAACCCCCACTTTTTCGAATTAATTCTCTCATCATTCCTAAATTGATCAACTCACCAAACCCACTTCGTTGGGTTTGCAAAGAAAATAAATTTTTCTTTTCATCATCATTCATATATTCACTTTTATGTGATACGGAAATTGAAATATACTTTATAGATAAATTACTAATTTTATCTATTTTTACTTGCAACTGATTGGTTATATTCTTTCTTCCTTTTTTCATGCTATAGTCAAAAATGATTCGTAAAGCAAAGGAAAAAATAAATGGATTCCCAAGAAAATCCCAAAATGGCTCTTTGCTTCTTTCTAAATCATATATGTCTATATCATTTATACTTACATTCCATTCTTTTTTTTGCCATTTATTTTTAATTAATACAGAATTAAATCCTTTATGTATCTCAGAGAAAATATTTAATCGCTTATAAATATCCCCATCAATTTGTGTTATACCTCTTAACTCAATAATATTTTCTTGGATTCTTTTTGATCCTAGCTCTATGCTTTCAAGACTTGTATATATATCATCTATATATTTTTTAATATAGTCTAAAAAATCCTGACTGTCAGGAATAGTTGAGAGAGCTTCTTGAATATTAGATAATAGAGTCTCTATTGAGTCTGTAAGTACCAATTTTCCTGTTAGAATATAATTGAGTGGATTGTTAATCTCATGTGCTAAATGTGTGGCTACTTGGGTTAAGCTAGCATCTCTTTCTGCCCTTGAAAGTGCTACCCTTGATTCATTTAATTCACTCAAAGCTTTTTCAGCATTTTCTTTTTCTTGCTTGTATATTATTGTTTTTATCTCTACTTGATTTGCAAGAGATTCACCTAGTTTTTTAGTTTCATCTAGTGCAACCTCTAACTTTGCCATACTTTCTTTTGCTTGGGTTAAAGAGATACGATTTGCTTCTATGGCCAATAATAGATCTCCAGTAGAATCATGTATAGGTAAATCTGTCATTTTCATACCAAATTTATCTAACTCAGAAGCAGAATTAATAAGCGGACTTCCAACTAGTACTACATATTCATTATATATAATTGACTGGCCTTTCATTTGTCTTACTAGTTCACCTTCAATTGAAAAGAATAACACCATACCTGTGAGTTCTTCTAAAATAGCACGGTTTATTTTTGATGCAAAAGGTCTGGTGAGAGTCATTCTATTGAGATTTTTTTGAACTAAACATTTTTCTAAGAATGGTGATACATATACAATATTATCATTCTTATCTAAAACTAAATAAAATGGAGAAAAAACATTTATTAAATCAAAAGGTAAATTTTTTTCTCCCATGATTTTTATATAAACTCTAAAATCATTCTCTCAGAAGGTAGAGGATTGTCTGATTTGCTAACATGTGATAATTTGAAAGTTCGTTTATAGTATGTTCCAAGTCCTGAAAGTAGGCCTTCTACAAAAGGTAAAAGCCCCTGTCGATTTGAAAAATAATCAATTTGGATTTTTTCTTCAGATAATTTCTTAACTCGAAAAGAAGGAGGATTTAAATCGGGCATTGTTGCCTTGATTCTACTGTGCATACCATCTATATTTTCTAAAAATGATACGAACCCAGTACCTGTTGAAGTCATAAGATCATTATAACTTTGAGCTGCAATTTTTAAGACCCAATATTCTCCAAAAGCAAATAGAATTTTTTCTCCAGGAAGCTCCAATACTTCCACCGCAGCCCCAACAAGGCTATAAGTCAGAGCATCATCGTAACTTTGAAATCCTACAAAATCTTCAGGTGCATTGGCTTTGATCTTAATTTTTTCCCATTTGTCAGCACCAAACTGTTCTGTAACTAATTCCTTAACTGCTTTGTTTACCATTCCATACATTAATTATTTCTATCCCCCAATTTTCTTTGATATTATTACACTTTTCTTAGCATTTTTATTGAAAAAATCATTTTATATATTTTTAAGTAACAAATTGATGTTCATACAATCTAGTGTAGATTCCATTTAAAGCTAGTAGAGACTCATGGTCGCCTTCTTCTGCGATTTTACCATCATCTAATACTATAATTCTTTTTATTTTTCTAATAGTAGAAAATCTATGAGCTATTATAAAAGTTGTTCTATTTTTAAATAATCTATCTAAAGCGTCACTCACCAATCTTTCTGACTTACTATCCAAAGCACTAGTTGCTTCATCTAAAATAAGTATCTCAGGATCTCTCAAAAGAGCTCTTGCAATAACTAATCTCTGCCTTTGTCCTCCAGATAAATTGTACCCCCTAATTCCCAAAGTGCTATTGTACTTTGATTCCATTTCTGAAATAAAATCATGTGCATGTGCTAAGCGAGATACACGAACTACATCTTTTAATGTACTATCTAACTTTCCATATGCAATATTTTCTGAAATACTCCCATGGAACAAAAAAATATCTTGTGTTACTATACCTATCTTTTTTCTCAAATCAGATAAATTTATATTTTGAATATCAATGCCATCAATTAAGATTCTACCCTCTGTTGGTGCATAAAATCTTGGGATCAAATCCATTAATGTAGATTTTCCGCTCCCACTAGATCCAACCAATGCTACTGTCTCTCCAACTTTTACCTTAAGATTTATTCCTTTTATAACAGGTATTTGAGATTCAGGGTAACTAAAGTGAACATTTTCAAATACAATTTCATTCTTAAGTTTTTGATTTATTTTAATTGCAGTAGGCTCATCATGTGCTTCAAAAACTTTTTTATCTATTATTTCAAAAATTCTTTGACCTGAGACTCTAGCCTGTGATACTTTTCCTACCATTTGTGAGAGTTGGGTAAGAGGTCTTAATAAGAAGAGTAGAGTTAATAAAAATGCCATAAACTCCCCCTGTGAAAATGATCCATCAAATATTAATTTTGCCCCAACTGCAAAAAAACCAAGTACCACAAGGGACGAAGTCAATTCAACTAAACTAGGAGCAATCTGTAAATAAAATTGCCCTTTAAAATTTCGATGTGTAGCTTTTTGATTTATATCTTGAAATTTACCTAATTCAAAAGCTTCCATTCCAAATGATCGCACTACTCTGATACCTGATATCAGCTCATGGACATTTGCATTTAAATCCGCCATACGCTCATGATATTTTTGAGTAGATTTAGTAATTTTTTTGGTAAATAAAGTTACTGGATAAATAATTATAGGAACTGCTATAACAGCATAGAGCAATAGCTCCATATTCAAGTACATAAGAATTACTAAATGTGTTATTACATAAAATAGATTAATAATTGCATCCCTTAGATTACTTGAGATAACTGCAGATACTATTTCAGCATCATTGATAATTCTACTCATTAAAATACCAGTTTTCTCTTTATAGAAATATGTGAGTGGAAGTGTTTGAACTTTGTCATACAATTCTTGTCGTATATCTCGTATTGCCATATATCCAGAAGTTGCAATACAATAAACTGATAACAAATAAAAAATTAATTTTACAAATGATAAAGGAATAATAATTTTACAAATATCCCAAACAATTTCTTTGGGTTCCATATCCTTAATTTTAAAATTAACATTTTCTTTAAATTCAATTATCAATCTCTTTAATCTTTCTAACCCATCTAGTGAATCTTTTCCAAAGAGTTTTTCCTTAACTAAAATCTTTTTCTCTGGTAGGGTCAGCTCTAGTCTAAAATTATGATTTTTCCCAGCCCCTAATGCATCAAATAAAGGTACTAAAATTGTCAAAGAAGCTGCATTAAAGAGTGCTGTCATAAATGCAAAGATAATTCCAATTGAAAAACGTGTTCTGTATTTTAAGGAGTAGGATAAAAGCCTACGAAAGATGATACTTCTTGTCATACTCATTTGTGCAACATATCCAATGATATAAGTTGCAAATATAAAAAGGTAATTTTAAGACAAGAGTATTTAAGGATATTCAAGATGGAGTATTTCTTTGGATTATGAAATACTCCATCTTTTCTGTCTAGGATAGGTTTAAAAAAATAGAAAAAGCTAAGAAATCTATCTATAAAAATGCAAGTGTATACTTGTACGACATCACATTTATCTATACAAAAAAAACTTTTCTCCAAGCTGCAAAAAGTTCGTTTTTGCAGTAGGTTCATAAAACTAGTTTCAAAGAATATTGAAAGATCTAACTTAAATATTAGGTCCTTCTATTCCTTTCCCGTCATTGATATATTTGGAAATAATCACACGTTGAATCTGAGATGTGCCTTCATAGATTTGGAAAATCTTAGAGTCTCTCATCAATTTTTCAACAGGATACTCATTGTTATATCCATACCCACCAAAAACCTGTACAGCATCAGTGCAAATTCTAACGCACATATCAGCACAAAATGCTTTTGCTATTGAAGCTTGGTATGTATTTTTAAAACCATTGTCTATCAACCATGCTGATTGCCATGAAAGTAGTCTTCCCGCTTCTATATCACGTGCCATTTCAGCTATTAAAAAACTAATTCCTTGATTTGCAGAAATTGGTTTACCAAATGTACTACGAGTATTCGCATATCTAGCTGCATGTTCAAAAGCTGATCTGGCTACACCAACTGCACCAATTGCAACACAAGGTCGGGTGTGGTCAAAGGCTGCCATTGCAATTTTAAATCCATCACCTTCTTTTCCAACCATTTGGCTTTTTGGAACAACCACATCTTCAAAGGTCACAGCTCTGGTATCAGAACATTTTTGACCCATGTTCTTTTCTTTTTTTCCTATGATAACTCCAGGGGACTTAGTGTTAATTATAAAACCAGACATCCCTTTGTGACCAGCACTCACATCTGTTTTTGTTAAAACAAACATCCAGTCACTTACTCCAGCATTTGTAATCCATTGCTTACTGCCGTTGATCACATAATCATCACCTTTACGTATAGCAGTGGTGCGTATTCCAGCAACATCTGAACCAGCTCCCGGCTCAGTAACTGCGTACGCACATAGTTTAAATTCACTCACCATAGGCTCGACAAACTTTCGTTTGAGCTCATCGCTAGCACCTACAAGAACGGGAGCCAATGCCAGATTGTTTGCTAAAATAGCTGTTGCAACTCCAGAGCATCCATAGTTTAATTCTTCTGCAATGATAACTTCATCGAGATCTGACATTTCAGGCCCACCAAACCGTTCCTCAATATGCAAATTCATCAAACCTATTTCCCAAGCTTTGCGAAGAATATCCATTGGATACTCTCCAGTTTCATCGTGATGGGCAGATTTAGGAATGATTTCATTTTTAGCAAAATCACGAGCCATGTCCCTTAGGGCTTTCTGCTCTTCTGTCAAAGAAAAATCTATCATGTATATATCCCTTTCTGACAACCCTGTCTTTCACAACAAGAATGTCAATCAAAGAGTAACAGTTGACATGACATATTCCAAGAGAATCCTAGTAAGAAAACCAGAAGAAAAAGGTAGAATATGGCTGATAAACCAGAAAAAAAGAATAAAAAAATTACAAAGATGAATCTCTCAGAGGTGGACAGTGCCATCAAAAAAGCTCGTGAAAATAACAACACTGATACTAGCAGATATGTGATGCACTTAAGCAAGAGAAAGGAAGAACTAAAAGCAGGAAAATAAACTTTGATACAGTTCATTCGAATTCGTCATCAGTTTGGCTCCACCATTCTGTTTGACGATTTTTCCTGGCACATCAAACCCAATCGAAAAATTGGACTGATTGGTCCAAATGGAGCAGGTAAAACAACTCTCTTCCAAATTGCTTATAATCTCATAAAACCAGATTCAGGGGAGGTCGTAAAAACTAGAGATACTTCGATCTCTCTCTTCCAACAAATACCTAACTTCAACCCAAATCTCAGTGTAATAGAAACATCACTTATCTCTAATATCCAATATGGTGATTACCATAAAAAAAAGGAATCTTTAGATAAAGAGTTTGATTCCATTTCTCATGATTCTCCAGAATTTGAAAAAATACTCCAAAAGCAAAGCGAATTAGAAGATTTTGCAAATGCTTCTGATTTACACACAATAGAAAATAGAGCAAAAAAAATCTTATCCGGTTTAGGTTATAAACAAACTGATTTCGAAAAATCTGTAGGCAGCTTCTCACCAGGATACCAGCATAGACTTGCCTTGGCAATTGCATTACTAAATCCACATAACTTGCTATTGCTAGATGAGCCTACAAATCATTTAGACGATGTCTCAAAGGATTGGCTTGCTAATTATTTACTAGATTGTAAAATAACTTTTATTCTTGTAACACACGATCCTGAATTTTTAAACCGTGTTACAGATACTATTGCTGAACTCTCTTCTAAAGGAGTATTAGAATTCTCAGGAAGCTTAGAAGACTTCTTAGAAGAGAAAAATGAGCTTCATGCAAAACTTGCATTGCAGTACAAAAAAGAACAATCCTACATTGAAAAAAGAATGGAGTGGATCAACCGATTTAGAGCACAAGCAACGAAAGCTAAGCAGGTTCAAAGTGCAGTTAAAAAACTTGAAAAGCGAGAAAAAATAGATTCACCCGAAGATATATTTTGGAATAAAAAACCAGACTATAGCTTCAAATATATATCCTGCGGAAAGGTTTCCTTTAGACTTGAAAAAGCTACATTCCAATATGAATCAAATAAAAATTTCACTTTTTCAAATGCTGAAATGGAAGTTAGCTCTGGAGATAAAATTGCACTTGTTGGTCCAAATGGAGCCGGAAAGTCAACTCTAATGAGATGCATCAAAGGTGAGTATTCACTTTCATCTGGAAATATCTATTTTGGACCGAAAACCAATACTGGATATTTTTCTCAAACTCATACAGAAGAATTAATTCCTGAGCTCTCAGTTATATCTATGTTGCTTAAAATCTACCCCAATATGTCAGAAGCTTCTGCCAGAACTCTTTTGGGACATTTTTCTTTCACCGGAGACTCTGTTTTTAAAACTATTAAAAACCTTTCAGGAGGGGAACAAAGTAGACTCCGCTTGGCAATCCTTGTAGAAAATCCCACAAATACACTTCTGCTCGATGAACCAACAAATCATTTAGATATGGTTACAAGAAATGCACTCAAACTTTCTCTCAAAGAGTATCCAGGGAGTTTATGTATTATCAGTCATGATCCAGATTTTTTAAAGGATCTTTGCAATAGAACATTTGAATTATCAGGTGGACTCCTTAAAGATCTAAATTGTGATTTTAATGATTTCTTATTGTACCACAAAGATGAATTATATGATATTGGTGAAATTGAAAAAAAAGATAAACCGAAGCTGGAGTATCAAAACAGGAACCAAGAAAAGAATAAGATAAAACGACTACAAAAGGAAATAGATACAATAGAATCTAAAATATCATCCTTAGAACATTTTAGAAAAGAATTTGAAACCCGGATGTCTGATTCCAGCTTTTATAGTAGCCCAAATTACAAAAGGGAGTTATTAGAATATGATAACTCCAAAAATGAATTAGATGAGCTAAATAGAAAATGGGAAGAATTATCTATAGAACTAGGATAGTTATTTTTTTTATTTTACAGAATATCTAAAAATTTTAAAGTTAATTAGCGACAATGTTTTTAATAATTTTATTGAAAGATGCTATGCCAAAAACCAGTTTTTTTACCATAGGCTGAAAAAAGCTAACTAAATTTATAGTTAAATTAGCATAAACAGACTTTTAACGAAGTTGTCATAAAATTTTTATATTATTTATTAACAGATGTTGTAAAATATTTAAGAGGTAAAAATGACAATCCCTATTACACTAAAGAAAAATATCTCTACACTTTTCATTTTATTGGTATATCTGGTTATACAATTCTCAATCCTTGGTGAGGCCGCAGCTAAAGATCCTACGCCTTCAGTCAAAAAAATGATTGGTTTCATTCGATATAAAAAGAATACAAATGCAATTGCACTGATAGATACAGAAACTTTCTCTTCTAATTTGTTAAAGGGTGAATATGAAAATCTCTCACCTGATCAAAAGAAAGATTTTCAGGATGCTGTGAAAGTTTATATTGAAAATAAGTCCTTTCCAATTGCATTGAAGTACTTTGATAAAGTGGACATCACTTATGAAAAACCAATAAATAAAGGAAGCATGTTTGAAATACCTTCTTCTATCCTCTATAATGGATCTCAGCAAATTAAATTTTCATGGATATTAATAGAGAAAAATAATCTCTTTTTTATAAGTGATTTTTCTATGGATGGTAAATTAATTTCTGATGTTAACCGTGAAAAGCAGCTTTTACCCTTAATGAAAAAAGAAGGTTTTGAAAAGATGCTAGAAAAACTCAAAGAAGCATCTAAATAGAAATGAAAAAATATATTTCTATTTTTTGTGATCTATTTTTAAAGAAACCATTAGTTACATTGGTTATTTTAATTTTTTTGGTGTATATATCAGTATTACAAGCAAAAAAATTAAGTATCAATAGCAATCAAATCGATTTGCTTCCTCCTGAGTATCCAGAAGTAGTTAAGATAAAGAAAGTCATTGAGATGATCGGTGGGAATGGTTTCTTTATCTTAACTCTTAAACCAAATGATGAAAAGGGTATGGAGGATCACTTAAATAAAGCATTTAAAGCAAGAACTAATGGGAACCTAGATGAATATAAGAAAGAATTAGAAATCAGTGCAAGAATAAAGTCTGAAAACTCAGAATATTATAAAGCAAATGAAACATTGCTTAAAAAAACCGCAGATGATATCAATGAAAAATTAATCAAAGAGAAAGATATTTTATACATATCATATAAGTATGATGTATCTTTTATCCAGGATAGATTTCCTTTATATGTTTTACCCGAAGACCTACGAGAAGTAAAAGATAGAATAGAAAAAAAGATTGAATTTGAAAAAGAAAAGAGCAATCCATTTTATATGAATTTGTCAGGAGAAGAATATAATCCTGATTTTAGTGATATTATACTTAAATACAAAAGTCTCTCAAAAAGGGATATTTTTGATGAGTATACTATATCAAATGATAAAGGCATGATAATCATGCTTCTTAAACCAACCGGTTCATTTGTAGATATGGAGTTTACTAGAAATTTTGAAGAGAAAATTACCAAATCTCTGAAAGAGATGAAATTGGAAGAACGTGGAGTAAAGTTAGGATACACAGGGACATATAAATTAAATTTAGATGATTATGATAGCCTTGTGAATGCTCTCAAACCTGTTTCTATTGCTTCACTTGTAGGAATCATAATACTATTATTACTTTTTTTTAGAAAACCTATTTTCATAATAATTCTTACTATTTCTCTAATATCTGGAGTTACCATAACATTTGGACTCACTGGCTTTTTTATCGGACGTTTAAATACTATTACAAGTATTTTATCAGCTGTCCTAATGGGATTGGGTATAGACTATGGCATCCAATTTTTGTATCGCTTTAGAGAAGAATTTTCTAATAGAAATGATTTTTTACTCTCTGTAAAAGAAACAGTCTATCATACTGGAGAAGCCTCACTTATAAGTGCTTGTACTACATCTTCTGCATTCATCATCTTGATGTTTTCTGAATTTAGAGGATTCAGTGAGTTTGGTTTAATTGCCTGCTATGGCATCTTAACGATAGCATTTTGCATGTATTTTTTAACAGCATTACAAATTGCACTGTTTCTAAAATTCTTTCCCAATAAAAAAGATATCTTTATCCTAAAGGATACTCAAGAAAAAGAACTCCTTTTTATTCACAGAATTTTTGATCATCCTATAAAAGTACTACTTATTAGTGGTTCTATTATTCTAATTTTTTCTGTTTTATCTCCTTTAGCTACTTTTAACTACAGTGGGAGGGATTTGCTTTTAGAAAACCAAGAGTCTTTACTTTTGTACGATGAAATTGCGGATAGATTTGAAGTTAGTTCAGATCCTCAAGTTATCGTTGTTGATACTATTGAAGAATCTGAAGCTATATCAGATTTTTTCAATCCAGTATCTGAAAAAATGGGAGTAATTGTAGATCAAGTTGTCTCTGCATGGAATCTAGTTCCTCCATTGGATCAACAAAAAGTAAATTTACACACACTTAAAGAAATATCCACTATTGTATCACCTCTCTTACCACAAACAGAAAAGAGCAAAAAGAAAAAAACTTCTGTTTCCAATTTAGAAAATGGGATAATCAAACCTGAGTATATGAAGCATATCCCTACGATTAAGAAGTATTTTAATATAAAAGAATTTGAATTCTCTTTAGTTCCTGATATATTTAAAGTAGCTTTTAAAGAAATCCCAACTAGCAAAGAACATGGCCACATGTTGTTTGTTTATCCCAAAGTTGCACTTTGGCATGGAAAAGATCTACTTAAATTTTATCATACTGTTGGAGATTTTGAGTACCCATACATAAGCTGGAGAACTATAAATTATTTTCTACACACAGAGAATATAGAATACTTTGGAATAACCAGAGATTATAGAAAAGGTGAATTTAGCGAAGAAGAACGAGAAATTATTTTATCAAAAGCAAATATAATGTCAGAAGATGAAATGAAAAAGATTGGAATATTACCACTAACTGCAAAATTCATTGTGGAACATAGGCCCTATCACTCTATTGATGAATTAAGAAAATTTAAAAAAAGAGCTAATACAGTCGGAAGTGTAATACTCTTTGCTAGATTAGCTCAAATTGTTCAATCTGAGGGAGTAATAGCTATCTTTGCTACACTCTTTGTAGTAACTATTATTCTTTTTATTTTTTATAGAAATCTCCAAGCTGTTGTTGTATCATTAATTCCTTTGATTTTAGGAATATCGGTTATGCTAGGTTTTATGGGAGTGACGAATATTCGAATCAATTTTATGAATGTATTAGTTTTTCCTATCATCATAGGATATGCAATACAAAATGGTATTTATATTTACTATAGATTTTTAGAAGAAGTTGATGTAGCTCATTCTTTAGTAAAAGTAGGCCCTGCAGTGATAGCCTCTACTCTCACAACATTAGTTGGTTGGTCTGTACTATTAATTGCTGAACACAGAGGACTGCATTCCATTGGATTGGTTGCTTGCATAGGAATATCTATTTCATTACTGATAGCATTGACCCTTTTACCATCTATACTTGAAAAATATTTTAAAAAACCTATTACAGCTCCCATTCCTGATATAGAAATATTACCTGAACCTGTTTCTCAAAATTTGCCCCAACCACAAGAAACAATTGAATCTAGATTTGTTGAGGAGTTCCTAGAATTCCAAGAAACAAATAGCTTAGATCCTCCAGTCATCGAAAAACCAAAAGTCACCAAAAAAAAATTCCAAGCACCTACTTCAAAAAAGACAATAGCAAAGAAGAAAAAAAATGTTAAGAAGAATTCATAAGATCTCAAAAGCAGGAAATATTAAAGACTTAAAACTTGTTTCAGAAGAACTATCTGATCCATCTGGTACTGAGCTTACAATTGAAGTTCATGCAATTGGTCTAAACTTTGCTGATATTTTTGCCCTAACTGGTTTGTACAGTGCTACACCTAAAGGAAGTTTTATTCCAGGATTAGAGTTTTCTGGAGTAGTGAAAAAATTGGGACCCTCCGTAACACGATTTCGAATTGGAGACCAAATAATGGGTGTTACAAAATTTGGAGCTTATTCTGATTATTTAAATATAGATGAAAAATCTATTCACCAACTCCCAAAAAAATGGAGCTTTTCAGAAGGAGCAGGATTTATAGCACAAGCCCTTACGGCTTATTATGCCTTATGCTCCCTAGGTAATATTAAAAAAGGTCAGACTGTCCTCATACACAGTGCTGCCGGAGGGGTTGGTATATTTGCAAATCGGATAGCAAAATCAATTGGAGCTTATACAATAGGCACAATTGGTGATACAAGTAAACTTTCTTTTTTAAAAGAAGAAGGATATGACGATTTCATTGTCCGATCTGATCGATTTTATACAGACTTAGAAACTGCAACCAAGGGACGTGAACTATCTCTAGTACTTGAATGCATAGGTGGGAAAATTTTTGAAGATAGCTATAAATTATTATCATCGGGTGGTAGAATCATTACCTATGGATCAGCTAATTTTACTCCCCAAGGCTCATCCCCGGATTGGATAAATACTATCTTAAATTATTTAAATAGGCCAAAAATAGATCCATTGAGTATGACAACAGAAAATAAATCAGTCATGGCATTTAATTTAATTTGGATGTGGGATAAGCTTGATGAGCTATCAAACTACCTAAAAGAGGTTTTAGCTATGGACTTAAAACCTCAGTTTATTGGAAGAGAATTTCCATTCGAAGATGCCCAAGAAGCATTGTCATACTTTCGATCAGGCAAATCAATTGGAAAAATTATTTTAAAAGTGAAGCCCTAAAATTATTTGGGGTATATAAAATGTATCTGACTTTACTTATTTTTTAAATCTACGAAGAACTTTCTGGTAGAACTTAACTCCCGATCCTTTATCCATATCTTTTTGTAATTTCTTTAAAAATATGTGATCTTCATCGATAGACTTTATATGCTCCATATATATACTAGCTTCATTAGGCATACCTTTAACAGCGTAGTATCGTCCTAAGGAAAAATAAAAATGCAATACTTCAACAATATGAAATGCTCCTCTTTGAGGAAATATTTGTTTATAATCATATTTATCCTCTAAAAAGTCAGGAATAGAATTTAATTCCCCCCTTAAAATAGCTGACTCTATAAACCCAATTTTTCCAAACATAAAATCAGGATATTTATTGAAAAGATTTTCGGCTATATCTACTGCTCTTTCATCTTCTTCAATAATATATACCATCAATAAATATCCTTGAAAAATTTGAAGATCTGGATATTCTTGGATGAGTTGGTTTAATTTTTCTATTTGAGCACTGGGTTTTTTTTGGATCTCATAGTACAAGTCTGAAATTTCAGTTTTTAGATCATCATTTACTTTTCTCTTTGTATTCAATGCATCCCAAGTAACACTTACAACCGTTGATGGATAGATTTTTCTTTTTTCTTCCACAGGAGGCTTAGCACTGAGCTGTTGGCCTTCTATAATTTTTGATTCTGGAATTTCTACTTTTTTTCTTCTATTAGATTTTCTATCTGCCATATATATTCCGTTAAAATAACTGAATGTGAATATGTGATGAGTTGATTATTTTTCAAGTTAATTTTTCCAATG
The DNA here is from genome assembly GCA_945887855.1 of Leptospira interrogans serovar Manilae. Classification (GTDB taxonomy): domain Bacteria; phylum Spirochaetota; class Leptospiria; order Leptospirales; family Leptospiraceae; genus JACKPB01. Next base: position 32,742 of record CAMCZP010000015.1, on the reverse strand, counting down.
TACAAATATTGATGATGCTTGTTATATGGATTTTGAAATAAAGAAAGCATGAATAAAACAGAGTTTTTCTATTTGGTTGCTGGCTTTCTAGCTGGTTTTTTTATACGACATTTCTTTCAAGATCTAGTAAAGGAATCTGAACCAGAGGAAACCTACCCTCAGTCACCGATAGAATTAGAAAGTAATTCTAAAGATTTAGTTGTTTCACAAGAAACTATTCCACTTCCAGATATAGAAATAAGTAAAATTTTTAGAGCTAGTCGCCTTGGTGATCCACTGACACCTGATGAAGTTATATTTAGCACAAAAGGTATAACTTTTAATGTCAAATCAGTCTGGTCAGGTACAGAAAGTTTTGTTCTCTACTCTGATATTTCAGGTGTGGAAATCTATGAATCTGTTTTTTTTTCTACAATAATAATCAAACCTAAAGCTAGATCGGAGATTAAAATTGAAAATTTTTCAAAAAAAGATGCAAGAATGATAAAGAATTTTATTACTGATCGATTATTTTAGAGGAAATATAAAAGTGAATTTCTCTTATTTAAAAATACAAAATTCACTTTTATAGGAGATTAAAAATTAGAGACTAATATTCAAATCAAGATTGATCTCATCTTTGATTAGATCATCTGGTTTTCCAGGGTATGTTATTTTCCACTGTTGACGATTGATGTTAAAATTAGCAAGTGCTGCTAAAGGTTTTTTATTTGCATCAAAGGTAATTTTAGCTGGGAACTTAATAGAGTTAGTAATATCTTTTATCTTTAAATTTCCAGTGATTTCTGTTTTTCCGTCTGCCCCAACTTCCCCTATATTTGTAATAACAAATTCTGCTGTAGGATATTTAGCTACATCAAAAAACTCATCACTTTTTAAATGTCCAACTAGCTTTTCTTTATATTCTCCAGTTAAATCTGCATTATCTAAGGATGCCATATTCATTGTAAACTTTCCACCAGTAAGAGTATTCCCATCTAAGTAGATATTTCCACCTGAAATTTTTATTGTTCCATTGTGCTGACCTGTTACTTTCGTTCCAATCCACTTTACCATACTTTTTTCTATATTGATAGAAGTTGGTGTTCCTTTTGGTTCTGCTGTAATTGCTTCTGCTCCTGTTTCAGCTTTCGGTGCTTCAGGTGCTTTCCCACAATACATAGAGATGGTTGCAATAACTAGTACCGGTATTAAAAATGAAATTTTTTTCATATTCATTCTCCTTTTTCATACCAAACTATATATCTTTTATTTTTCGTAAACTATCTTTTAAGCAAATATCAAACTATATTATCTCTTATAGTTTGATATCTAACTAATTTTCTCCTACTCCATCATATCTTCTTATGCAGGTAAAGGTTCATAAAAATATGCATTTAAGACTACTGTTAGTAACTACTCAACGAAAAAAAAGATTGTACAATTTAAGGTAAGTATTTTAGGTAACTACAGAGTAACAAAACCCTGGAGGTTTTAGGGAGTGGAGCGACCGTCCGGGTTTCTCTTCTTTTTTGGTTACTTTTTTCTTCTCTTTCCAAAAAGAGAAGAAAAAAGTAACAAAGAGATATGAGATAAAAGAAGAATTGGAATTAATAAAAAATTAGTCTTTTTATTTTTTCCCAAACTCGCTGAGTAATAATTACTGTTATTACTTGCTAATTTTAACATTAAAAGAATCATAAAGCCATATTTCAAACTACAAATATTTACCAATTAGGGGGAATTTCAATGAAATCCACACGAGGGAATGGAAAAGATATAATATTGCAAGGATTCCATTGGAATCTAGTTAAAACTTCAGGGACGGGAACACTTGTAGGCAGAGAATCATGGTATTCCATTTTAAAAAATCGCATCCATGAGATTGCATCTACTGGTTTTACAATCCTATATCTACCTCCTCCTTGGATTGATGACTCTCATTGGGAAGGGAATGGCAAGCACGGAGGAGGAGAGGGCTATTTTTGGAGAGATTTTGATCTCAATTCCCGCTATGGAACCAAGCAGGAACTGATAGAATTGGTCTCTGCATGTCATGAAACAGGCATAAAAGTTATCATAGACATTGTTTTAAATCATAGAGATCGACATAGAATGAAAAATGATCTCTGGACATACCCAGGAGTTCACTGGAGAGGTACAGCAGGTGAAACGGGGGGAGCATTTTTAGATGGATCCTGTGATCTAAAGCTAGATACTCCAGAAGTTTACAATCGATTCAGAGTTGCTCTTAACGAACTATTAGATGATTGTAAAGTGGATGGATGGAGGTGGGACTTTGTTTGGGGGTACAATCCTGGGGATGTTTTTTCCCTCATTTCAGATACAACAAAAGAAGAGTACTTTTCTGTAGGAGAGTATTGGCAATCCGCCAGTGTTTCAGATGACCCTATGTTTGTGAGATATGGGGGTTGTGAGAGAAATCGAATCGTTGGATGGGCAGAAGATAGTGGTTGTAGTGTTTTTGATATGATATTGAAACGAGAACTCAATACGGGAAATCCTGAAAGATTCAAATTTGGAATCAACACAAGCCCAATGAAAGAGGAAAGGGAACTTGCAGTCACATTAGTTGAAAATCATGACACAGGTGCTTCTCCCTACAGTCTCGCAAATGGATGGGGGCAAAGAGTATGGGAATGCCCTCCAGATTTTAAATCCAGAGCCTATTGTTTTATAATTTGTACACCAGGTACCCCATGTATTTATTGGCCCGATCTATTTGATTGGAATTTATTAGAAATCAAAGACCTAATAAAAGCCCGGAAACATGCTGGTATTGTATCTGGGTCAGAATGGGTAGATTTAACCCAACATCACTCAGGTTTCGCAGGGATTGTTAAAAATGAGGTAGGGGAGGAAAGGTTAGCTCTTTCTATACATTCTAATTACACAGGCCCCAAGGGATGGAAAGTCGCATGTGAAAAGAAAGGGGAGTGGACAGTGTGGATCAATGACTAATCTTCATTACACCATACTTCAATTGGACTATTATTTCGGAATTTGACGAGTAGCAATGGTTTCTTACCGCAGTACTTCTGTAGATCATCCTCTCCTATAGTATCAAATGACGCCCACATTTTAGGGGGAAGTGTAATTCTACGTGTTTTGATAGTATCATATTTGCTGTGCAACATTATCTCGTAAGAATAGCAATTTATGATACTAAATAGGAGTAGAACTATAAACAAATTCTTGAATTTATTTATAGTTCTACTCAGAAGCACTTTTCTATTCACAAACAATGCCTACTGTATGAGGGCACAATAGAAATAATGAAACTGTGCAGATAGTTGTATTTACAATACTATCATGCATATTGATTGATCTAATTTTGCTATTTGGACAAACAGTGTCTTTATCTAAATTATTAAATATTGGAACCATACCACCAATCGTAAAAAGACTCAAATGGAGGGATTCTTTCCCTACTGGTTTTTCAATATCAGTTATTTTATATCTATGATTAACACACCCTAATGTAAGCACTACAATTATTATAAATTTATTTACAATTAATTTCATCTTTTTTTTATCTTACTTCAGCACATTATCCCTGAAACTATTTTTCTATCTCTTTTAAAATATCAGTCTTATTTCTAAAGAAAAAGGGAAATATAAAATCTTCATAAGTTATTATTCCTTTTTCATTGATTATAAAAGTTGCTCGTTTTGTTCCTAATAGGCCTTTTGCACCATATTCAGAGCAAACCTTTCCATCTGTATCACTTAAAAGTGGAAAGGGGAGTTTGTATTTACTTTTAAATTTCAAATGAGACTCTAATGTATCCTGATTGATTCCCAAGAGAACTATTCCTTTATTTGAGAAATCTTCAAAGCCAGTGGCATACGAACATAATTGTTTTGTGCAAACTGGAGTATCATCACCTGGATAAAAAACCAAAACTACTTTTTGATTTTTAAAATCTCCAAGGGATATAATATTTCCTCCCTCAGTTGAAGGTAGAGAAAATTGTGGAGCAGATTTATTTACTAAACTCATAAGTTTATACGTACCATTCTATTTTTTTTGCTATAATCTTGTTTTTTCTGAATTTTAAACCCGTGTACAGCTGCTATCTCTTGTATTACGTCTGCCCAATCAGGATGGATCTCTAAATAAATTTTTCCATTGAATTCTAAGAATTTTTTGGAATTTTCTATAAACATTGAATAAAACTCCCTTGGCTTCTCTAAAAAAAGTGCTGAATGTGGTTCATATTTTAAAACATCATCCATGATGCTATCTTTTTCAGTGAAAGGGATATATGGGGGGTTGGATACAAGAATATTGTATTTAAACTCGGGAAGCTCTTGGTACCAATTACTCTCATAAAACTCTAAGAAATTATTTTCTAAAATATCCTGAGCATTTTGCCTCGCTGTATCCAATGCTTCCTTGGAATTATCCAATGCGTGGACATTCCACTCAGGTCTCTCTCTTTTTAGTGAGATGGCAATACAACCAGAACCTGTCCCTAAATCTAATACAGAGCGGCTAGACAAGGAGTTCTCTGATAAGATCCACTCTACCAACTCTTCTGTTTCTGGTCGAGGAATCAATACAGATGGATTTACTGTAAAAATTGATTTATAAAAATTTTTTTTTCCAAGTATATATGCAACAGGCTCTAATAATCCCCTTCTTTTGATTCGAATTCTATACTGATCTTTTTCTTCATCAGTGAGTTTATGATCAAAGTTAGCATATAATTTAATTCTTTCTAAACCCAATTGATCAGCTAATAATAATTCTGCATCTAATCTCGGAGAAGCAACTCCCTTAGACTTGAGGAACTCTTGGGATTTAGTAATCACATATAGGATTGTATCTTTTTCTGGCATGGTAAAGAATCTGTTGAGTCTATCTAAATATTAGATTTTCCCAACAGGATTGCTTTATTTAATTTTATGGTGGGATTTTTCAACTATATAAAACAGCCGGTAAACGGCTGCTTTATACCATTGAAAGAGTAGACGATTAAGGAGTTACTGAAATAACTTCATCTTTGTTGACTAAATCAACAATATGTTTGTATTCTATAGAACCTTTACCATACTTCAACTCAGTTGCTCTTAAGAGATGAACATTTTTCTTGTTCTTAAGCTTCTGAATTTGATCATCAGATCCACCTTTGTACTTCTTCATGGTGTTTTCTTCGAAAGAGTAGCAGCTTGCCAAATACTTGTGAGCTGGGTATTCTTTTTCATTTGCATCTAATTCAAGGTAAAGCTCAAGGATTGGGATACACTGAGGATAGTTTTGAGTATCAAATTCTGCCATTATCCATGCTCTATAAACAGAAGAAAGCAATGTTTTATAAGCTTTTTCTTCTCTTAAATCAGCGTTTCTAATGTCATCTAAATGATTGATAGATTTTGTGAAGTATGTAACAGCAGCTAACTTAGCAGCCATTTTTTCGCGTTGGATGTAACGCTCTTCATTTGCTCTTCTATCAATTTTTTGCCAGTACCATTTTTCATCGAGGCGTTTCTTTTCAGATTGCTCTTTTCTGTACTGCTCAACATTTTCTCTCATCTTTAGGATGGAATTCATACCGGACTGGTAAGCTGATAAAGCCAATCTGTATTTGTTGTTAGCAAAAGCCTTAGAAAGTTTATGGAGATCCTCGAAAGCCTTATTATAACCTACGAAATCTGCATTTTTCCACATTGCTTCTTGTTTGATGATATCTTTTTTTCGAGCTTTTTCTTCATCGGAAAGCCCTGCTTCATCGTCCGCTACAAGTTCACCTTTAATTGTTACTTCTTCTTCTTTAGTAGGAGCCGCTGCTGCTGCATCCTGAGAATAAAGAAGATTAAAGTTCATCAATACTAGGAGAATGACTAGTCTATTGAAAATCTTCATTTTGTTATACCTTTAACTCTCTTTCAATATTTGAGGCAAATTAAGTAAATAATTTCCCCCGTTTTTAATATCGGAAATGCCCTATTGTAGGTCAATCTATTAAAAAATAATTTTTAAGATAATAGATGTTTTTTTTTATGAGACATATTAATATTATTGTCGATAAAATCAAACATTCCAAATCAGCATACCCTAATTACTACTCAAATAATAAGTCAGAAAAAGTAACAAGTATCATTTTTATAATACCAAATCTTTTCTATATAAATCAAGTAACAAACTATATTACTATATTATTTCTAAAATAACCACTCTCTATGTGAAATATTTTTTAAGAGGGTAGGTTAGCAAAAAATTCCTATATCTTTCTACTGTTAGATTTATACATTTTGAAACACAAGTGCTTTCTCAATTTACTCTTGGAGAATGAAGTTTCCATAGTTTATTTAGAATTATTTGTATTAGTGCTTTTTTATTACTATTCCCAATAATTCTCATCAGACCATAGAAGAAATAAACCAAAAAAACAGACTGAGTGGAAAGGTATTTCCAAAGAAAAGTAGATTCCTATTCATATCTTCGCCGAAAAGTATACTAGAGTACTTTCTTAAGAAACATTGTACTAAATAAAATTCGGATGGTGAATGAATAATGCCGAAAAAACCTTCTCTTAACTCAAAACCTATTGCTAAGAAAAAACAAAAATCTAACTCGAAGAGCAAAGATTCTAATACTAAGAGCAAAAAAAGAACAATAGGACCTGGTCTTATCACTGAAATACTAGATTCTAAAAAAGTAATTATCAACAATGTAGAAGTTTCAAAGAAGGCATTTGAAAATATTGCTATTTTTGCAAGCAACTTAAAACCAGCCATGACAATTGAACAAGCTATCTCATCCTTGCTAGAACAGGGATTTAACCCCATATACAATCCAAAAAAAGTTCGACTTCTGACCTAATTAGGGTCAGAGCTTTTCTGCAAATCGAAATACGGCAATGACTTATGTCTATAATTCTCTAATTACCTTACAATCTTATCCAAAAATCCAACCTTTTATTTATACAAACTAAAACACTTTTAGTAAAAATAGAATCTTACCACTCCTATTTTATTAGCCCTAATTTAATGGTGATTTATATAGAACTTAAATTTCATTATAGCTCTATATAAAAAATTACATAGCATACTTAAAGTAAGATCTCTGATAAATACTTTGCGAAGTAACTGGTAAGATACAAAATATTATGTTTTATGCAATGTATTCATAACATTGGAAAATAAATTACCTGTAAAAAGTCAGAAAAATAATATAGTAAGAATCAATAGAAAGTTTGACTTAAAGATTAGTATTAATTTAAATAGAATAATAATAAAAAAGGATTGTAACCATGGACTTAAAACACCAGTTAGAAAACTCTCAAATAACATTAGATGATGTGAAGCATAAAATCAAAACAAAATCTGATGTAATTTTAATCGGTGCTGGAATCATGAGTGCTACATTGGGCATCTTTCTTAAGGAATTGGATCCTACTTTGACCATTACAATTCTCGAAAGATTGGACTCTGCAGCTAGGGAAAGTTCAAATGCATGGAACAATGCAGGCACAGGTCACTCCGCATTTTGTGAATTAAACTATACACCTCAAAAACCTGACGGTTCTGTAAATTGCAAAAAAGCATTCGAAATTGCATCCTCTTTTGAAATATCAAAGGAATTTTGGGCTTATCTTGTTGAAAGAAAAATAATCATTCCCGAAGCATTTATCCATTCTGTTCCCCATTGTAGCTTTGTCTGGGGACAAGAAGATGTTGGTTTTCTGAAAAAAAGATATGAGGCCTTAATCCAAGATGCATTGTTTAAGGATTTAGAATATACTGAAGATAAAGCAAAAATAGCAGAATGGATGCCTTTGGTAATGAAGGATAGAGATCTAAATGAACCAGTAGCTGCAACAAGGATGAAATTAGGAACAGATGTAGATTATGGGACATTGTCTAGAGCAATTTTTCAATATTTATCTAAATTAGATGGGGTTTCACTAAAGTTTCATGAAGAAGTTAAAGACCTGGAACGAGAAGACAATGGACTTTGGAATCTCACGTCTACAAATTTAATTACACATGAAAAAGAACACCACGAAGCTGCTTATGTATTCATTGGAGCAGGTGGAGGATCTCTTCCTCTTTTAGAAAAATCAGAAATCCCTGAAGCTAAAGGCTATGGTGGATTCCCTGTGAGTGGACAATGGTTGCGATGCACAAATCATGAAGTAATTGATGGTCACTTTGCAAAAGTATATGGAAAAGCAAAGGTTGGGACACCACCGATGTCTGTACCTCACTTAGATACTAGAATCATCAATGGTCAGAAAGAACTTCTCTTTGGACCTTATGCAGGTTTTACTACAAAATTTCTTAAAAAAGGCTCCTACTGGGACTTGGCTAAATCTCTAGAATTGGGAAATATTTTTCCAATGATATCTGCTGGAATGCATAATTTTCCGCTTACAAAGTATTTGATACAACAGGCTTCTCAATCTCATGATGATAGAATTGAAGCACTGAAGGAGTATTTTCCTGATGCTAACAGCGATGATTGGGAACTTGTGGTTGCCGGAAAAAGAGTCCAGATCATCAAATCTGACGAAAAAGAAGGTGGTGTTTTAGAATTTGGTACAGAGGTTGTATTTGCTAAGGATGGGTCACTTGCAGCACTTCTAGGAGCCTCTCCAGGAGCTTCTACTTCAGTTGCTATTATGTTAGAGGTTTTAGTAGATTGTTTTTCCAATAAAGTAAAAACTACTGAGTGGCAAGTAAAACTAAAAGAAATGATTCCTAGTTATGGAATTTCCTTGCATGACAACGAAGAACTTTGTAGAAAAAGTAGAATTCGAACTCATAAGCTATTAAAGCTAGTTCCAATAGAAGAATTACAACCATCTAATGTTTGAAAGAAAAAAGTCTGGCAAGGCGTAGTACTTGCTAGGCAACTTTCTAATTTAAAATCCTCTTCTTGAAAATTTTTACCTTGTAAATAGGTATTTTATTTAAATTTAGAAAAAATGAAAACTCTCCATGAAGCATACATAAGAACAGATTATACCATTCATATAGATAGTTCTCCTGATTATATTTTAAATATTGGAATTCCCAACTTTAAATGGAATCAGTTTTTATTAGAAAATAACTTTTCTTTTTATTTTTTTATTACAGCTTGGAATCCTTTCTCTGAGCCTATATCTGAAGCAGAAAATAACAATGCTAACTTACTATTAAAAGCTAGATTACAGGATCTTACTCTAAAATTGTATGACGGAGTTGGGAAATCATGGGACTCTAATTGGTATGAAAACTCATTTTGTGCAATTGGTGGTGATAAAAATTTAGCTCACCAATTAGGAAGGGAGTTCAATCAAAATGCAATTGTATATGGGAGTATTACAGAAAATCCCACACTGTTATTTTTATAGTCCCTTAAATTTCTGATATCAAGTTTTCTGTTTTTACTAAAAACTCTTGAAGAGTATCTAATTCTTCTAACCATCCTGTAAACTCTGAAGCTGTCTTAGATAAATTTAAAATATGCTCATTAGTTAATTGAATTGCATCTTCCTGCTGATCAGTAGATGATCTAACAAAATTTGCCTCTTTACTAAGTTGGTATATGGACTGTAAGATATTATCTTTTTCCTTTTCAAATTCAGTTAGTGCAAATAATCCCTCATCTAATTTTGAATCTATAGATGAAAAAGCTGAGAAGATATTCTTAAAACTATTAGATATACCACTTACAGATTCTGTACCAGAAGTGGTTTTTACCAAACTATCTTTAATAATCTCTCCTATTTCACGGTTGTGAGATGTAGAACGTCTGGCTAATTTAGCTACTTCTTCGGCAACTATAGAAAATCCTTTTCCATACTCTCCAGCTCTGGCCGCCTCTATGCTTGCATTGAGTGCTAATAGATTTGTTCGACTAGATATTTCATTCATATCCTTGAGAGTTCCTGCAATTTTTTTAGATGAAATATCGATACTCTCCATGGAAGTCTCTGTACTATTGAGAGCTTTTTTACTTTTATCTAGATCTAAGTTCAAAGATTTAAGTTTTTGTTTTATATCCACAATCAATTCTTTTAATTCTTTAAATTGAAATTGCAATCGATCTGATTGTTCTTCTCCCACTTGAATTTGTTTCATTTGATCCTTAGTAGAATCTGATATTTTTCTAGATACATTTGAAATATCAGTCATAGCCTGTGTGGACTCTTGGGATTTTCCTATCTGAGACTGAATTCCTATTTTAAATTCATTTCTAAACTTTTGGGCAAAAGTAATTGCACTTTGAATCTGTAATTTGAGATCTCTAATTCTGGATAAAATTATTTCCGTGTTATCTAAGGATTCTTTAGCTAGTCTTTCATTTTTTCTGGATTCACTTAAATATCGATTAAAAATTTTAGTGATTGTACAAGAAATAAATACGCAAGCAATGATATAAAATATTGAGCTTATTTCGCTTGTTAGACCGATTTCCCCTGCTGAGAAATTTGATCCCAATTTGTAATTTATTCCATGATTTGCATAAATCAATTGTAAAGATATCTGTGCAAAAATGATAATACTTCCTATTACAATGCTAAAACGAAAATTATTTCTAAGGGGTAACATTGTAATAAAAATTAAATATATCAAAAATAAACTTTTTTCTTTAGCTGCTATATTCACATATCCTTCAATAGGAAATAGTACTACTCCTAAGATTCTAAGAAAATAAAGAATGAAAACTTCTGAAATAGCATTGAAATAAATGATCCATAATTTTAACTTATTCGTTTTTATGAGATAAGTGGTAGTAAAAGAAGCTATTAAAAAATATAAAATGGCAAGGAGATAGCTTCCCGTAATGGCATGTAAGCCAGAATTGAGAATAGCCATTGTCGTACCGAAAATAAAAAAACCAACTAAATAAAAACGTACTTTGACTGCTATCTGTTCACCACTTTTAGTGATTGCATATTCTATTTCTTTTTCTGAATCTATACCATTCATCCCTATCTCCTTTACTTTCTTTTAAATGAGAGAACATCTAAAAGTGTTTTTTAAAAGTTTATTCCCTGAACCTATAACGGGAAATTTATGAAAATGCATTTTCGAATCTTAAAAAAATGTGTAACATTCAAAAAAGAGAAAGTGAAAAACTCTTACTGTCCCTTATACTGTAAAAATTTCTTTTAGTTAAAATTCAAATCTAAATATTGGAAGAAAATAGAAGGAGAATTTACTATGTCAGAAAGTTTAAAATTCCGAAGTTCCATGACAACCGAGGGAGACAATCGAGCTCCCAATAGAGGAATGCTAAGAGCTGTAGGGTTTACTGAGGAAGACTTTCAAAAACCGATCATTGGCATTGCATCTACATGGAGCGAAATTACACCATGTAATTCACATATCAACCGACTAGCTGAAAAAGTAAAAGAAGGAGTTAGGACTGCAGGTGGTATGCCCCAAATCTTTGGAACAATTACTGTTTCAGACGGAATTTCAATGGGGCATGAAGGTATGAGATACTCTCTCCCCTCCCGTGAAGTGATTGCAGATTCCATTGAACTAGTCTCAAATGCAATGCGATTTGATGGAGTGGTTGCACTTGGAGGTTGTGATAAAAATATGCCGGGTTGTCTTATGGCTCTTTGTAGGCTTGATATTCCTTCTCTCTTTGTGTATGGGGGAACAATTATGCCAGGAAATTGTGATGGCCATGATATTGATATTGTATCTATTTTTGAAGCAGTTGGAAAACTAAATGCTGGTAAAATCTCTCGAGATGAATTCTTACGAATAGAACAAAATGCAATTCCCGGTGCCGGAAGCTGTGGGGGAATGTATACAGCAAATACTATGTCTTCTGCTATTGAAGCTTTAGGAATGAGCCTTCCCGGTTCAGCCTCTATGCCCGCAGTAAGCTCACGAAAAGCAAATGATTGTTTTGATGCTGGAAAAGCTGTATATGAACTTATAAAAAAACGTATTACACCAAAACAGATTCTAACAAAAGAAGCTTTCGAAAATGCTATTCGAGTAGTTTTAGTTCTCGGAGGATCCACAAATGCAGTATTACACTTAATAGCTATTGCAAAAGAAATAGGTGTGGATCTTACAATTCATGATTTTGATAGAGTAGGGAAAACTACTCCACATTTGGCAGACTTAAAACCAGGTGGAAAATATGTGATGACAGATCTAGACAGAGCTGGTGGTGTTCACGGTGTGATGAAGTATATGCTTGAAAAAGGACTCCTCCACGGTGACTGTCTTACAGTAACTGGGAAAACTGTTGCTGAAAATCTCAAAGAAATGCCCTCCCTTGCAAAAGAGCAGGTCATTGTAAGGGGAGTTGAAAATCCACTCTTTGCATCAGGTCCATTAGTCATTCTAAAAGGGAATTTAGTTCCTGAAGGTGCTGTTGCTAAAATCTCTGGCTTAAAGATATTTAAAATCACAGGTCCTGCAAAGGTTTATGATTCTGAGGACGAATGCTTTGAAGCAATCATGGCTCATAAGATCGTGAAGGGTGATGTTGTAATTATACGATACGAAGGACCAAAGGGAGGCCCTGGAATGAGAGAGATGTTAGCTGTCACAGCTGCACTTGTAGGACAGGGCTTAGGTGAAGAGGTAGGATTATTAACAGATGGAAGATTTAGTGGAGGAACACACGGTCTGGTTGTAGGACATGTATCTCCAGAAGCTTTTGATGGAGGACCTATAGCAATCATTCAAATGGGAGATATGGTGACTATCGATGCGGAAAGAAAACTTCTACAAGTTGAGATTTCTGATGAAGAAATAAAAAGGAGACTTAGCCTTTGGAAAAAACCAGAACCACGTTTTAAATCTGGAGTATTAGCTAAATATGCTCATCTAGTACAATCTGCTTCTAACGGAGCTATCACCAATATTCTTTAAACTCGAATTGTTATAAAATGAGTAAGGGAAGATGGTAGAATCTTTTTCTCTTACTCTTATGTAAAAAGAAAATTGATAATATACATAGTAAAAAATATAAATATTTTTATAATTAAGAATATTGAGCAAATTCAAAATAGGAATTCTATTGATGGGAAGATATGAACTAGTTTATTTTATAAATTCAAAATGAAGTACGGCTTACTCTTTACTATTCTTGTTTCTTGGTATTCTTTTCAATTATTTTCACAAGAAATAAAAGTAGAAAATGAAAGTCCAAAATCGTCTATTGAGCCAGCACTTGATAAGGCAAAACATATTTACTTAGAACTTGGATACTCTCAGTGGGAACCATCCGCAGTAAAAACATTTTTTAAAACTGGTGAATCTTCAAATTATAACGGAAGAAGTGATTCCAGTTTTATAGGCAAAAAAGATAAAGTAAACCTAAATTCATTTTCTACAGTAGCGAGAGTATTTAGTCTAGGAGTTACTCTACCATCTTCAAATGGATCACATAGGGGTAATTTTTCATTAGGATACATGTCAACTTCCAATTCTTACCTAGACAATAGTAACTATAAACAAACAAATCTTGTATATGGAAATAGTTATTTAAATACCACAGATATAGGTATTGCACAGTATACTTTAGGTTCTATTTCAAAATATAGTATGCAGTATGATCACGATATCTTCCTAATACCAGATCATCCCTCTAAATACTTGATTGGATTAGGGTTAAAGATAGGTGCATATTTAGAGCATGACACTTTTTCTCCTAAAAATTACTCATTTAGTAGTACGGAAAATTTTCTTTCAATTCCTACTTCCCAGTTAAAACTAAATGGAAATGGTTATCCAATTCCATTACAAGAAAAATATGATGAGTATACAGGAGCAGGGCTCATTGGCGGTGTTTATAGACTTGCTATGGTTCCTAACCAAGAACTAGAAGTATCTGGATCGTACTACAATGGTTCTAGTAAAATTTATCAAATTTCAAGATTCAACACATATCTGCCATTCTCTAATGATGTAATCTATCCTGTTCAAAACACAGAAAAGTACAGCTCTAATTCAGATGTGCAAGGTAGACTTTATAATTTTTCTTATATTTTTAAGTTAACAGATTATAGAAGTTTAAAAATATTTATTTTAGATAAAGAAATGAATCATAGAATCACAAGTGTAGATTTAAAATCAAATCCTGATTCTTTTTTTGGAATCTCTCCACTTGGTCCACTTCCAGATACTACAGAAAAAATTAGATCAATAGGATTCCAATTTCAAATAAAATACTAAATAGAGACGATAAAATGTATTTGATATAGAGATTCACTAACTCGTAGTTGAAAAAAAATTAAAAGGTGGAAACTAACTTAATTGAGACTTTAGAAATGCCATAATAAAAGAATCCAAATCTCCATCCATAACAGGCCCTATATTTGCTGTTTCGTGATCAGTTCGATGATCTTTGATCATATTATATGGATGAAATACATAACTCCTAATTTGAGATCCCCAAGCGATATCTTTTTTTTCACCTGATTTCTTGGCTGCTTCATCAGCATTTTTTTGTTTTTCTAACTCATAGAGTTTTGCCTTTAACATTTTCATAGCAGTCCCTCTATTCTTTATCTGGGATCTTTCATTTTGACACTGCACTACAATTCCTGAAGGAATATGTATCATTCTGACTGCTGAATCTGTTTTATTGACGTGCTGACCCCCAGCTCCAGAAGACCTATATGTATCAACTCTTAAATCCTTCTCATCTATAACGATATTTATATTATCATCAAGTTCTGGTTCCACATGAACAGATGCAAATGATGTATGACGTCTTTTATTGGAATCAAATGGTGAAATACGAACCAATCTGTGTACTCCATTTTCCCCTTTGAGATATCCAAAAGCATATTCACCTTGAACGTGGAGTGTTACATTTTTTAAGCCTGCACCTTCTCCTTCCTGGTAATCCACCATATCTACTTTAAACCCTTTGCTTTCAAAGTAGCGACTATACATTCTAAACAAGATTTCTGCCCAATCCTGACTTTCCGTTCCTCCTGCACCAGGGTGGATATTAAAAAATGCATTGCTGGCATCATCGGGACCACTCAAAGCACCCAGAATTTCTAAATCTTCTAACTTTGAAGACAAGAAACTAAAATCTTTATTCAATTCCTCTAGGGCAGTGTCCCCTTTTTCTTCAATCGTCATTTCAATTAAATCAGGAAAATCTAAGATTTCCTGCCTGATTTCTAACCAGGGAGATAGTTTTTTCTCAATTGAATTTTGTAATTTAGTATCTTCCTGTGCTTTTTCAGTATTGTTCCAAAATTCTGAAGTCTTTGCTTTTTCTTTTAAGGATTGCAGTCTATCATAATCTGTCTGGAGGCTGAGCAAAGACCACCTGGTCTGAAACCTCTCGACTAGTTCTTTTGATGATTTAATGAGTTCTTTGGTAGGTTTTATTTCCATCTTAGGTGATGATGTTTATTGAAAGAAGATTATAAGGAGATAATTCATACTACCCCCTTATAATTGTACATACTTAAGTCTTTGAACTACCCATCTTAAGATGGATAATAAATTTCAATTAGATTGCTATCAGGATCTTTAAATACAAGGGTCTCACCACCAGTTTCAGTAGCTTCAGGACCTCTTACTATTTGGATTTCTTTTTCTTCTATTTCACTAATGGCTTCTGTGAAATCATCTACATCCATAATAAAACTGACTGTGGGCTGTTTTAAAGCTGAAAGTTGGTTCTCTACTTTCTCTACTTTGATTAATTTCACTTTAATTGGATCGAGAGTCATCACTACATGGCCCTTGTGAGAGTCGTCAATGACTTCGAAATCAAACAGATCCGAATAAAATTTTACTGAAGCCTTTAGGTCTGTAACGGCTATATTTATATGGTTAACGCCTTCAACAATGATCATAACTTGCGGATCCCTTTTCTATTTTGGACATTGTAACTGGAAAAAGAGTTGCTGTCTATGAAAAATTGATTAGAGATACTTAAAAAAAAGGATACCTTATTTTCATATAGGGGAAACTTAGATTTTTATTTTTTAGTTTTTAAAAAATAATTTTTTATTATTCTATCTTTTTCCCATGAAAGTAGAGTGCTTCCACAGATCCAGGAAAGTGAAAGCCCTCAAATGGTGACCAACCACTTTTACTTTTTATATTTTCTTTCTGGAAATGAAATGGTTTTTTTAGATTCAGAAGTGTGAAAGATGCAGAATACCCAACCTGTAATTCTCCAAATCCCATTCCAAATTTTTTCGGAAGATACGGTCTCACAAAATCTCCTGGATTTTTAGAACAAACCATTGCTATTGTCTTAGGATCTAGCCCTTTTTCTAACAAAAGATGTGTGACAAATAGCGAATAAGTGTCTAGCTGGGAAATTCCACTTATACCCTGTTTTTTTTCTTCAATAGAGTGAGGTGCATGGTCTGTTGCTAGATAATCAATATCCCCATTCTTGAGAGCATTTAAAAGTATTTCTTTATCTTCGGGATCTCTCAGCGGAGGATTCATTTGAAACCATATAGAATTTTCTTCCGTTAGCATAGACCTATCAAAGAATAAATGAGTGGGGGTTACTTCACATGTTACTGTCACTCCTCTTTTTTTAGCAGCTAGAATCTTTTGCAATCCTTCCCCTGTTGAATAATGGCAGAGTTTACCTCTTAAGTTATACTTTTCAATTAAATACAGGGCAAACTCCGTTGCTAAAATTTCAGCTTTTTTAGGACGGCGATCTTCATGAGTCTTCTCTGATTTAG
This sequence comes from Leptospira interrogans serovar Manilae, assembly GCA_945887855.1. Taxonomy (GTDB): domain Bacteria; phylum Spirochaetota; class Leptospiria; order Leptospirales; family Leptospiraceae; genus JACKPB01. The sequence continues at coordinate 16,090 of CAMCZP010000015.1, read as the reverse complement.
AGTTTTCAAGAACTTCGGGATCTTCGCAATGAAAACTTACATCTAGCTCCTGGTAGTTTTTAATTGTATTCTCTAAGGTAATATTATCTTTAAAAAAAAGCTCCCCTATAGATGGGCCCATAAAAACTTTATAGGGAACAGTACGATCCAATGGTTGGGTATCAGGGCCGATCCCAGCGTACAGTGTGATATGAATAGGGGACTTATGTGTTAATTCTTCTTTTTTTTGGTATGATTGATCATCTACTGGGGGGATAGGATTGTTGGGCATATCAGCTACATGTATTACTCCACCATTGATTGCGGCATATCCTGATGATACAAAATCTTCTTTATAGGTATGTTTTCCAGAAACATCTTCCCTCGCATGAATATGAATATCTCCAAAACCTGGGAAGATCATCACATCTTCCAGAGAGTATTGAGTAGAATCTGAATCTATTCCTTCTTTTACAACTTCTATCAATCCAGTAGAGGTGCTATATTCTATTGTTCCTAGATATATTTTTTCATGTGTTACAATTCTTCCTGAAATTTTATGACTATTTTCCTTCATTGTAATTTAGTTCGAAGTCCCGGTTTAGTAAGTATGATTTGAGATATTTTAGATCTTATAGACTCATCTTTTCGGCCTGTTGATTCGTATAGATTTTCCAGGATAGAGATTGCTTTTTCATGTAAATTTTGTTGATGAAATATATTCGCTTCTAGTTTGATTGCTTGGATAGTAATGAAGTCATCCATACTTCCTTTTGCTTCCCGAAGCAATTCTAGAGATTTAACAAATTCTTTCTTATTATATGACGAAACACCTTTTAAAAATAAAATTTCTCTTTCATTTATTTTTATCTGTAATCCATCTTGTAAGTTATTATTTCTTTCTTTCATGAGTTCTAACGCATCCATATCACCTGAGTTTACAGATGCGATAAAACTTAACCAAAGATAAACTGATCGCAAATCAGGGCTTATCCTTTCATATTCTATTTTACCAAGCTCTTCTAAAATGAATGAAGGTTTTTTCCGTGATTCAAAAGTTTCAAATAAAAGTATTAATAAAATATTAGAATGTTTTTCCCTGAAGTCATCTGAAAATATCTTTGCTCTAAGGGCATTTCTATACATGGAGTTAAGCGGAGTGTAATACTTTTCAATTTCTTTATCAGAGTTTTGTGAGTCTATTACAAAACTCATGAGCCTCTTAAGACTAAAATCAAAACCAGTGGCAATTAAATCATAGTAAAATGATTTTGCAACAGCATGGTGTGAAGACGGATTGATGGGTTCTACTTGTAAATAACTTTGGCTGATTGAAGAAAACTCAGATGCTAATTCTTTCTCCAATTTCCCATTGATCATTGTATCAATGATTTTCTTTTCTGTTTTCGCATATTTTTGAGGGATATTCCCAGCAAAGAGAAGCTGAATCTCTTTGCGTTTTTTAAAGAACACAAAACCAAGTGCAATCAAAAGAACCAATAAAATGTAAGGTGTAAAATTAGTGGCTCTCTTTCGATCTACTTTGTAGTGTCGGGGAAGATACAATGTAAACTATTTTCCTACTATAAACACCATATTAGTAGTTGCTGAGCCGCCGATGTTTAACATCAAGCCATTCTTAGCACCTTCCACTTGGTAATCTCCAGCGGTATTTGTTACTTGCTTATATAGATCCAGAATCATTCGAACTCCACTGGCTCCAACAGGATGACCCACTCCAATTAAACCACCACTTGGATTGATAGGTTTTTTTCCTTTAAAGTCAATAACTCCTGACTGAATAGCTTCATGTTCTTTCCCTGGTTCTGAAATACCGAAAGCTGAAATTGCCGCATACTCGGAGGATGTAAAACAGTCATGTGTTTCAAATACATGGATGTCGTTAACTGTTAAACCCGCTCTTTTGTATGCATCATCTACAGTTTGCTTAGTCCAAGGTACTACATATTTATTACCTTCTGATTCTGCTACTTTTGCAGAAAATGTAATTGGTGCTACTCTATGACCCCATCCTTTAATTTTAGGAATATCACTCTGGCTAATCCCTTTTTTCTTTGCATATTCAGAGGCATAAGAAGGGGATGCAAGTACAACTACAGCAGCGCCATCAGTGACTTGTGAGCAATCAGTGATACATAATCTACCACCCACCGACATATTATTTTCACCACCTCTTGCGGAAGCATGCTCTTTGTTCATAAACCAAGAGCGGGTCTGTGATTTAGGATTTCTTTTGGCATTTGCATAGTTGATTCTAGAAATCTCAGCCAATGCATCCATGAAAACCTCTTCTTTTAACTTATATCTTTCCAAGAGAACATCTGCTAATCTTCCAAAAAGTTTTGGAAATGGAAATTCAATCCCTTTTGCTTCTTTTTCATAGTAAGCTGCTGTTCCTAAAAAATCTCCACCAATTGCAGAGCTAACTGTTTTCATTACTTCAATGCCAACAACAATTGCTACATCATAATCTCCAGCACGCAAGTGTGTAGATGCAGAATCTAAAGCAACGGAACCTGACGCACAGGCCGCTTCGTATCTTGCTCCGGGAACTCCATTGAATGCAGGGTTAACTTCTGTAAGAAAAGCCCCTAGATGACCCTGGGTGGTATATTGCTCAGCATCAAAGTTACCAACATAAACGGCAACACGGTTGGCATCATTGAGACGTTTGATCTCTGAATAATCCATTCCTACTTTTATAAGAGAATCTTCTACAACTTCTCGAAGCATTGCCATGAAGGATTTTCCTTCCTTGCTCCAATTTCTTTGGAAATCTGTTTGCTCTCCACCTAAAATGAATACTTCATTTGACATCTTTTCCTCCTAGTTATGCTCTGAAAAGTGCTCTGGCATCCAGAACATCTTTTAGTTGATAAAATGGCTTGCTCTTATCAGCTTTTGACAATTCAGCTGGTACGGGAATCTTAGCTTTTTCAATTAGCTGGATGGTCTCACCAACTCCACCTAAAAAGTCAACAAAAGCAGATGCTGGAACCCAGTTGAATCCAAATCCCATAGCTTTATCTGCATTTTCTTTATTTTCAACAACTTCACCCACAATGGATAAGGAGTAGCTAATATATCTTGCTAAAAAATATCTACAGAGATCAGCCTCTAAACCAGAAGCTGATTTAATCACTTGCATTGCTCCCGAATAGTCTGATTCTCCGATTTTTTTAGAAGCTTGTGTGACAAATGGAATATCAAACTTGGGATAGGGATCATAGCTTCCTGTTTTTATATTATAAACATATTTTTCTCTTTTGCCATCTGAAGTTTTAGACCTTTTGACAAAACCCTGCCCTGATTTTGCACCTAAGTTTCCGGAATCTATAAGTTTCTGAACGTATGACGGCATTTTAAAAGTCTCATGTGCTGCATCTTTTGTAAACTCATATAGGTTATCTACAATAGCCTTATGTACATCTAAACCAACAAAGTCTACTGTTGCAAGTGGGCCCATTGCACGCCCGGTAAATCCACCCATAATTGCATCCATGAGTGCAATACCACCCTTATCTGCATATTTCTCTGCATATTGAGCAATTTCATTCATGAGCTGAAATCCAATTCGATTTCCAGCAAATGCGGGTGTGTCATTTGTATAAACTACAGCTCTGCCAAGAGTTTTTTCTAAGTAGTGACCTAGTTCTTTTTTAATAGTAGGATCAGAACCTTTGTGAGATACAAGTTCACATAGTATCATTTTATAGGGAGGGTTGAAAAAATGGGTTCCAAAATAATGCTTTTGCCCATCTGCATCAAATGATTGTGATAATCTTTCAATGGAAAGTCCTGAGGATACAGTGGATATGATCGTACCGGGCTTTCTATTTTTAGCTATGTCTTTATTTATTGCTTCTTTGACATCATAACTTTCGGCTACTAGTTCGAAGACCCAATCTGACTCTGCTACAGCCTTTGCAAGATCATTAGTATATGTTCCAGCAACCATTCTATTTTTAATTGTATCTGTTCTTACAGATTTAACCGCTTTTGTAATACCTTCATTAGCTTTGTCAAGATCACGTGCTAACATATAAACCTTGGCTTCACCAAAAGAAGCAATTACCCCTGCACTCCCGGCACCCATAGCACCATTAGCACCCAAAACTGTTACTGTTTTAATTTGTCTCATAAGATTTTAATCCGAATATGTTTCTATTTGTAAATATTTTTAAGCCAACTGAAAAAGAAAGAAATTTTGTAGAATGATAAATATGATTTTTGTAATTAAAATAATAAGTTTTCTGAATATTCATATTTAAATGCTTTATCAGAAACCATATAGTTTTCATAGATTGTCCAGAGATAAATCCAGGGATTTTCCTTGCTTAGAATTTCCATGATACGCTCTTGGTCTTCCTTCTCTAATTCTCCCTCTATTCTTGATTTGCTAATGATATTATCTATTTCTTCATTTGAATAAAAAGCTCTGTTTCCACCATTTCCCATTGAATCTGATGCAAAAAGAGGATCTACAAAATTTAAAGTTGAGTCGTAGTCTAAATACCAGGTTAAAATTGTAATATCACCCTTTTTTTCTCCATTTTCTTTGTATAGTACAGCTTTTTCCATAGGATTTATTTTTACTTTTAGACCAATATCTGTAAGGTACTGTTGTATTACTAAACCTTTGGCTTTATTTTCATCATCAGCTCTCATCCTGATATCCAATTCTCGCTCTAAAATCTTAGGATAACAGGCCGATTCACTGAGATATTTTTTAGCTTTTTCAACATTATATGAATATTTATATTTTTCTAACTTTAAATCATCAGGTGTATATTCAGAGGGAAATGCCAAATATAGTTCTTCCGCCTGCGAATGAAATACTTTTTGTATTACTGATTTTCTATCAATTGCAAAATTGAGTGCTAACCTAAACTTAGCATCAAAACAAGGATCACCCCATTGAATTGTTGCATATTGAATAGATTTTCCTTTAACATTTGCTATTTTGGTTCCTTTAGAAAAAGGATTTTCCATTAGATAGTAAGGTATTTTAAAAATATCCAACCTTTTTCGAATAAATAAGAATAAGCCTGTTGCTGAATTTGTTAGAACCCTTAAATGAATATTCGGAGGAAGATCTACACCTTTTCTATTAGAAGTTAAAAATAAAAAATCCCCTCGTTTCCATTCTGTTAAAGCGTAATCTCCATAGGAAGTAAAACTTTGATTTTCTTTATGGTTCTTTGCAGAGTATATGGATGTTCCAGGCAAAGAAAGAAGTTCTAAAAGCTTATATTTCTTTCCGGTAAATAAAATCACTAAATCACGCTCATTGAGTTCTTCCACAGAATCTATGGAACTAAAAAATGTTTTTTTAGGATTGTCTTCTGTGATCAATCTTCGTATACAATAGACAACATCAGAAGATTTGATAGGGAGACCTGTTGTGTCTGCAATATCTTTTAATCTGATATGGATTACACCTGGCATTGGGAAGCTAAATGATTCAGCCAAATCAGGAACTACTCGTTCATTTATTTGTGTGAATAGATTTCTAAAAATCAGCCTATTGACCCGGGAAGATACCAGATCTACTCCAAATAGAGGATCCATAGAAGTAACATCAGAAGGAATTGCTACTTTAAGTGTGGATTCCGGAAGAGAATCTGAGAACCTACAAGTGAGTATAAATATGATTATAAATAGAATATTAAATTTTTTCATATTTTAATCCAGATGCAACAAGACTTTCCCTGATTCCATGGAGATTTTCTTTACTTTTTATTTTTATTTTTGAAATCATTTGTACGTTTAATGATATGATAGATAGCGATTGCAAAACCCAGAATACTTCCCAACATAATACCAATGGGAGCGAATTGAAACTGCTCATCTAAATAATTACCCCCAAATACAAACCCTATAAAAATAATTCCAAACTCTGTTCCTAAACTAGATAAATCCCAAATACTCACTGCAAAATTCTACCAATGCGTGTCCATCGTACATCCATTCGAATGATCCTATAGCGAACAGTTCGGTACAACCATTCCAAAATAGTCTCATGCGCAAAATTTCCATCCAATTCTGAATTATCACAGTGTTTTAACATCTCTTCATTGCTGTATCGAAACTCTTGGTAAGAATCTTCTCCATTGTCTTCAGGTATATCTCTAAACATACAGGTGTAGTCTTTCCAATTGATGGAGAAGTAAATAATAAATGCCTTTCCAAGTATATCTTCACGTTTTACCAATCCCCAAAATCGAGAATCGCTGGAATCATCACGATTATCACCCATGACCATATAGTATCCTTCTGGTATGACACATATAGAATCAGGACAATTTCTGCGTATGTATCCATAGGCAGAAGCTGAATCATGATGCCCCTCTATTACAAAGTGATTAAAATCCCTCTTAGTTTCTACATAGAGAGCCCTACCTATAGCTCTTGTGTTGTCTAAATCTTTAAGCTCTCTCCCATTGGGAACTGGAGTAGGGCTGTAAGTTTTGTACTCATTTGAACCTGATTCCTTATACTCAATATATGTATAATTTACATAGTCTCCCTGGTCTGTCTTCATTTTCTTTTGAGTGATACGTACTTCATCTCCTGGCATTCCTACAACTCTTTTTACAAAACGTTTGGCAAATATATTTCCAATGATAGGTATTTGGTTAGGTTTTCTGGTGATGAGTCCAGATTCGGAGTCGTATTGGATGTCTTCCTGAATTGCACGATCGGGAGGAATGAATGTTACAATATCTCCTCTCTTGGGGTTATCATATCTAAATAGTTCTGACTCTGAAAATGGCATTCTGAAGGAATAGCGCATTTTATTTACAAAAAGAAAATCACCGATCTTCAATGTTGGTAGCATGGATCCAGATGGAATGTTATTAGCATCTAAAATGGATGACTTAAAAGCAAAAACTACCAATATTATAAAAATCAATGAGATAGTTGATGATATAAGTCCCTGCTCTCCATTGGATTTTTTCGTACCTTCTAAATCGTTTGTACTATTCTTAGACATATTATGAGTAGATTTATTGAGGGCATAAATCTGTGAATTATTTTTTAGATAAAAAAAATCTAAAATACGCTCGAATCTCAGTTCAGCCCTATAACCATCAGTAAATATGGAATTTTATGAGATCAGAGAACAAAGTGAACTCTTCTCTTTAAAGTATGAAGATATCTATTGGTCAAAAGATGGTGGATGGGAAGAAAAAAATTATATATTTTTAGATTCTATCTCAATACGTGAGAGATGGCAGGCAAGCACGCAATTTCAAATTTTGGAGCTGGGATTTGGAGCTGGTATAAATTTTTTAGCCACTTTAATGGCATGGAAGGAATCAGGGTTCAAAGAAAAAAGCCTACAGTATATCAGCATTGAAGAAAATCCACTCCCGATTGCTGTTCTAAAAAATATCTATAACAGCTTGGATCTATCAGAGGATTTAACTGGAGATTTTCTAAATTCATACGCATTCATTGAATCTGGAAGTCATATCCTAAAATTTGCAAATGAATCTTTAAGTCTGCACCTATTGGTTGGGGATGTATCCTCTATATTAAAAAATCTTAGAGCTGAAATTGATGTAATGTATCTCGATGGCTTTTCTCCCTCAAAAAATCCTAAAATGTGGGACATAGAAATCTTCAAGGAGCTATTTAGACTTTCTAAAGAGGGTGGAATATTCACGACTTACTCTACTGCAAAGTTTGTAAAAGAAAATGCTATATCCGCTGGATATGAAATACAAAAATTAAAGGGATTTGGTACAAAAAAATGGATGTTACATGGGAAAAAAAATCAAAGTAGAAAAGATGTACTACAATTCCCATATTTCAGTCTTAGTAGTACAAAAAGATATAAAAATGCAAACACTATAGTTGTTGGAGGAGGGCTTGCTGGAACTGCAATTGCAAATTCTTTATCTCAAAGAAATCATACTGTTTTACTAATTGAAAGAGAAGAAAATCTGGCTCTTAAAACATCTGGAAATCCTGCTGGAATCATCAATCCAAATATCACTGCTGATAAAAGTTCTATATCGCTACTTGAACTCAATGCTTACTTCCATTTACAAAGAATTCTTCTTAATTACTGCAAACTGAAAGATTTCAGATATGGTAAGATTGGATTATTTACTTATACTGAAGATATAGCGAGAAAACAAAAGGGGATTGACTCCCATCATTTAAATCCTTTATTTAAGAATAAATATGATCTAATTTTTAAAAGAGAAGGTCTTTTTTTGCCTTCTGGTGCATGGATTGATCCTGTATCACTATGTAATTCGAATATTAGTTTTGCTACTGCTACAAATCCTATTAAAATAGAACTAAATACAAATATTTTAAATTTTACTTATCATAATAATTTATGGAATATAGAGGATTCCAAAGGGAATAAATACCAATCTGATGTGCTTATTCTAGCTAATTCTATTGATTCAAATCAATTTAATTTAACAAAATGGCTTCCTATTCGTAAGTTTAGAGGACAAATAATTTATTTGAATGAAGAAATTTTTCCATATACCTTAGAACATATTTATGTATTAGATGATTGTTATTTAATTCCTCAAAAAAACTATATTATCTTAGGAGCAACCTATCAAAAAGATATAGAAAATTTAAATATCAATATTAATGATTCTATAGAACTAATAGATAAAATTAAAAATAAGTTTAGTATTTCAAATAAAATAAATTTTGATAAAGTTTTAGGACGTGCAGGCATTAGAGCTACCACACCTGATCATCTACCAATCATTGGTCCAGTTCCAGACCTGGAGTATTTTGAATCTGAATATATAGATCTATACAAAGGAGGAAGGGGACTAGGTAAAGAGAATGCCAAGTACCATGATGGATTGTATATCTTTACTGGATTTGGATCGAAAGGAATCCTTTATACAAACTATTTAGCAGAAATATTAGCTCGTATAATTGAAAAAGAATATACAGGATTAGAAAATTATTTATTGGAATCTGTGTTACCAAATAGATTTATTGTGCGACGTCTAACTAAACGAAAAGGATACTCAGAGTAACAAATATTCCTACATTTATAATCCAATTAGACTATCATTCAAATAGAGTGTACGATAAATTAGATCAAAGTGAAATTCCCACTTCTACCCTAACAGAATCTTTGATTGGTACAAATAGTAGAGCCGGTCTTTCTACTGAAAAATCAGATAATAAAATTTCAAAACTTCCATTAACACGGAAAGAGCCTTCTTTACTTAGTTTAGCTAAAAAAACAATAGGTTTTGACTTACCTTTAATGCTAATATCCCCTGAAATTTTATAGTTCAAATCCTTATCCACTTGTGTATTTGTTACAGAAAATACAATTTCTTTACTTTCAGGATACCCTAAGACTTCCAACATATGAGAATCTCTATTGGAATCTCCAGTTTTCATATTTAATAGTGAACATTTAACTATAAAAGGAGAAGAGATTGTAGGAATGTCCTTACCTCCAATCAATTTGAATGATTCTAGTTTTGGTTCATTGCATACACCTATAACATTTTTCCAAGGATGTGCTACATAAAACTTAATATTGAAAGATTTTATTCCATCTGTAACCTTGCTCTCTTGTGAAAAAAGAGTCTCACTTATACTAAATAAAAGTACTACCAATATATAAAAATGTTTCAAAGTAAAATCCTTTTTTAAAAATAAAAACTTGCTATAGAAATAGTGAGTACTGAAAATCCCAACCAACCAACATTTCTCATATTTTCTAAATCTTGTGCAGTGCCATGTTCTAGTTTTTGACCCAATGTCGGTAGAGCGAGCATTGCTGGTAGATGAACAAAAATCATAGCCTTGTGGGTAAATATCGTACTCCATCCCTCAGTGTGTGTATCATCAATTTTTCCAGGAGCCATGAATGCAAAGTAGGCTGAAGCAGAATATAATCCTACCGTAAGATATGCCAACTTCCCATGTTCGCTTGTCCCTTCTTCATGATAATTTTTTGTAATCGTGTAAAGTAAAAGCTTATCATTTGAAGGTTCTATTAAATAAGAAGTTAAAATTTGCGAAGGAAGTGTGTCTCTTAATTTATAAAAAGATTTATCTTCATTGTATTTGGCTTCTCCTGCTATGTTTGTAGCAAGCCAACTTCCCCAAGCAGCTAGCCCTAATCCCTGATGCCAATTTAGATAGGTTCTTCTAGAATTTAACCTATCCTTATTTTGGAAAACAGGTTCAGCATTTAAAAGAGAACTAGTCGGTATATTTATAAAGAAAAATATCAAAATCCATAAAATATATTTTAAGTTTCTCATTCTCTCTCCTACCCATTTATTAAAAAAAATACCCTCATAAAAACCAGTAAAATATAAATGAAATAAAAAAAAAGGAATGATAGGGGAATATTCACAGATCTTTTATACTTTTGATTAACTCCAATTGAATATAATTAATCCATTTAGAAATAATTTTACCAGATTTCTTAAATTAAATAAATAATTTTTACTTGATAAAGATTTTCATTCAACCTGATTGTTTTATTCGAAGATAAGATGAAAAAAATTAGTATAGTACTTGAGAGCCTACAGGCACTAGCATGGGATTAAAATATGAAGATAAACGTATCAATTATTTTGTAATATTCCGGTAACTAAAGTCGGGATAGGCCTTCATGCGGGAAAAGCGGTTACAGGAAATGTAGGATCTGCATCACGAACAGAGTATACAATAATAGGGGATGTTGTAAATCTCGCATCTAGAATTGAACAATTAAATAAAAAATATGCAACTCAAATCTTAGTATCAGAAGATGTATGGAATTTGTATGATGAGAAGAGGGGAGAATTTATAGATGAAGTTGATATTAGGGGGAGAGAAGAAAAAGTAAAAATATATAAGTTATTTTAGAATATAATTTTAATTATAAACTTAAAAATCAAAGAAAGAAAGTTGGGAAATAATTTTCATTTTTCAATACTTTATTACAAAAACTAAAGGTAGCAAAATAAGAATCCTGAGCTGTTTTGCTTAAAATATTGTATAAATTGTTAATTGTATCACATTTCATATTCAAAATAGAAAAAGTGCAAATACCTACACCTTTTCTGCTTAGATAATTATATTCAGCACAACCTAATCGGAAATATTCATCTCCTTCAATCAAATCTGTTAATCCACTGATTCCGGGGAATGTATCCTGTTTACAATTTTTTTCTGCAAGCAGTATTTGCCAATTTAATCCAGGATTCAATCCACTTCTGGAATTTGTAGGACAGGAAGAATAAAATAAAGCCAATGCTCCCGTGATTTGCTTTTTGGCATCTTCTCTGGAGATTTTATCCTTATCTATTCTGTGTTCTGCTTCCCGAAAGGGCTGTCCAAGATCATTTATACAAGTGCTAAGTAATAATATGATAATTAATTTTAATATTTTATGTATCATAATATATTATTTAGGGTTGATTTTGAGTTTTGTCAATGAAAAATAATTTTTGTCCGGGGAAGGGTTTATTAAATGAATATAGTTTCTATTTTTAATTCTTTTTGAGCTGAATCAAATAATTTTTTATCTGATGTTACAAATTTAGATGAGTCTGAATGTTTGACCGAAGCAAGCTGGATACTATCTAAACTTATTAATTCATCAGATCCACTTTCCTCAATATATTTCTTTATTAGGGAGGATGTATCTATAAACAACTTCAATTTTCAGATCTCAAATTAACGATAACATCAGATGCGAGAACTTGTTTTTGCAATTTAATTCTAGAATTATCTCTTTGCCAACTTTTCTCTTTGAGAATAATTTCTATCTCAGCTCGAACATTTGGTAAATCTTTATCAGTAATTTCTATTTTTCCATTGTCATAAATTCCATGTAAAATAATCATTTTTATCCTCTACCCTAGGATAGTCCTCAAATTAGAATCGTCAATGAAAAATAGTTTTTGTCCGGGGAAGGGTTTATAATAATAGAATAAGTGAGGGCAAATATGCAGGATAAATACACAGCAGATATTACAGATTTTTTTAAATTTTTACTTCTTAGAAACATAGAGAAGGAAACGGGACTACGCATTGGGATCAACTGGTGTGTTCCTACTGAGAAGGTAGTGGATACTGAATCTGATAAAGATGGAAAAAAGAAAAATTGGATTACAGAGGAAGAATATAAAAATTTAGATCCGGAATTATTTACAAAGCTCAAAGGATTGATTGAAAATAACCAAATTTCTATTTCTTCTTTAGAGTCCTTGGATCTCTTTCGGAAAGGTGTTTCTTACTTCTCTGAACCAATTCCCCATGTGGAAGGAAATCCAGATTTGTCATTAGAAAAAAGAAAAGAATGGATTTCTAAATCTCTTTCCGTACTACAAACTAGTGAAATTATATTTCTTGATCCAGATAATGGTTTTAAGGAAAGCAATAAGAAACAGTCATCAAAGCATATCTATTCTTCAGAGATTAAGGAATTATATCGAAGTGGAAAATCTATTATTTTAATAAACTTTAGAGATCGTTCTCCTCAGGATAGATACACCGATAAACTTTACTCCATTGCTAACGAAATAGGAGAACCAATTCCAATCTATTCCATGAGAAATAGAGTTCACGGATTTCGTGATTTTATAATCATTCCTAGAAAAGAACATTTAGACCAATTCGAGAAATTTTTTAGAGCACATAAAGGAAATGAGACTCTTAAGAAGTACTACGAACATATAGGAATTTCTTCTGGTAAATTCTTTACCCGTGATACTTTTTATTTGGTTCCCTACAAAGAAGAAATAAACAAAAGAAGATTTAGCGAAGAGGAACAACAGCAATTTGATTCTTTTTATGATGATGATTTTGGAGATCAAGAAGTGGGTTTCTATGAGAAAAAACTATCTAAACTAATAGAGGATGTAATTGAAATTGAGGGCTTAAACCTCGGAGAAAAACAACAAGAGGAACTGGAATATCATATTCTTAAAGCTATCAAACTATTTACTGCTAGAATTCAGTTTGGATGAATAAAAGAAAATAATATGTTTTGAATTACCTGAGAGAGATTTTGTATGTGTGATTTCTCTTGGGATTTTAAATTTATGAGTAAAATCCCTTTTAGAATGATTTTATCTATCAAAAATTATCACTTTTGAGCTTACTGTTGGGTGAATTTTTGAACAAGTTATTTTTATTAAGACCGCATAATTCCGGTGCTAAGTAGTACAAATACGTTAGGTAGGCATCGGATTCATTTTGAAAAGGAAATACAAGTAATAAATTTTTACACTTTTTTACTTCCTTTTCCGAGTAAATTGTATTTATACCCAAAATAGTATCACTACTGCACAGGCTGAAAGGTAAGATAGTTCCTATTGGATCAAATGGAGATGTTCTATTATTCTTTATCGCTATTTCTTGGGTTCTCAAATACATAATAGTTTGAAGCTCAATGCAGACAGCTTTCCCATCAATAGCATCCGAGTCATTTACACCGCAAGAGAGAATTGTAATTAGTAAGAAGATGTAAATGAATATTTTAAAGAGTGTGAACAAATTCTGATAATCCTTTTTTAATATTCTGCTTTCTCATACTTATATGTTCAAATACTTTTCTAAAGGTAGATTTTTTCATAAAACTTTGCTGGATTATGAAACAGTGAATCAATTAATAATTCATTCAAATACATTTTAATAGATATCTAATCGTGAGACTTTTTGCCCTGCAAAAAGCCCCGCGGAGCGGTCTGGTTAGTATGCTAAAATGCTTTTTTCCAGATTTCTAAATAGAAATCTGAGTAATAGTATTTCATAGAAATCTTTCTCTCTCTTTCGAATATAGGTAATTCCCTTGACATTTTTATTTTTATCATTCATCTTGAAATTATGACGGCAACCATTGAAAAACTAACTGTTCAACAAATGATAGATGAGCCCCAAAAATGGAATCGTTTTGAACTGTACCGAGGAGAGCCTATTGAAATGACATATTCTTATCCTATACATGGTAAAACCCTTGGAGATCTTTTTTTCTTAATTAAGTTTTGGATCCAAAATGGAGGGTATGGAGAAGTCACGGGAGGGGAATCAGGTATTCGTTTTGGGGAAGACACCCGCTATTCCTCTGATTTGGGTTGGTCAGATAAGCCCATTCCTGATGAGGAGATCCCTTCTTCTTCTCTTCCACTTATGGTAGAAATCATTTCAGATTCCAACGATGCAAATCGAATGCTAATAAAAATTGAAGATTATTTGCAGAATGGAGCAAGGGAAGTTTGGCTTGTATTTCCAAAGAGAAAAACAATTCAGGTGTACTACACAGATAGTACGGCAAGATTATTTCATATCAACGATACCATAACTCCAGGAGATTGGATGAAAGGTTTCGTATTACCATTGAAGGATCTCTTTCCTGAAAAAAGTAAGTAGACTTATATAATGATACATATAAATTGCTCAAACATACTACACCGATAGGGTAATCCCTTCACAAATCTTCTGTATTACTATACGCCACTCTAAGAGAAACTTCTTCACCTATCGATCGGATTGCAAGAACTGACTCAATTCCCTCTAAACATGTATAGACCCAGGTTTCCTTAGTGCTTCGCAAAAAGGACTCTACTTTAAAAGAATCTTGTGATACTAGTATATACTCCTCTAAGGATTCAATTTTCTGGTAGTGAGAAAAATTATCTCCTCTGTCGTACTTCTCTGTAGATTCAGATAATATTTCTATGATACATTTTGGATTCAGAATAGTATCTTTATATGAATCTCGAAGAATTTCTTCTCCACAGGTGATAACTAGATCCGGATATGTAATTAAATTTGTTTTTTCCACATGAACACGTAAATCAGAGATATATACCCTGCATGATTTAGTTCTTAAGATATTGTCTAAATAACTCGCTAAATTTAAAGCAATTCGATTGTGTTTTCGGGTAGTTCCTGTCATGGAATAGATTTCCCCATTGATAAGCTCACTTTTCTCAAGAGATTTTCTCTCAAGATCCAAATACTGTTCTACAGAAACCCTTTCTTTTGGAAGTGCATGTCCCATAATTTCAATATACCATATTTTGAACCTGAATTCAAGAAATTTTAAGATTGGAAATGCCTTTATTTATTACCCAGATTTCAAATCAGAAATCTGAGTAGTAATTTTGCTTACCTTGATAGTTTTAAACATCGTATTAACTTTAGATGAAGTATTTTAAGGGAATTTCAAACTATTTTAAATTTACAGCTTTGAAACAATTCCCTCGGAAACTTCCCAGAGCTTTTTGGCTAAATCCACATCTTCCGCTTCTTTTCTGGTAACAGCCACATTACAATCTGCGAAATATGATCCTGAGTTTTGTATTACGTTAGGATTGGTTGCTGTATAACACTGTGTAGCAGAGCCCTGCTCGATAGATTTGAGAAATAGATGTTTGGAGAGTCCAAAGATTGCTATAGCGATGGGGTTCATGTGTCTTCCCAGATTAGTTGGTATTACGCCAGGGTGTACTGCATAGACAGTTTTTTTGGATCCTTGAAAACGACGTGCCAGTTCTTTGGCAAAGAGTAGGTTGGCAATCTTGGATTGACCGTAGGCAGTCCATGCACTGTAACTTTTTTCTCCTGCGAGATTGTCAAATTCAATTCCATCTTTAGGAGCGGCATTGTGAGCTGCACTGCTGAGCATGACAACCCGACCATTCTCCGTGAGAGAATCAAGAAGTCCTGTTACCAATATAAAATGGCCTATATGATTTGTAAAAAATTGTAGCTCATATCCATTGGATTTTTCTAGTTTAGGCAGTGCCATGATCCCTGCATTACAAAGTAGTACATCTATTTTGGAGTTTTCTTTTTTGATTTCCTCCACACACTGTCTTACGCTTTTTGGATCTGAGAGTTCGCAAGTAAAAGCCTTACTCTGTTTTACGCCCGCTTCTTTGAAGGCCTCTTCTACTTTCTCTTTGGTTCTTCCGAGTCCGATTATGGTGGCTCCCCGTAGAGAGAGAACCCGCATGGATTCTTTTCCTAGTCCTGAATTACAACCAGTAATCAGTATAGTTTTTCCTGTTAAATCAATTCCTTCTGTAACTTCTTCGGCTGTGGTACCATATCCAAATCCATTGGATCCTTT
>CAMCZP010000014.1 GCA_945887855.1 Leptospira interrogans serovar Manilae | reverse complement strand
ACTTTTACATAAAAATTTCACACACCATTCGCAATATGCACATTTCGCAACGTGACACTGCAATCAGTTTCCTTCACTCTTTTGACTTAACCCACTTTCGCGGGCAGGGTCGCACTACTATTCTTTAAGTAAATGATCTATACTCAGCTCAACATCCTAAACCAAAGAGATTTAAGAGTTCGCTCATGTAAAAACCAATGTTTCAACTCCTCTTATTTGGACAACCACTTTTTAAACTTTTTTTCAACTTCCTTTCATAAAAATTAAAGTTTTATATTCCTATAGTGACGTTTTTATCCCTTCTTCCGATAATTGGATTATATAAAATGACTGAAACTACACCAAAAAATCCAAAACAAACTTCACGAAATAAAAAATCCATTGAAGTAAAGAAAGAAAATGTTTATTTACCTGTAGTACTAATATTAGTATCATTTGTACTACAGTTCTCCTTTTACTCTTTTGATGAGGGAGATTATGGAGTAAAAAATAATTTATTTGGAGTTGTAGGACATTTTGTATCAAAAGTAGGTTTTTATTTATTTGGAAAAGCAATCTATATACTTCCCGTTGTGGGATTTATTTCTGGTATGATTCTATTCCAGAAAAAGGAAGCAAACAAATTTAGATTATTACTCTCCCTTCCCTTTCTAATTCTTTCCCTCTCAATATTTTTACATATAATAGGATCAAACAATTCGTCACTTCGTGGGCTAGAAGGAAATAAGATAGGTGGTTTACTCTCTAACTTTTTCGAATTTATTTTAGGAAAGTCAGGAAGAGTATTGATGGCTTTGGGATTTGCATTTTATGGTTTGATCTGTATATTAAGAGAATCTCCAAAAAAAATTGATTATGAATTTTGGAAAAAAGTAATCCAAAATGGAAGAGAAAAATTAGTAAATTCAATAGCCCCAGAAATTGAGACTGAATTAGATTCCAAGAATGAACAAGTAGCTGAAAACGAAGTGCCATGGATAGAAGTTAGAAAAGTTGGTTCTTCCAGAAAAATCCCCCAAATTTCTGATTTTACAGAAAAAGTTACCCAGATAGAAACATACACTCAAAAACAGTCAACATCTGAAATACAATTCCAAGATTTAGAAATTAAATCCAATCCGGAAAGTTTACGTATCTCAGAATTAAAAAATAGTGTACAGAGCTTAAAACGTGAAATAGATACAGAAATAAAACTTAGCAAAGATAAAATTAACTCTCCAGAAGAAGTGATAGAACCGGAAATATTTTTTAAAGAAGCCAGTAGAGATTTAAAATCAAAAATATTTAAATCTCCTATACCGATCCCAATCTTGGAAACTACCTCGATAAATGAAGATAATATAGAAGAAGACCAAGAAGTATATAAAGAGCTCTGGGAGGCAAGGGATCCCGATGAAATTAGTTCAGTGATTGATGATTCTGTAACTGAGGATGAGATGGCTGAGCTATTTTCCACTGATTCAGATGAATTAGAAGAAAGTTCTATTATTTCAAATGTAAAACAAGGTATTACAATATCAAATGACCCCGAAGAATACTACCCAGACCCAATCATGGATGAAGATTCAAAAGAGGAAGAAAGAGAAGCAAGGTTACCATTCAGTAGTAGTGTGCCACCAGTTCAATTCCTAAAAAAGACAACTTATAAAATTCCTACAAAGCTTTTTTCAACCAATCCCCAAAAGAGATCAGATCCAATGTTTAAACTGGAAGCTGAGTACATTGCCAAAAAAATCATCGAAATTATCAAAGAATATGGTTATGACTCCAAAATAGTAGCCTGGCAGAAAGGACCTATTGTAACACGATTTGAGTTAAGCCCACCTCCCGGGGTCAAATTATCACGTATTACATCATTATCAGATGAACTCAGATTATACCTAGCTGTAAAAAGTATTCGGATTGTAGCACCAATTCCTGGAAAATCAACAATTGGTATTGAAGTTCCCAATAAATACAGAGAAAATGTGCATCTAGGGGACATTGTAAGGGAAAAAGGGGAAGAACTGGTCATTACCAATACAGATTTAAATATTGTATTGGGTAAAGATAGTATTTCGGGTGAAACAATCTCAATTGATTTAACAAAACTTCCCCACCTATTAGTAGCTGGTACTACAGGATCGGGTAAATCTGTATCGATGAATGCTATGATTAGTTATCTTATATATAGTAAATCACCTGAGGAAGTTCGATTTATTATGATAGATCCCAAAATGGTGGAAATGTCACTTTATGAAAATATTCCACATCTCTTATTACCGGTTATTACCGATCCCAGAAAAGCTACCAAAGCACTTTTGTGGGCTGTGCAGGAAATGGAGTCTAGATATGCTCTGATATCTGATTTAAAATGTAGAGATATTAGAGGATACAATGAAAAGGTTGGATCTTCATTGATAGCAAGACTCAGACATAAAAAGATGCCGTATATTGTAATTTTTATTGATGAGCTTTCTGATTTGATGATGGTTTCAGGAAAAGAATTAGAAGATTATATCATTCGTATCTCACAAAAAGCCAGGGCTGTAGGTATTCATTTAGTAATGGCCACCCAAAGACCATCTGTGGATGTAATCACCGGGATCATCAAAGCAAATTGCCCTGCTAGAATGGCTTTCCATGTAGCACAAAAAAATGATTCAAAAATAATTTTGGATTATTCAGGTGCTGACACCCTACTTGGCAAGGGAGATTTTCTATACAAATCCCCCACTTCTGCTGACCTACAAAGAATCCAGGCACCTTTTGTAACGGAAGAAGAGATCGAAAAAATTGTCCAAGAAGCAATGACGTACGCTAAAGCTGAATATGTATCTATGAATTTAGATGAGGAATCATTTAAAGACGAAGAAAATGATGCAGATGAGGAATCATTTGATAAAGCCTGGAATATTGTTAAAACTGAACGTAAAGCAAGTGCAAGCTATCTGCAAAGAAGGCTTAGGATAGGATACAATAAAGCTGCTCGAATTATGG
The DNA here is from genome assembly GCA_945887855.1 of Leptospira interrogans serovar Manilae. Lineage (GTDB taxonomy): Bacteria > Spirochaetota > Leptospiria > Leptospirales > Leptospiraceae > JACKPB01. The sequence continues at coordinate 58,980 of CAMCZP010000014.1, read as the reverse complement.
AGCTAATGGAAGAACGAGGTTATGTGGGTCCACAAATTGGTGCTAAACCGAGAGAAATTCTAAGATAGTACTACAAGTTATGAAATAGAAAATTTGATTCACCCGGTTTTTCTGTTTCATAGGTGAACAATGATTCTCTAAATTGAATTGAACTGCCTTCAATTGTTGCCACAAGCTTATAATCAAACCGCTCTCTATATTTTTCTGGATCTTTTTTAAGAACAAATTTTCCGGCTTTAACAACATCAATTACATGAAGTAAAAATGGATCTTTCTCTATTAGGGAAAGTTCTGACATGGAATAATAAAAACTAGTAAGTCCTTTGTAGTACCAATCCATGATTCGATTTTGACCCGGTTTCCAAAGAGAATGAAGAGGAAATTCTTTTTCTGAAACCAAACTTTTACCTTCATATGGTTTTTGGAGAGTTCTAAGAACTTTATAAAGTTCTCTATCTAAATCTTTTTCATATTCACCTGAAAAATCAATTGCAAGCCATTTGATCCAAGATTTTTTTTCTTTCATTGGTAACATGGGAAGAAGAGCAAACAGATAGTTTTGCTCTTTAAATATCTTTTCCAGAGAAAAATAATCTAAAATTTCATAAGGAATCATAAATACTCCCTGCTTCCATTCTAGAATATAAGGGTTTCCATCAAATTTCAAAAAATTTGTAGGACTCTCTGATCGTAGTACATCTCCAAATTGGCTAAGAATAAATAAAAATGCTAATAAATTTTCTTTATTCATTGTTGTCATTCTCTGAATATAGTCATTTCGGAGAGCTAAAGCATTTTGGATAAGATAGTATTGTTGCTTAGAAAATTGATTGTGTGATAAGATAATTCCAAAATTTTTTTGAAACTTAATGAGTGCAGATGGATCTAGTTTATCTATGTTTCCTGAAATACAAAAAGGCATTATAGAGCTCTTACCGCTATGTCACTTCTGAAAAACAAATCTTTTAATTCGAATTGATTTAAATATGTATAACATTTATTTACGGAATCTTTTAATGAGTCACCATAGGAAGCAATACATATAACACGTCCTCCATTTGAAATTAATTCATTAGAATCGATTTCAGTTCCTGCATGAAATATGACTACTTCTTCTGAATCTTGGATAAAATTAGCTAATTTGATACCTTTTTTATAGGAATTAGGATAGCCATCCGCTGCAAGAACAACCACTGTAGAAAAAAAGCTATTTATTGACAGTTTTGATCTCAATAAAGATCCTCTTGCCGATTCAATCATAACTTCTAGCAAATCATCTTCTAATAGCAACATAAGTGCTTGTGTTTCAGGATCACCAAATCTACAATTAAACTCAACTACCCTAGGTATATTATTTTTTATCATTAGTCCGGCATATAGTAAACCTTTATAAGGATACCCTTTTGACTTCAATCCACTTAGAATAGGCTTAAAAATTTTTTCATTTACATTTTGTAATACAGTCTCATTTACAATAGGTGCAGGGGCATATGCTCCCATTCCCCCCGTATTGGGTCCTTTGTCACCATCAAATGCTCTTTTGTGGTCTTGGGCTGCCGGGAAAAGAACAAATTTATCTCCATCGGAAATAGCAAATATTGATGCTTCTTCCCCATCCATAAACTCTTCAATTACAACCCTTGCTCCACTCTCACCGAATCTATGATCAATAAAAATATCCTTAAGTGCAAGCATTGCCTCTTCCATTGAAAATGCAACAGTCACACCTTTTCCAGCAGCCAATCCATCTGCTTTGATAACTATAGGTACTCCTTTAGTTCGAACATATTCTGCTGCTGTGGAATATTCATGGAAGCTTTCATAATCTGCAGTGGGGACAGAGAACTCTTTCATTATACTTTTTGCAAACTCTTTGGAACCCTCTAAGTTTGCACAGTACTTAGATGGACCAAAACAGAGTATAGATTCATCATTAAGCCAATCCACTATCCCATCCACCAAAGGCTCTTCAGGACCAATAATTACAAAGTCAAAATTATGATTTTTTATGTAAGACAAAGTTGAATCTTTATCTTTTAAGTTGAAAGAATCTTTAGGAATTCGCTCAGAAGTGGGAAATCCACCATTGCCCGGATAAACTTTTAAAGATGTGAGTAGTTTTGATTTTCGAAGTGCATACGCTATAGCACTTTCCCTTCCCCCACTTCCAATCAAAAGAACCTTCAAGAAAATTTCTCCATACTTAACATTATAGTTTCTAATTTTTCCTTGAGCAAATTAAATTTTTCCTTTTCTTTTTGTATAATTTCAGGTTTTGCTTTGGAGATAAAATCTGGGTTATCAATTTTCTTTCTTATTTTATCCATATCAAAATGTAAAGAATCCTGTTCTTTTTTTAATCTATCTTTTTCTTTTTCAAAATCTATCATTCCTGCCATTGGAAGGATTATTTTCCCTTTGCTAAAAGGGGTCACCGAATCTGATTTAGAAATCTCTATGGAATTGTTAATTTCCAAAGATTCAGCTCTAGATAGTTGTATGATAGAATTTTTTCCTTCTTCGATAATCTGTTCAAGCATTTTATCTGTACTTTGAACAATAACCTTGCATTTCTTATCAGGAGTAATATTTAACCCAGCTCGAAGAGCTCTTATTCTTATTACAATTTCTGTAACAATTTCTATTTTTTCTACATCATCCCTATTATGTATTACAAATTTATCTATCCACACTCCGGTAGTTAGATCTTTTATTGAAAATATAGATTGGATTTCCTCTGTGATAAATGGCATGAATGGATGGAGCAAATTAAGTGCTGACTTAAGAATTACAACTAGGTTTTGTAAGGCAACCTCTTTGGATTTATCAGAGGATTTTCCATAAATTCTAGATTTTGTTAGCTCCAAATACCAATCACAAAAATCTCCCCATATAAAATCATAAATTGCTGAGGTCATTTCATAGAAATGAAATTGAGAATATGCTTTCTCATACGTATCCAAGCATTTGTTGAACCTATCCCGAATCCATAAATCACTTGCTTCTAGATCAGAGAGAGGAATTTCTTTCTCTAAAAAATTTTCCGGAAGATTCATGAGAATAAAACGACTTGAGTTCCATATCTTATTACAAAATCCTCTATAACCTTCCAATCTACTTTCATCGAAAATAATATCTTTTCCTTCTGGTAGACTTGCCGCCAGAAAAAAACGAAATGAATCCGTGCCGTATTTTTCCATCATTTGTAAAGGGTCTATTGTATTACCTAATGACTTACTAAATTTTTTACCATTTTTATCTCTCACGAGACCATGGATCAATACTTTCTTGAAAGGTACATCATTTTGGAATTTAATTCCAAACATTATCATTCTGGCTACCCAGAAGAAAATTATATCAAAACCCGTTACTAAAATAGAGTTGGGATAAAACCGCTTTAAATCGATTTGGTTTTCAGGCCAGCCAAACACGGAAAAAGGCCAAAGCCCGGAAGAAAACCAGGTATCCAATACATCGGGATCTTGAACCAAACTATTTTTTGTATTGCATTTAGGACAATCATTTAGGGTAACTTCTGAAACTTCTAAATGACCACAGGCACTACATTCATAGGCAGGGATTCGATGACCCCACCATAGCTGCCTTGAGATACACCAGTCTTTGATATTCTCCATCCATTCAAAATAAGTCTTTTCCCACATTTTGGGAATAAATTCTATTTTCTTTTCACGAACAGCGTGGATTGCCTCTTTTGCAAGTGGTTGTATTTTTATAAACCACTGGGTGGAAAGATATGGTTCAATGATTGTACCACCCCTAGAATTGTGACCAATTGAATTTGTATAATTTTCTATTTTTTCAATTAAATTTAGTGCCTTTAATTCTTCTATGATTTGTTTTCTTGCTTCAAAGCGATCGAGTCCTTTAAACTTTCCAGCATTCTCATTTAAGGATGCATCTGGATTCATAATATTTATAGGTGTAAGTCCCAATCTTTGGCCAGCTTCAAAATCTGCTAGATCATGGGCTGGTGTTATTTTTACAAGCCCAGAACCAAATTCCTTATCTACAAATGAATCAAATAACAAGGGAATTTCACGGTGAACCAAGGGTAGTATCACTTTAAGATTGGAGTAAGAGTTGTATCTTGGATCATCTGGATGAGCACATATAGCAACATCTCCGAGCATAGTTTCCGGTCTTGTGGTTGCTACAACGATATATTCATTTTGCTTATCTTTTAAAGGATAACGAATGTGGTACAAAAAACCATTTGTCTCTCTGAATTCAACCTCAATGTCCGAAATAGCAGTTTTAGTCACCGGACACCAATTGATGATACGTTCTCCTTTATAAATAAGCCCCTCTTTGTAAAGGGATACAAATACTTTGGTTACCGCCTTAGAAAGACCCTCATCCAACGTAAATCGTTCTCTATCCCAATCTACACTTTCTCCCAGTAACCTTTGTTGTTTGGTAATTTGACCGCCTGAATATTTTTTCCATTCCCAAACTTTTTTTTCAAACTCTATTCGAGTAAAATCGGTTCGTTTTTTCCCCTCTTTTGCAAGCTCTCTTTCCACAACTACCTGAGTGGCAATACCGGCATGATCCATCCCTGGAACCCAAACCGTAGCCTTGCCTTTTTTTCGCTCTATCCGAATTAATATATCCTGGAGGGTATGGTTGAGTGCATGACCAATATGAAGACTTCCCGTTACATTGGGTGGAGGGATGACAATAGAGAAGTTTTCCTCTCTACTTAGATTTGGAGAAAAGGATTTATTCTTTTCCCAATAATCCAACCATTTTTTTTCAACACTAATGGGGTCATATCGATCTGGCAGTCTTTGGTTCATACAAACTTATTTTAAGAACTCTATTGCTAAGTCAATGAAATTGGCTTATGGATTTAAGATGTATTCGCATGGTTACTAGAATACCAAAAAAAATTGACCGAGTGACCCATTCTGAAATATTGGTATTGCTATGAACCAAAAAACTGCTAAAATCATCAGAAAATTTGCTGAACTAAAAGGTATCGAAACCAAAACTCTCAAAAGAGAATGGCTTTCTATGAATGAGTCCCAAAAAGATATAAAACGTCAGGAATACCTCGCAGCTCTTGCAAAAAAATAAGCCAAATTGTAGGGATGTATTCCCTACTCATTCTAAAGGCAAATGAAGCAAACAATTCCCAACCAAATCTCTTATGATGAAACAAACCTTTATATTGATTGGAAGGACGGGCATTCCTCTAGTTTTTCACTTTTAGACCTGAGGAAAAAATGTCCCTGTGCTACCTGTAGGGGTGGTCATGGAGGAAAGGTTGGATCGGCAACCGGGCATATTGAAACAATCTCACTTGTTTCCTGGAAAAAAGTAGGAAGATATGCAATCAATTTAACCTGGAATGACTTTCACGATACGGGTATTTTTACCTATGATAATCTTAGGGCTTATTCGGAGGGAAAATCAGAAGAAATATAAAATCTCCCCCGGAAGCTCTGTTCCTGTTTCCGAATCAATTGTTTCAAACTCCACCCGGCATACATAAAAATATAGATACCTACTTAATCGAGGAACACCTCTTTTTTACCCAATATAAATTTCACAAACAAAAATTACTCCTACATCGAATCTCCATGAAGGAATATGAAAAGAATTTACAATCACTTGGTTATAATATTATTTATATTCCATCTAATGACAATAGGCATGATATAAGAGTGCTTTTATCAGATATAAAAGATGAATATGAAAAATTCATCTTTATAGACCCTGTTGATACTTTTTTAGAGAGGAGAATTAAAAAAGAATTAGAATCTAAAAATATAGAATTCCAAGAAAATCCTAACTTTTTATATTCATCCACAGAACTATTACAAGAATCCCAAAACAAAAAAAAAAATTACCTCCAGGCAGAATTTTATAAGCGAACACGATTGAAATTTTCAATTTTAATTGATAAGGATAACAAACCAAAAGGTGGAAAATGGAGTTATGATTCCGAAAATAGAAAAAAATTCCCTAAAAATGAAATAGCTCCACCAATACCCAAACCTATACCATCTGAATTTTTAAAAGATTCTATAGATTATATAAACACTTACTATTCAAAAAATCCAGGCTCCTTAGAATCATTTTCATATCCAACAAATCACCAGGCAGCTAAGCTTTCTATGAAATCCTTTTTTCAAGACCGATTTTTTGAATTCGGAAAATATGAAGATGCAATTTCAACCAAAGAGCCATATCTCTACCATTCTATTTTATCCCCATCTCTAAATATAGGATTATTGAGTCCTAAAGAGATAATTCATGATTGCTTGGAATATGAAGATAAAGTTCCATTAAATTCTTTAGAAGGATTTGTAAGACAAATTGCAGGTTGGCGGGAATTCATGCGCTTTATTTATGTAGAAGAAGGAAGTAAAGAGCGGACCACAAATTTTTGGAAATTCAATAGAAAGCTTTCTAACTTATTTTATACTGGTGGAACTGGAATTGAACCCGTAGATTTTGTAATTAAAAAAGTATTAGAAACAGGGTATTGTCATCATATCGAACGACTGATGGTGTTGGGAAATTTTTTTTTGTTGTGTGAAATAAATCCGGATGATGTATATAAATGGTTTATGGAATTATTTATAGATTCTTATGATTGGGTGATGGTACCTAATATTTACGGGATGAGTCAATTTGCTGACGGTGGAATTATGGCTACAAAACCATATATTAGTGGGAGCAATTATATCAAAAAAATGAGTGATTTTCCCGGGGGAAAGTGGGAAGAAACATGGGATGGACTCTTTTGGAGATTTATAGGAAAGAATAGTAAATATTTTATGACGAATCCCAGAACATCTATGATGGTAAATACATGGAAAAAAATGACTGATGATAAAAAAAAGAATCATTTAAAAAATGCTGAGATATTCTTAAAAAAGATTTCATAGGAAAAACCATTGATTATTAAAAATACTATTTTATTTATATTTTTATGTAAGATAATAATTAATCTTATATTTAAATACTTTTCTTACAATGGGGATAATTCTCCCGAAAGTTTAGATTTAATCTATAAATATTTTTCAAAAGAAGATATCCAAATAGGTGAAGAATACTCTAAAAAAGGATTTGAAATAAGTTTGATATCAATGTTTATTGATTCAGTTTTTCTATTCCTTTTTATATTCAAAGGCTTTGGTTCAAAGTTAGAAGAATTTGCATCTAAAACTTGTAAAAATAATTATTTTTTAACAAGTTTAATTTTTATTAGTTTTTTATATACTTTAGACTTTACATTAGAACTTCCCTTTTCTTTTTACTTTGATTATTATTTAGAGAAACAATTTGGCTTCTCAAATATGACAATGGGTTCTTGGTTTATCTTTACTTTAAAAAATTTTCTTTTGGGGTATATAAGCGTACTTTTTATAGGAATTGGATTTTTATATATTTTAAAAATTTTTAAAAAATCATGGATTGTACTAGTACCATTGTCCTCAATATTGATTGGGCTCATTGTATCCATACTCTTTCCAATTTACATAACTCCTCTCTATTATGAAACACATGAAATATCTGAGGGACCTTTAAAGATAAAAATATTAGATTTATGCAAAAAAGAAAATATTAATTTATCGAATATTTTTATTATAAGTGAGAGTGAATATTCTAACCATACAAATGCTTATTTTACTGGATGGGGCAATGAAAGAAAAATCTTCTTATATGATACACTAGTTAAAAATCATACGGAGGATGAAATAGTGAGTGTTTTAGGGCATGAAATTGGACACTGGAAAAATAATCACCAAATCAAAGATATTATATATAGCTCATTACTTTTATTTTTTGGATGTTTTATAATTAACAAATTATTTTTATTTACAAAAATTGAGAATAGTCTTTTTTTAAATGAACTATATAATCCTTCCTCTATACCTTTTATAATTTTGATATTTGGAATTTTAAATTTTCTTGTGATGCCCATTGAAAACTCTTTGTCCAGGCACGATGAAACAGAAGCAGATCTGGAGGCTTTGATTTTAACAAAAGATGTGGATTCTTTTATTTCTACTGAAATAAAAATGGCTAAAGATAATAAATCCAGATTAAATCCCCACCCTCTCATTGTACTTATTTATTACTCTCATCCCAAAACTATTGATAGGATTCAATTAGCGGAAGATTTTCGAAAAAAGTAAAGTTTCAACTATTATGAAATTATTCATAAATATATTATTAATAATATTTTTTCTTTGCACCTGCAAGGTACCATCTCCTAAAAATAATGAACCTAACTCTATTAGTCAGAATCCTGAGAACTTCAGGAGAGTTCTGCTACTTATTGAACCACACAAAAATGATAAGAATTCTAAACTTTTCTCTATTTTTTTAAGAAGTTCTTTTGAAAATCTATTCTCTTCTGAAAAAATAGAGTTTATAACTAGAGAAGAATATGAGTTTAACAAATCTATCTTAGAAGAAAGAAAAGGAAAGTTCACTTTACAGGATATTGAAAGTGATACATTTAAAATTCTACAACCGGATAAGGTAGTACTAATTAAATTTAAGTTAGATGAAGATATTATAAATATACAGTTTTTAGTCACATCCTTGAATGAATCTGAATCTATTGAAAAAATTGAAAAAGTATACACTAAAAAAGATATAAATAAAATCCCGGAATTGATTGGAAAATTAGTTCAATTTAAATCAGTTACCTCAAGTGAAGTGATAGATTACGATTCAACTTTTTTTGATCTATTTATAAAAGCTGATGATTTATTTGATAACAAAGATTTTAGTAAAAGTGCTCAGGCTTATAATGAATTAATTTTAGATTTAAACTCAAGGAATAAAAATAGTACATTTATTTATAACTTAATTTTATTTAAACTTGGAGTATCATATTATGAAATTAAAAACTATACATTGTCAGAAGAGACTTTTAAATTTTGTAGTAAATATATTGATACTAGAAATCTAAGTCATTTTGATCTAAATGGAAATCTTACTTTTTATACTAGCTTATTATTTTTTTATCATAAAAATGATATTAATAATTCTATAAAAAACCTATTGCTTTCAAAAAAAATTAAAGAATCAAACAATTCAAATAATACATTTATTTATATTAATATTTTAGATAGATTATCTAATTTTTATAGAATAAATAAAAATAATTTGAATGCAAATGAAATCAACTTAAAAGTTTTAGATCAATTGAGTGAATTAGAACTACTAGAAACTCTGTCATACTCAGATATAATTTTCTCAATTGGTTTGTTTGAAATTGAACAAGGAAATTTTACCAAAGCACAATCTATAATAGAATCAGCTAAAAAAGCAAAGGAAATTTTTAAAGATAATAAAAATCAAAAGTTTGCTGAAATTCTCACTAATTTAGGCTATATTTATATGAACCTTGACCAATTGGCAAATGGCATTCAAAACTTTCAACGTGCTAAAGCTTTACTCGAAAGCCTAAATTTAACCGGAACAGAAGGTTACTCTTTTGTACTCATGAATATGGGTATCATTTATATCCAGGAGGAAAAATTCACTGAAGCCTATAGGTTTTTAAAATTAGCTGAAAAAAATTATAAATCGATGAACCTACAAAACACATTGGAGTATTCAATTGTACTGAGTCAGCTCGGTATTTTGGAAGAGAGAAATAATAATATCGATACTGCCTTAGTTTATTATAAATCCTCTCAATCCATTAGAGTACATTTACAATTAGAAGAAACTGATTTATATGCAGAAACTAATATTTTAATTGGAAACCTATACAAAGAATCTAAGAAGGATGCCTGTCAGAGTATCTCATTTTTCACTAAATCAATAGAAATATTTAAAAAACTTGATAATAAAAACCAAGAGAAAATTGCCTCACAAGAGTTATTGGAGGCAAAGTCTCTTTGCAAATAACTATGAAGTTTTGGTTTTGGTGACTGCTACATTCCAATTATGAATTTCTTTTTGTTTGGTACTATCTTTCATTTTTGGAGAGTATTCCTTAAATTTTTTAGACATCTTTTTTAATTCTTCTACTGAACTAAAAAATCCAGTTTGAAGACCAGCTAGATAGGCTGCACCCAATACAGTTGTGTCCACATTTTCGGGTCTCACTACTTTTTTACCTAAAATATCCGATTGGAATTGCATGAGATAATCATTGAATGTAGCACCTCCATCCACTTTTAGTACCTTTAATTCTTTTCCAGTGTCATGCTCCATTGCTTTTACCAAATCTAAAGATTGAAATGCTATAGACTTAAGTGCTGCTCTTGTAATTTGCATAGGATTAGTATCTCTTGTAATACCATAGATGGCTCCTCTAGCATTCATATCCCAATGTGGTGCTCCAAGGCCTGCAAAAGCGGGAACAAATACTATCTCATCTTCGGTTTTTAAGGATTGAGCAATTTTTTGGGTATCCTTTGAATTTTTAAAAAACTTTAAATTGTCTCTCAACCATTGGATTACTGCACCCCCAATAAAAACTGAACCCTCCAATGCATAAACTGTATTACCTGTTGGACCACAAGCGAGAGTTGTTATCAATCCATTGCTAGATATTTTAAACTCATCTCCGGTGTTGAACAATAAAAAGCATCCCGTTCCGTATGTATTTTTTGCTTCCCCTACTTCTGTGCAGAGCTGCCCAAAAAGAGCACCCTGTTGATCACCAACTAGAGATGTAATAGGAATCCCATCCGGGAGTGATTTTAGTCCAAATGTTTTACCAAATTCATATCGAGAAGTATGAACTTGTGGTAGTACTGAATTAGGAATTTTAAGAATTTTTAATAAATCTTCATCCCACTTTTTTTGCTGGATATTGTATATCAATGTTCGGGATGCATTGGTGTGATCCGTAGCATGAGATTTTTTTCCAGTTAGATTGTATAAGAGCCAAGTATCAATTGTTCCAAATAAAAGCTCGCCTCTTTCGGCTTTTTCCCTAGCATTTTTTACCGTATCTAAAATCCATTTTATTTTTGTACCACTGAAGTACGCATCTAATACAAGACCTGTTCTGTTCCTAAATTCACTTTCTAAGCCTTCTTTTTTTAATTCACCACAATATTCAGAAGTTCTTCGACATTGCCATACAATTGCATTGTATATAGGTTTACCCGTTTTCTTATCAAAAACAACTGTGGTTTCTCTTTGATTTGTAATACCAATTGCAACTGCATCCTTTGGCTTTAATTTACCTCTACGTATAGCCGCACCAATTAACTTTTCAGTTTTATCCCATATTTCTGATGGGTTATGTTCCACCCAACCTGGCTTAGGAAAAATTTGTTTAAATTCTTCATAAGCCATCGAAATAACTTTACCTTTTTTATCAAAACAAAAGGCTCTGATTCCGGTAGTGCCTGCATCTATACCAATTAAAAATTCTGCCATATTTACCCCTTATACCAATACTAAGAGAATCAAAAAAGGATAACTACTTCAACAATTTTTTATCCGCGGCTATTTTTCGTTCTTCGGGAGTAGTTTCGGATATGACTTTTCCATCTTCGAGAATCATGCGAATCAAACGACTCATTTCAACACTATACTCCACATTGAGTTCTTTTACAATTGATTCACAAAATCCATTTACAAGTAAAAGTTTTGCATCATCCTCAGAGAGCCCCCGAGTCTGTAAGTAAAACAATTGGTCTTCATCTATTTTTGAGATTGTGGCTTCATAGTTGAGTGACCCCTGTTCTCCAGAAACATCATTGTAGGGATAGGCATGGGAGGAAGAATGGTTATCCATCAACAGACCATCACACTTTACATGGGAATAGGCACCTACCGACGAAGGTTCAAATTTAACCAGACCTCGGTAGGAATTGATTCCTCCATCTAGTGAGATTCCTTTAGCCAATACATTGCTCTTGGTATTTTTACCAATGTGTATGATTCTAGCACCCGTATCCTGGATTTGGTCTTTACCGGCAAAAGCTAGGGATAAAACCGATCCTGAAGAATAATCACCCTTTAAAACTACTCCGGGGTATTTGATTGTATTTGCTCCAATGTTACAATCGGTCCATGTGATATTGGCATAATCATGGCATATACCACGTTTTACAGTCCAATTGTACATATTTTTTTTCCAGTTTTGGATGGTGGTATAATTTATTTTTGCATGTTTATGAGCAATTAGCTCCACAACAGCTGTGTGAAAATTAGTTCCCTTATCCTGAACGGAGCTACATCCTTCACTGTATTCAATCTCCGCACCTTCATCCGCTATCAGAAGAGTTCTTTCGTATTGACCACTGGAGGCGGCTGTCACTTTAAAATATGCTTGTAAGGGCATTGGAGTTTTGACTCCTTTAGGGCAATATGCAAAGGAACCTCCACTGAAAACGCAACTATTGAGTGCAGAGAATTTATTATCCCCTATTGTAACAACAGTTCCCAAATATTTTTTGATTATCTCAGGGTACTCTTTGATGGCTGTGTCTATATCACAAAATATGATTCCAAGATCAGTGAGTTCTTTTTTAACATTAGCATACACAGTTTCTGAATCATTCATTGCTTCAATACCCGCCAGATATTTACGTTCATGCTCAGGTATTCCTAATTTCTCAAAGCTCCGTAGAACTTCAGGATCAACTTCATCCCATGATTTTTTTTTCTTTTGGTTGCTCCCGACGTAATGCACGTAAGACTCAATGTCCACAGCAAATTCAGGGAAAAAACCCCACTTTGGCATTTCTTTTTCATTGTAAATTTCAAAAGCCTGCAATCGAAATTCTGTTAGCCAACCGGGCTCATTTTTTATATGAGAGATGGATTCTACCACTTTTTTGGAAAGACCTTTGGGAAAATTATCCGCCGAATAGTATTTTTCTGCTAGTTCCATATCATCCTCCAATTTAGAATTATTCTAGTTTTTTACTTCTTTTTGTGCAATGCTTTTTTCGACCTTCACTCCCTCTCCCAACATTTTCCCCATATCCCAAATTCCAGAGAAAATGATAGTACCATCTGCATCATAAAGAGTTCCGCGACCATGTGCAAGGCTGTATTTCCAATCTCCTACATACTTACTACCATCTGTGTAGTTCATTGTCCCAAATCCATATGCTTTTCCATCCTTCCAATCTCCAGAGTAGAGATTCCCATCGGCATATTTCAATATTCCCTTACCATCTGCCCTACCATTTCTCCAAGTACCACTATAACTATCCCCTTTAGAAAATATAGCTGACCCATACCCTGTGGTACAATTTCCTACTATACATTCTGAGTACAAAGAAGATATTAAAAAGTGAGAAGATAGGGAAAAAATCAAAAATATATTTACTGATTTCATTGCTTAGCTCTTTTTCTTTTGAACCCTATTATGAACCCAATAGATGATTTAACTTTATTTTACCTAATTTATCGGAAATATATGATTCCAATGTTACAAAATCATCTTTGATATTTAAGTTCAAAATGGTATTAACTCCATTCTCCGGTACAGTATAGGCACTCCCTAAAATTGCTTTGTGTATATCTAAAGCATATAAATCATTAGAAGCTCGGGTGGGTATTAAGATTCCTTTTTCTGAAATTAAAAGTAGACCTGCCTTAAGGAGTCTTTTCTTTATCAATGAAAATTCATTTGAAGGAATCCCCAAAATAAATCTTAACTTTTCTTCTGTAGGAAGAGTTTTTTCTTTTTTTTGGTAGGAGTAAACCATAAGTATCAATTGGAGTGCATTGAAAAAAGTACTATTTGGCTCTACTTCTTTTTGTATAAAAATTGAATCGGATAAATACCTGTCCTGGAATTGCAGTGTTGCTGTGATCTCTGCCCCTAATAAAATGATGTTACTCACTGAGTATACACCCAATAAAAACAATGGAACCGCAGCCAATGCGCGATAAATTACAAATGTAGAACCAGAAAAGGATCTAATATAGATTCCAAAACTATACAAAAACAATAAGAAGATTACACTAGTTATAATTGATCCCGACATTGCTGCTTTTATAGGAACTTTTGCATTAGGAATCAAAGTGTACAACATTAAAAAGAATAACCAAACAGCAAGTAGAGGAAACGTAATACGAATTAATGAGTAAAATGATAGGAGTGCTTCGCCTCCTGAAACTTTCTTAAACTCAACTCGATCTTCTTTGAGCTCTCCCAAAGATATTTTTCCAAATTCCCCTACAGCCAGAATATCAGCTTTCACTACAGACGATTGTTGTTGGGTCTGAGATTGCTCTTGTTCTTTGATAGCTTCTTCAGTTTCATCATCATCCGGATTCAAAGCTTTGAATCCAAATCTTGGATTGATGGGAACCAAACTCAAAAGTGCACCATTTTCAGGAGTGTATGTTATAGACCAATTCTCGCCCATGTCATCCGATCTTAAGATTTGGTCAAAATTATTTAAGACTAAGAGCACTTCTTTATTAGAATCTTTAAGATTCCAAATTTTTGTAAATGTAATATTTTTATGGGAAATATCTTTCCAGGTTAGTCCACCATCTAATGTTTTAAATATTCCACCTTTCTCTCCCACTAGGAAAAATATTTCACGGCTGAGTATTGCTATGTCTTCCAGACGATTACTTGATACCTTAGACATATTGAAAGTTGTACCACCATCTCTTGAAATCCATAGATTACCGCTTTCATCGAGAATAAAGCCTAACTTAGAATCATAAAATCGAACTCTTGTCCCAATTGCAATGTTGTCGAGATTTTTTAATAGAATATATTCTACCTTGTCAAAATTTGAGTAACGAAATACATCTCCCGATTCTTTTAAGATTAAAATATTATTTTCATCTATCATAGTAAAATCTTTAAATTTAGAGTTTAGAAAATAAGTAATTTTCCATTTTTCATTGTTATCAAATGATTCCAACAAAACTCCCTCTTGTGAGATTGCAACTATTGTCTTATTTCTGTTTCTTACCTTTATAAAATTTTCTTTGTTAAGCTTGGGTACTTCACAGGTAGGAACAATTTTCTTATTTTCAAGATCATAACAAACTATATTTTCAAAATCAATTTTAAACTCGCTGAGCTTAGCTAACTTTTTTCCAGAATCATCCGTTTTTATCAATGTTCCCCTCTCTCCTGCTATCCATAAAAAGTTAGAATAATCTCTTGAGATTGAAAATAGATGGGAAGGTCTCAGCTTGTCAGATCCTTTGTTTGCAAATCCAATTAAAATTGCAAACAGGAGAGGTCCGACAGATAATATAAAAAAGTAGAATATAATTTTATCTACAAAAGGACGTGGAGTATCAATCCTCCATATTTTATTGAATGATG
This sequence comes from Leptospira interrogans serovar Manilae, assembly GCA_945887855.1. Lineage (GTDB taxonomy): Bacteria > Spirochaetota > Leptospiria > Leptospirales > Leptospiraceae > JACKPB01. The sequence goes on along the minus strand of CAMCZP010000014.1, from coordinate 43,706 downwards.
CCTCAAAACTTCTCAATATAGCAGTGGCACTAAAAATTAGCACAATAAATCCCACTGCTCCAATTTGGGTGGCTGAATTTATAATATCTTTTAATGTTTCCAAATAAGAAGAAAGATCTATCTTGATTTCATTTTTTTGAAAAAAAGTATTAATTTCATCGAATATTACATCCTGTCTCTCATTAAAACCTGAAGTGATTGTTAAGAAAGCAAGTGCAACAGTTAACATGGGAACTAGTGATACTATAGTTGTATATGATACTGCAGATGCTTGCATCAAACATTCATCTCTGTAAAATCGAATGATAGAAACATAAATTATTCTTAATCCTAGTCTGAGTGATTTCTTGATACCCGTATAGGATTGGTACTCAAATATTTGATTTATTTTATTTTTCTCTTCCATTTTTAGTCCCCTCTTTCTTTAACTTATTTAATTCCATATAAGACCATACTTGAAGTACTGCCTTTTATTAATTTGCTCTGTAAATGGTATTTTGATATATTCCACCATTTCTTATAATCACCTAATGATTTGAAACTTCCTCTTGATTTTAATAATTTAGAACGTAAAGGGAAATCTACTCCGTAGTACATAATTGATTTACTAAATCCTTCATTTATAAGTATCTTTTCCAATATACTTTTTGAATAATAGTACAAATGCCCAGGTAAATAATAATGATAATTACTTCCCTCTCTTATGGCTTGCATTCCCTCAAAATTTGCAGTTTGTAATACAAGTAACCCTCCGGTTCGCAATTGCCTAAATAATTTTTGAAAAACTTCCTTAGGTTTTTCTAAATGCTCAATCACTTCAATTAATGTAATTACATCAAAAAAATTATCTGGGTATTCATTGTCCAGATAAGATCCACAAAATGTTTCAATCCCTTTATTTTTTGCATATTCAGAAGAATATTTAGATACCTCTACCCCATATACATCAAATCCTGCTTGTTTTGCCCTGCTTAAAAACCCTCCAAAAGAGGATCCCACATCTAAAAAATTTCCTTTTTTACTATATTTTTTTATATTTTGAATCCTTGCATCCCAAACAAAAGAATCATAGTACTCTGTTTTTCTCTCATCTTTATAATTATATTCTGCTTTTCCGTTATAGTACGATTCTGAGTAAATTTCTTCTAACTTGATATTATCTTTAGGATAAATTGTTTGCAAACTGCATGTATTACATTTATAAATAGGTAGATTAAAATTGTTATGAGTTGAAAAGTATAAAAAACTCCAATTGTCTTCTTGACAAAGTGGGCATTCTTCATTTATTTTCTGCATAAAAAAATCCAGTGAGAAATTTTCTCGTCTAATTTACCAATTGGTGTTCTCTCCATATACCCAAGTTGTGTATTTGAAAAGTTAGATAATAGTGATACAACATTTTCTTTCGAGTACAATTTTACATCTGCACCCTCTAAATCTTTTGCAGATATTTTACCTTCCTTTACACCCAGGAAAGTATCTCTATCCGCTCTTATTGTTCCTGCTAAATAACCACCTTTTTTTAAGATCCTATGCTTTTCTGCAAGAATCTTATAAATAGTATCCTCTGGATTGTAATGAAGCACACCCCAACTTACAATTAAATCAAATGAATCTTTTGGAAATGGATAGGGTGGCTCTGGAGCCAGTACAGTTTTTATAGATGGATCTAATTCTTTGATCAATCCTAAAGAATTCTCAGAATAGTCCACTGAAGTAACATCGAAGCCAAAGTTTTTTAGGAGAATAGAATGCCGCCCGGACCCGGCTCCAAAATCTAGAGCATCTCCACTTTTAATTTCAATCTTGGTTAAAATTCTTACTAAATTTTCGTCTGGATATAAGAGCCTTGATTTGACCCTAGTATAGTGTTCATTCCAAATATTAGTTGTACTTTTCAAAAACAACCTCCATATTTCCTATTTTATTAGGTAATATTTCAAGCAAATTATCTTTCTTAATATCATATCCAATGACCATAACCCTTTCTTTATTTCCACCCTCTGTTTCACATACCGTTCCTTCAGATAACATTTCCTTATGAAAAAACGGAATAATATTTGATTTTTCAGTGCTATAAAGAGTCTTTTTATATATATTTTTTCCCTGTGGGGGAACTATAAAATGCATTACAGAAAGTAAGTTGGATTTTCTATTTTTTTTATTAAATTTTATATTATTACCTGTTATTATATTTACATAATCAGAAAAATAATCATATTTATAATACCTAGGAATAAGTTGTTCGGCTAAGTACTCCCCACCTATCTCGGGCATAATTTCCATTAAGAATAATTCACCCTTGGAATTAGCTTTAAATTCTGCAACAACAGGACCCATCATAAGTCCTGTAATATTTATAATTCTCTGCATATTTAAATTGATTTCACCTAGATAGTTACTATACTCTGAAGGTAGTACATGTGCTATTTCTAAATATGGAGGAAATTTTGTTGTAATTTTATCAGAAACACTTACCAAGTGAAACTTACTCTTCGAGACTAATCCGAGTACTGTAAATTCAGGCCCCTCTATGAAATCCTCTAAAAATACCTTTGATTTACTTTTGGGTATTTTTCTTAAGTCATCTACACTGCTTAAAATTTTTATACCTTTTTTAGAATTTCCATCAACCGGCTTATAGATAATTGGAAATGTAATACTTTTTAATTTTCTTTCAGCTAAGATATCACTGGGATTGTACTGTTTGGGAACATTTATTCCATTTTGGAATAAATAGGATTTCATTTTTTCTTTATCATAAAAACTTTTTAAAATAGAGAGGGGATTTCCCGGTAATTTGAATTTTTCTGATAAATATGCGGATGTCAAAACTGCTTTTCCATAAGACCGACACCCAACTCCAACTAATTGTTCATCGAGGGAAAGTTTAGTAATCTGGGAGTATATCCTTCTATACTCTGTAACACTTTCTATAATTTTATTGCGACAATAAGAAAAACCGGGTGCATTGGAACGAATATCAACTCCAATCACTTGGAATCCCATTTCCACTGCTTTTTTTATAAATGGAACCTGATTTTCCCCTGCTCCCAAAGAAATTACGGTTCCTTTTGATTTTGCCATTTTTCCCATCTTTTAATTGAACTAAAACTAAAAAAATTTTCTTGCTTTTAAGATTCCAGAGTCCATCCTTAAGAATATGAAACAAATTGCTATTCTTTTCATCCTCCTTCCTACAATTCTTTTTTCATTGGAAACGCCAGTTTCCATTCAGATCAAGAAAGTTTCTCAGGCAAAATATTCTCTAAAGATTTCTGTTCCTCCCGGTTTTGCTATCCAAAAAGATGCCCCCAATAAACTCAAACTCAGCGCGGAAGGGAATCTTAAAATCAATTCCTACTCTTCAGATTTTAGCGGTCCCACTCTCTTAGACAAACCAGAATACTATGAAAGCCTCAATGAATTTGATGTCCAAATGAAGGGTTCGGGTACGTTACAGATTGACTCTAAAGTTTATTATTGTGACATACAAAAAGGAATTTGCTATCCTGGAAAAATTTCCAAAAAAGAAAGTATCCAATGATTACATACAGTTATTCTGAATACTCACCCGAAGATGATAACCAATTTAGCATAGATAGACTCATGTCTATTCTCTCTGAAATGATTATGAAGTATGACATCTCACTAGAAGAAGCTCTGAAATTATTGATCGAAAAAGGGATACCGGCAAATCTATTTTTGAAAGAAGCGGGAATGAATGATTTGGTAGAAAAGTATCTTGAACAAATTAAGGAATTAATCAATAAAATCCTCACAGAAAATAAGATCTCACCCAACATACAAAATCTAGAAAATGAAATTTCTTCGAAAAAAAAAGAGTTAAATGATAAAAAAATTGATCCTGGATTGCTAAAAAAACTAAACAAAAGTCTAGATGAAAAAAACCAAGATGCTCTTCGGAGATTGAAATGGGAGTCAAATCTTCCCAAAGATGTCCAGAAAGAGATTGATTTTTTAATCAATGCAAACATTGATTTGGACAGATTAGACTCAGGAGATAAGAAGTTCTACTTCACTGGTGAAAACATCCCATCAAAAAAAGAATCCTTAAAAATTTTAGATACACTCGAGCAACTCACAGAACTCCAAAATGCACTCAAAGAAGCTTTAGAAAAAGGAGATTTATATAACTTAGATCTGGCTAATTTAGCTAAATTTCTTGGAGCTGAAAGTTACCAAGAATTTATTGAGAGAAGGGATAAAATCTTTGAAGATTTAAAGAAAATCTTAGAACAGAATGGAAAAATTATACAAAAGGAAGATGGTGATATATCCCTTTCCCCTGATTCCATCCGAAAAATTGGTATGACAGCAATAGCAGAAATTTTTTCAAAATTAAAAGCGGACTCAAGTGGTTCACATGTAACAAATGAATTTGGTGATTCTGAAAATATCACATCAAGTGTTAAGTCTTTTGAATTTGGGGACAATATTTCTAACATTGATTTTAGTGGAAGTATTATCAATAGCATAGTAAGGGGAAATGGATCACGCCCAGGGCTTAGAGATTTAGATGTCTACCAAGCTAGGGGAAATTCAAAATCAGCAACTATTATTCTTCTAGATATGTCGGGCTCAATGGCAAGGTCACAGAGATTTTACAATGCTAAAAAAGTAACTTTGGCAATGGACACCCTCATTAAAAATGATTACAAAGACGACAAATTGATTGTGGTTGGGTTTGGTAGTACGGCAAAAATCTTACAAATCCAGGAGCTACCCACTCTACAACCCTACCCCATTACAATTTATAATCCTTATATTAAGTTAAAATTTGATTTTTCTAAAATGTCTCAGGAGCAAATAAATACTAGTGTACCTCTATACTTTACCAACCTCCAAAAAGGATTGAGTGTATCCCGCCAGCTTCTATCCAGCAAACAAATCAAGAATAAGCAAATATTTTTAATCACAGATGGAGCTCCCACAGCTCATTTCAAAGGCTCTGTACTACATATTAATTACCCACCCGTTCCTTCGGACTTCGAAGAAGCTCTGAATGAAGTAAAACTTTGTGCCGAGGATGACATCACTATCAATACATTTCTTTTGACATCGGAATGGGACATGAATTATTTTGGAGAACAAAGTTTTATCCAACAATTTGCCAGGATTTCCAAGGGTAGAATATTTTATCCACATCCCGGAGAATTGAACCAAATGATAATTTATGATTTTGTTTCTAATAAGAAAAAGAAGTTCAGTTACTAAAAAAAAAGCCGACTTGCGCCGGCTAATTTTAAAGACTTCATAAAGATGCCACTGTGAAAGCGGCATCTTATTGCAATTATTAACGTAATAACTGCAGAACGTTTTGAGGTCTTGTATTTGCTTGAGCAAGCATAGAAGTTCCAGCTTGAGAAAGAATTTGGAAACGTGTAAGGCTAACCATTTGTTCAGCCATATCTGTATCACGAATTCTTGATTCAGCAGCTTGGATGTTTTCATATCCGTTCATGATACCACGGATAGCATGCTCTAATCTGTTTTGATAAGCACCTAAATCAGCTCTTTGTTTAGAGATAATTCTCAATGCATCATCAGCTACGCCAATTGCAGCATTTGCTTTTGAAGCTGTAGAAAGAGAAATGAATGTCAATACAGTTGGGTTTCTTAAACCTAAACCTGCAGTTGTCATTGTTTCAATGTAAACTCTTTCTCTTTGGTGCATGTTTGCCCCAATGTGGAACCACATACTAGCAGTAGGATTGAGTCTTGCAAAAGAACCTGTAAGCATTTTCATTTTGTTGAATTCTGCTTGAGAAGCGATTCTATCAATTTCATCAATCAACTGAGAAACTTCAACTTGGATTTGTTGTCTGTCTTCTTCAGTATAGATACCGTTAGATGCCTGAACTGCCAACACTCTAATTCTTTGAACGATATCTTGTGTTTCTTGAAGATATCCTTCAGTTGTCTGAATGAAAGAAATACCATCTTCAGCATTCGCAGATGCTCTACGAAGACCATTTACTTGTGATCTCATTTTTTCAGATACAGCTAGACCGGAAGCATCATCTCCAGCACGGTTAATTCTAACGCCGCTAGAAAGTTTTTCCATATCTTTGCTTAAAGAATCATTGTTTTGCTTCAAAACTTTGTGAGAGTTGATAGCTGATATATTGTGGTTAATAATCATCGGTTTCCTCCATGAAATCCGTCTTTCCTACGAAAGATTTGTTTACTGTTTTCGAGGGTTCATCCTTGATCCCTCTTTAAAACTATCGGTAATTTGTAATAAGGGATGAGACAGAAAAATTATTTTTTTTTATGTTAGGGAAAAAAAATGCCTAACCTTTATAGAACAAAGAGAATGAAATTGCCTGAGGAACTACCCCTACATTTAGTTTTTTTTAATTTTCGAGCATAATTTGAGATTCCAAACTTCCTATTTTTAGTTTCGTTAGTTATTAAAAATCAATATACTAAAATCTTCCACATGTAATGAAATATATAGGTGTAACCAATAATTGAAAAAAGATTCCAGAAAAAAGTTTAAAAATTTCTTGAAAATCTAATTTGTAGTTCAAATCTCCAAAGTAGTTTTACATTTAATTTTTTTTATGCTTCTTAAAAAAAAGTTATGAATATGATAAGATTAAAGATAGAAATAAAAAATATTATATCTTATGAATGGTAGTTCTAATATTAACTTTTATATATTAAAAAAAATATTTATTTATATTTTTTTATTGTCTAAAAATATTTATTTATAAATATAACCCTTATGCCAAACAAAGAAGAAGAAGAATCCTCAGTTCAGTCCTGGAGAGACCAATTAAAAAAGGGACTTTTAGAACTCACCGCACTTGCATTGCTAAAGAAAAAACCCCACTATGGTTATGAAATTTACAAATATATGCAATTAGAAATGGGAATAGAAATTGATATTGCAGCATCTTATCCTGTTTTAAAACGAATGAAGCTGGGAGGATTTATAGAAGAGTTCAATCCAACTAAAGCCCAAGGCAACGGTCGTATTAGAAAGTACTATTCTATCACAGCATTAGGTAAAAAACGTTTAGAAATCATAAAAAAATCATACCAAAAAATGAGCGAAGGAGTTGAAAAACTGTTAGGATAGATAACTAACAAATAAAACATAATACCTTAGTAAACTTAGAATGTTTCTTAAATTATCAAATATTTTTAAAAAAATAAAGATTGATTTAGATAATTAGAAGTATGTACAGTTTATACCATAACTATTTTATTAAGGATCAATCATTAGAATGAATTGGAAAACTCTCGCTGTATCTCCCGAAGAAGTTGTAAAACATATAAAAAATAATAACAATGTATTTATCCATGGTGCATGTGCTACTCCCACTCCGTTGGTGGAGGCAATGTCCAAAAGAACTGATCTTGAAAAAGTAAAATTGTATCATCTGCATACTACGGGATCGGCTCCCTTTGCAGAACCATCAATGTCAGAAAATTTCTTTTCTGTTTCCCTATTTACGGGTGCTCCCTTGCGGAAAGCTATCGAAGAAGGTAGGGCTGATTTTATGCCAATTTTTTTATCTGACATACCCGGCTTATTTACTAGCGGTCAGGTAAAACTCAATATTGCCTTACTCCAAGTATCACCTCCCGATATCCATGGCTATTGCTCATTGGGTACCTCAGTGGACACCGCTAAGGCAGCAGCAGATACTGCGGATATCATTCTCGCCGAAATCAATGAACAAATGCCCCGAACTCATGGAAATTCACTGGTTCCATTCAAAGAAATCAAAGCATTTATCCACACGAACCGTCCCTTAGTTGAACATATAGCCGAGCCGGAAACGGAAGTTGAAGCAAGAATTGGGGAATTGGTTGCGAACTTGGTAGAGGATAGGTCAACTCTCCAGATGGGAATAGGCGGAATTCCCGATGCGGTACTGGTTCGATTAAAAAACAAAAATGATCTCGGTATCCATACAGAAATGTTTTCCGATCGCGTAGTGGATCTTTACGAAGCTGGTGTTATCACAAATAAATATAAGGCAATCCATCCCAGTAGAATTGTAACCAGCTTTGTTGCGGGCTCCAAGCGACTCTTTGATTTTGTAAATGACAACCCCTATGTGGAATTTCATCCCTGTGACAGAACGAATGATACCAATATCATTCGAAAAAACAACAAAGTTGTCGCCATCAACTCCGCCATCCAAGTTGATTTGAGTGGACAGGTTTGTGCAGATTCTATGGGTCATAAAATTTTTTCTGGGATTGGTGGACAAATGGATTTTATTCGGGGTGCTGCAAAATCAAATGGAGGCAAGCCCATACTCGCCCTACCCTCCACAGCTGCCAAGGGAAAGGTCTCAAGGATAGTACCTGAATTAAATTTGGGTGCTGGGGTGGTTACAACTAGGGGTCATGTGCATTGGATTGTCACTGAATATGGAGCTGTCAACTTACATGGGAAGACTTTACGGGAAAGAGCAGAACTCTTGATCTCTATTTCCCATCCTGACTTTAGAGAAGAACTCCAGGGAAAAATAGCTGAGATTAGACACTTTGTTTTCTAAAAGTTAAATTGAGATAACGTCCCTAGCAGAAAGAAATTGTTTGCTAGGGCTTTTTTGTCATCGATACCTATTATCTCTTTTGTCATCCACATCTATTAGAAATCTATTTCGTAAATGACGAATGGCATTGTTAATAAAACTGGGAACCGCTTTTTCAGCTTCCATTAAATCTATTTTCAATTGGGTTAGATCATCGATAGTCTTCATCGCCAGTTTTCTCTGGTTTTGGTAGATCTCATAATCATCATCTAAATATTTCATACTCTTATTATTTATTCTTTGTAGGTTCTGCCCACTTCTTTTCCTCTAGCTTCATCGACAAATAAATTGGTTACCAATGAAAAAATAAAGAAAATGGCAATGATTAGAAATGAATTTTTAAATCCAAAAAATCCCTGGAGAATTGATACAGCAAATAGTCCTATTGCAGCAGCAATCTTTCCGGAGAGTCCCCAAAGACCATAAAATTCCCCTATTTTACTTTCTGGTGAGAACATTCCTATGATTGCCCTACTAGAGCTTTGGGTTGCCCCTAATCCCAGTCCTGCAAAACAGGTTATAAATACAAACACCCATTTTACATTCAATTCTAAACCTAAAATGGAATTGAGTGCACTTGTGATTTCGTTGACTCCAAAAATGGCTATTATTGAAAATATCCATAGAACCAAGGTATAATTAAAAGTTTTCAGAGCGCCCAGTCTATCTTGGATGACTCCAAAAACAAAAGCCCCAAGTGCTGCTGTAATTTGTAAGATTACGAACATAACAACTCTGTGGATTTCTTCTATCTTTATCTCCTGAGCACCATAGATGAATGCAAAACTAATAACAATCCCTAAGGAAGCCATAGCAAAGAATAACGACAAAAGGTAAATGGACATATCTTTAAACTTAGATACTTCTTTGAAAGTCGCTAGAACTCTTTTGACTCCAATATGGAGGTAGTTTTGGTTTGTAGGTTTACTTTCTTCGGGTTTTCCTTCTTTGAGAAATAGAAACGTGGGGATTGCAGATACCAAGAAAAAGACAGCTGTATAGGGACCCACCAAACGAAGAGATTCAAAATTTTCTATGGAAATTGGGCCGAGAGTTTGAACCAGTGCTACACTTACCAATCCCCCAAAATATCCAATTCCCCATGCATACCCAGATATTTTTCCGAGGTCTTCTTTTGGACCCAAAAATGGGAGAAAACTAGAGACAAAGTTTTCCCCTGATGCAAAAGCAAAGTTGGAGATTACAATCATTATAAATGGTATTAGTATTTCACCCGGCTTAGAACCCATATACAGGAGTGCGGTTGAAATGATACAAAGGATATAACTACCAAATAAAAACTTTTTCTTTTGTTGAGAAAAATCAGTAATTGCCCCAAAAATAGGTCCCGTGATCACAACAAGGATATAAGAAATAGCCAATGCAACTGCCCATAAAATATTTCCATACCTATAAGGGTTTGAGGGATCGTCTCCCGATGGAACAACCAATCTGCTAAAAATATCACCATAGATCACCGTAATGATAACTGTGGTATATGATGAATTTGCAAAATCAAACATACACCATCCAAAAAGTTCTTTAAAACTTGCTCTCTTTTTTTCTTCCATTTGGAAACATATCGGTAAATTAATTATAGATGTCAATCCAACCTTTTTGGGATCCAGAAAAATCGAATCTTCATACCACAATAGAGAAGACTTGGAGAATTTATTTTTTTTTGCAAAATAAAACCAACCCAAATCACACAAAGTAACAGTAGGATTTTATAAAAAAATATATTTCAATAAAAAATGATTTTTATAAAAATTGTAAAATACTATGCAGCCGGATGAAAATATAGATTTAGCAGCAATTTACAGGGAAATGAGACCCCGTAATGTTTGTACATGCCATGGAGTGAGCGAGAAAACACTCATAGATACTATCCAATCCGGGGTACATGATCTAACACAGCTAACACTTATAACTTCTGCTTCCACAAAATGCGGTTCCTGCTATAAAAATGTTTCCAATATTTACTATAGAGAAATGCAGAAAATAGAAAACGCGAAGGAAGAGGAAAGTAAAACATGAATAATTATACATTATCAATCAATATGGCAATGACTATAGATGGGAAAGTAGAAAGGCCCGATGGCAAATGGTACGGTCTTTCTTCCCGGGCTGACAAGGCAAGAATGGATTTGTATAGGAGCCAAAATGAAATCTTACTTCTCGGTAAAAATTCTATTATAAATGATAATCCCATAATACATCTAAGATATGTGGAAGGCGAAGAACCACTCCCAGTGATCCTCATCAGAAAAGGAACCATACCTGAAACAAATTATATATTCACAAAATCAAAGAAAAAACCACTTATTTTAACTACTTCCACCTGTTTTTCAGAAGTCTCTCAAAACCTTCACACTCTTGCAAATATTGAGATAATTGGAGAAAATGACATATCTCCAAAGGACGTTGTTCAATTCTTACTAGATAAGGGTTACACTAAAATCCTCCTGGAAGGAGGCCCAACACTCAATGATAGCTTCTTTAGAAATAATTTAGTAACCACTATTTATTTAACTATAGTTCCTTTTCTTATAGGTCAAAAAAATCTCTCCGGGATCTCAAGCGGAATATCTAACCTAGATGGCTTTGATGCAAAAAAATGGAAGCTTAGTAATATTGAACAAATTCAAGATGAGCTATTTTTAAAATATGAAAAAATTTCCTAGTAAAATTGAAATATATTGACATTTATAATCCGATAATAACTATATATTAATAGGTTCAAAGTTAATTTAAAATATCATTTACTTTACTCAGTCTGAGATAAGTGAAAAGGTAGAAATAAAATCTAAAAATTCTTAATCAGAGGTTTTAGATTCTTAAACTATATGTGTATATATCAAATTATCTTTAAAATCATATTCTTAAAACTAATTGAAAAATGGAGCAAAAAATGAAAATAAAAGTGAAAATTCCTATCCTCAAAATTCTAACATGTATAGTTCTACTGGTTAGTACAGTTCGATGTGGTGCTCAAAAAGGGAGTACATCTATGGTTCCTTGGATGGCAGCACTCATGGGAGGTAGTACTCCTACTTCTACAACATCTGTCACTACCACTGACTCAAATGGTACAAAGTTACCCGAAGTAATAGAGACTCCCTTACAAGAAGTACCCACTGCAGGTCCTGCAAACATAACAGGAAGTATTACAGCTACTAATTGTATTTCTAATGGTTCCGAAATAGATTGTAAAAATGATACAGGACTAAATATTACTTTAGTAAAAATTCAGTTAGTGTCTGCATTGAATGAAACTATAGCAATAACATATCCAAACTCTTCAGGATCTTATTCATTTATAATACCCAATCTAAAAAATGGAAACTATAGAGTTCTTATAAACACAGAAAATGGGTTAAATTATACATATTCAGATTTTAATTATATATATGACCCGACCAACACGTCTGGAAATACTATAAAATTGAACACTCTCATTGCTACTAGGTACTACATTGAAAAAGGACCTGCAAATATCTCTGGACTTGTGACAACATCAGGTTTCAAAGATCAAAATGGTTCTGCGATTGTACCACAAGGAGCTGTCCAAGGAGTAAAGGTATCTTTATATACTGCCTCTGAAGCACTTGTGGCTGAACAAATCACTGACTCTTCAGGAAAATATATTTTTAACATTGCAAATTTACCAAATGGAATGTACTCAATTAAAGTTTTTGGTGCAGATAAAACTTTTGAAAATAGACCCTTCCTTAATAATACTTCTGAAACTAGATTTATTTTTTTAGGTAACGATCCCACTTTAGCAACTTCTATAGAAAATAGGCCAATAGTAATACAATGGGTACCTTCACCAACAGCTCCCATTCAAATATCTAATTGGAAAATCAGTAATGCAGCAAATCCAGGATTGGATTTATCTGATTTTAAAGTACAACTAAAAAGGAGTGGAGCTGAGATTTCTTCCTCTCTAACAGATGCTTCAGGAAATTTTTCATTTCATGATGTTTTAACCAAAGGAGATTATGAAATTGAGATCTCAAAAGTAGGTTTTTTAAATTCTTCTTTATCCTTTAGTTTCATTCCCCATTACTCTGGAAATTCCACTCCGGTAGTGCAATCTACTCCAATTTACGTCGTACCCAGACCTTCAAATATAACAGGAAATGTTGCTGGCTTTAATAACACACCATCTAGAATCCAGGGTGCAACTATAAATTTTAAACCTGCAAAATCTCATCCACCCTCTTCTTTGGCATATCTTCTCAAAGATGAAAAGTTAAAAAATCTTGCAGAACTTTGGATTAGAGAGGCCTGTACTAACCAAGCAAATTGCAATTCTTCCTGTGGCGGTGCTAACTATACCCCTTCTTGTGCAATTATAAACCAGGGCACAGGACCATGGACTTACAACACATTCCAAAATAAAATGTATGAAGTATTAAATGATAACCTAACTGTATATTTTACAGCTGCTGCAGGAAAATGGGAATATTACATTTCAGCTTCCGGGTACAAAAGCACTAGTATTTCAGAAATTACTTTAAATGGACAGGATGTGGCTGTTCCAAAAGTAGTACTTTCTGAAAGCTTACTTCGTGGTACATTAGAAGGCCAAACTATAATCTTAGACACATTAACAAACAATACAAGAAATTCCTATGGTGGATTCTTATCTGGATATACCACAAACTCAGGAATCCCAGGGCTATTTGTTATTCTATTTGGAAATATAGACAATGACTTAAATTCAATTGCACACATCACAACTACCTCTTCCAATGGATCCTATAAATTTGATGGTTCCTCTCGAGTTGTATCACTTCCACCTATGAATATTTTATGCAATAACCAAGATTTGGTATTTAAAACAATTGGAATAAATTCAACACTCTCCGATACGTCAAATCCAACTTGCTCAAGTGTTGCAGATTCGCTTCGTATATCATATACAATAGCAAGTTATTCTACAGCATCCTTACTTAGCAATATTCCAAAGGTTGCAGGAACTGATTTAGTAACAAATTCTGTACATATTTCAAATGATAATTATAGGTTTAAACAGGGTTCCTACTCTATATTTGTTGTAGACCCCCTTAAACACCTAAGTCCAATATCTCTTAGAGCTGAGATTTCAGAAAATACTATTAGTAATACAGGTTTGCTAAATTTGGTATCTTGGGTTTCGCATTTGCCACGCAGAACAATCTCTGGATCTCTCACAGATGTGATTTCTACTGCAAGTATAGAAGGAGCCACTGTCACACTAGGTATTGACTCTAACCCGGATCCAAACTTGATTACTTTCAGCCCAACTGCATATAAAGATTTAGATCTCATACCTACCTCCATACCGAGGATTAACCCAACAAATGGAGAAAGATCAGATATTCTAATTCCTCCCGTGACTACTTCTGCCAATGGAACCTATTCAATCACAAATGTTGATCCAGGAAATTATTTACTTAAATTCAATAAAGAAGGGTATGACGAAATCCTGCTTCCAGTTACCGTCCCTCCTTCTGGCACAGTAACAATAGGGAATGCCCAAACATTACGATCGGGAGAGAGGGGAAATCTCTCAGGAAGGGTTGTGATAGCTGGAGGAGAAAAATTTACAGGATCTTATAATTTAGAGTTGATTCATCCGTATTCCGGTGTAAGACCCACAGCTCTTATTCTTCCCTCTAGTTTAACTTCCGGTGCATCAAATTTTTCAAATGCACCTACTTATTCTATCTTTACAATCAATTCAGGACAATGGAAATTAAAATTTTCAGCACCGGGTTATGTAGATGTTGAGGGTTTAGTTGTAGTACAAAGTGGACTCACAACTAATTTTGATATTATAACAATGATTCCAGGATCCCAAGCACCTGCATCTATCACAGGTTCTATATTCAATTCTTTTAATAACCAAAAAATTACATCGGGACTTACCCTCACTCTCAGACCGGGAATTAATACAAAATCTGGATCTCTTGCACTGAATTCATCCAACCAATTCATTCAACCCATCATTTACAGTGGGGATGGATCCTATGCAATACCAAATGTACCCGCAGGGAATTACACACTAGAAGCATCTGGAACTAATTTTGCAACAACCTACCAAACAGTTATTTCCGCAGGAGATAACTCTGGTAACCAAAACCTTTATGTATCACCCATCCTAAATAGTGATGAGGTAAGGGTTGTACTCACCTGGAATAGCGCTCCCAAAGATTTAGATTCCCATTTAGAATATGGAGACAGTGCATGCAGAGATGGTATTAAAAAATGCCAGGTAGTTTGGAATGATACAACTAAACTCGGTGGCAACCTTACCTTAGATGTAGATGTGGTAACTGGCTTTGGACCTGAAACAGTCACACTAAAAAATACGGTTTGGTCCCAGCCCAGACGGGGTTATAGTATATACAACTGGTCAAATGAACTATCCATAGCAAACTCTGGTGCGACCATTAAAGTTTTCAAATCCATTGGATTGGTTAAGACTTTCAATGCAGGGTCTGAAAACACAGGAAGATGGTGGCAAACATTTTGTTTGGATTCTAGCTCAAACATTATAGATCTAGGAAAACCGGGATGCGAAACTAGTTCCTTTTTCAATGCATCCAAAAATTAATCCATAAAACCAGAAACGCTTGTTTTAAAGAATAAGCGTTTCTATTTTCTATCTTTTTTATACATTCTTTCTACCTATGTTTTTAAACATAATATTTTTCTTAACATATTCCTATGGGTAGAAAAGAGTGGAATAGGAACAAACATCAAAATATGAAATTATCTATACTTTTCTTGTTTTTATATTCATTTTCTCTATTTTCACAGGCACACAATTGGAATTCTCCCTCAGAGGTGGTGAAAAAAGTTAAAAAACGGTATTCAGAACTTAAAAGTTACTCATCCGATTTTTTAATAACCATCAATAATAACAAAAAATCTACTCAAATGAAGGGAAACTGTCTATTTAAATCTCCCGGAAAGATTCGTTATGACTTTGAAGCCCCCGACGGGGATGCAATTGTTTCAGATGGAAAAACCCTTTGGATATATATCAAAAAAATAGGTGCAGTAGGAAAACAGGACTTAGAAATTTCAAAAAATAATACTTCTGGAGAACCTATTTTCCAGGCAAATTCCTCACCCGGTTTGAATAGAATCTTCCGAAAATACCATTATAAGTTTGATTCCATCAACCAACCCCAAAAATTAGAGGGAAAAGAGTACTTTGTACTCTCACTCGAACAAAGAGAGAAAATAGGTGGGTTTGAAACTATGACTTTGTATATCAATGCCAATGACTATATTGTTCATAAAGCTATAGGAAAAGATTCCAGAGGTAAAGAGACCATCCTGGAATATAGCAAATTTATACCAGATGCTGAAATTGAAGATGGATTATTCAATTATCATATCAGTGGAAATGCTAAAATTGTAAACAATCCATTGGTCAGCAACAATCAATAAACGGAGACACATCAGTGAGTGCTAAAAGAGTCGGACAAATACTTAGAGAAACACGGGAAGAAAAAAATCTTTCCGTTAAAGATGTTTCAAAAGATACAAATATTGCCATGAAATTCATCCTAGCCCTGGAGAGTGAAGATTACAGTCTCTTTCCAGCGGAAACATTTACAATTGGATTTTTAAAAACCTATTCAGATTACCTAAAATTAGATACTTCCCACATGCTCAATCTTTACAGAGGGGAACAGGATGAGGAAAGCCAACTTCCATTAGAAGAGCTTACCAAACCAACTGTAAAAATGTTAGCGGTTGAACTAGAAAAAAATAGGGCTCTTTTGCCAATTCTAATTGTTGTTTTGGTACTAGCAGGGATACTCGGCTTCTCTTATATTTATGACTCCAAACCGGGAGAAGAAGAAAATTCCAATCCCAATAGTATTCTTGATGAGGGGAAATTTGGTTCCTCCATACCCACTGATGTAAAATTTGAATCTCAAACTGTTCCTGAAGGATCTAGTGTTCCATTCACTCTCACTCCCGACCAAGGCTTTACTTTTTCTGTTAATAACCAACAATGTAAAATCTTTATAAAAGGAGTCGAGGTTAATTCAGAAAATGAAAACATTGCAGTCATTGGTTTCAACGTATTTCCCGAAAAAAAGGTATATTTCTTTCGTTCCAAGGTAAATGAGGAATCCCTTTTGAGCTATAACAACCCCGAGCTAGAATCTTTGAGAAGAGATATCAAAGTGCTAACCCAGGCAATCACAGAAAAATCTGCCAAAGTTTTGATCACACTCAGTGATGAACGTGTAGGCTCTCCAAAGAAACCCTCAGGAGATGTTCCCATCCAGGTTACTCTTTTCTTTATACGATCCAGCTATGCTGAATTTATTGTAGATGGACAAACAGGAGAACGAGGTCTTATTTCTCCCGGTGAAACAAAACAACTAGAAGCTAAGGATAGATTAGAAATAAAAGTAGGAGATGGGGGAGCTGTAGAAATGATCCAAAATGGAAAGGAAAGGATCAAAATGGGTAGACCGGGCAAAACAACAAAAAAAATCTTCTACAAAGCTGCCAGTCCCTATGACAGCACCCAATTCATCATCAAAGAAATGGGAGATTGATTTTGGCACAGCCAGGGGGCTCTCAACAAAAAAGTTTTTATATTACCACCCTAGGCTGTCCTAAGAATATAGCGGATTCTCAGCATATGGAAGAATCTTTGCTCTTGGAAGGTCTTATTCCTGCAAAGAACCCATTAGATTCTGATTATCACCTAATCAACACCTGTACATTTATTACGTCTGCAACAGAAGAAACCATTGATACCATTCTTTCAGCAGCAAAAATAAAGAAAAAAAGAAAACAAAAATTAGTGGTTGTGGGTTGTTTTGCAGAAAGATTTCCAGATGCAATACGCGATGACATCCCTGAAGTTGATCTCTGTTTTGGCACTGGTAAATACAAAGATGCTGGAAAACTTATCAAAACACAATTCCCATCTGATTTTAAAAATATAAATGAAATCAATGATGAAATAAAAATACGGGAATCAATTTTTAAAAAAAAATCTAACAAACCCTTTAGTTTTATTAAGGTATCAGATGGGTGTAACCGCGGATGTAATTTTTGTATCATCCCGAGTTTACGGGGAGAATTCAAAGATTACTCCCCTGAAAATATATTGCTAGATGTAAAAAAGGCAGTTGGATCTGGATCAAAGGAAATTTGTTTAGTATCACAAGATACAGTTTTTTATGGCAGGGACACGGAAACTTTAAAAAACCTCCTAATGGAAATCTCCCAGATAGAAGGTGTAGAGCTGATTCGACCCCTCTATTTGTATCCCGATAAAAAAACATACAAACTCTTGGACGCCTTTCTAGAAAATAAAAAGATAGCCCCCTACTTCGAATCCCCCATCCAGCATGTATCTGAAAAGGTATTAAAAAGTATGAATCGAAGCGGAAACCTATCCTTTTTTAAAGATCTCTTTTTTAAAGCACGCACTGTTAAAGATTTAGAAATTAGAACATCCATCATCATAGGATACCCCGGCGAAACTTCTGAGGATATTGACCAGGTCTTAGAATTCATAGACACTATAAAGCCAGAAAAATTAGCACTTTTTAGTTTTTCTCCCCAAGAGGGAACCAAAGCTTTTACTCTCTCAGAAACTGTACAGGAGTCAGAAAAAGCCCATAGAATCAATTTAATAAGGGATCTTCACTTAAAAAAATTAGAAGAGGCTCACTTAATACGAATTGGAAAAGAGTACGATGCTATTGTAGATGAAGTCACAAAAAAAGAAGCCATTGTAAGAAGATTTCAAGATGCTCCCGAAATCGATGAAGTTGTATTTTGTAGCCCAGAAAATTTAAAACAAGGCATGATAGGTAAGGTTCGTATTACATCTTTTTCAGAATATGACATGGAAGGAACCTTTATTCCTAGAGAAACAGGAGTCATTCTTTGACATTTGAAGAAAAGAATTTCAACATTCCTAATTTTTTAACAGTTATTAGAATTTTGTTGGTTCCTGTATTTATCTACTTTCTATTCAAAGAAGAATTGTTTTACAATATTCTAGCATTTGCTATTTTCTTGATAGCATCTATTACAGATCTTGTAGATGGGTATCTTGCTAGAAAATGGAACCAAACAACTGAGTTTGGAAAATTCTTAGATCCACTTGCTGATAAAATATTAGTGATTGGTTCATTTATTACATTTTTAGTTTTAAATGAACAGGTTGAAACTTGGATGGTATTCTTAATTATTTTGAGAGATATGTTAATAACCAGCCTTCGATATATTGGAATATTACAGGGAAAACCAGTCCACACCACAAAAATTGCTAAATTAAAAACGTTTTTTCAGATTAGTTCCATTGCAATACTTTTGTCTCTATTTATAGTTGTTTCAACAGGTCAAAGAAAAATTATCAATCAAATGTATGACGTGGGTAAGAATTCAGGGAAATTAGGAATCCAGATTGCCAACGAAGGATTTATAAATTTTATTGATACAATCAATCATATTAGTAGTGAACAAACCCTAATAAATTCCGTAGCTACTTTTTTACCTTATTATGTTATGCTGCTAACTACAGGTATCACTGTATTTTCTGGAATTAGGTATATCATTACAAATAGGCATCTTCTCAACATCAAAAATATAATCAATGCGTACAAGCAAAAAAAATGAATTCCACGATATACATCCAAAAATTAATAGATAAAGAAAACTTAAGTTTTGAAGAATCATTCAATTTTCTAAATTCAGTTATGGCTGGAGAAATCTCAGAAATCATACTTTCATCTTTTTTAACTGCACTAAAAATGAAAGGTGAAACCCAAGTTGAACTTGCGGGTTTCGTCAAGGCTGTGAGAAATGCATCATCAAAAACAAATGCAAAATTTTCATTTGAATTTTTAGATACATGTGGCACCGGGGGAGATGGAAAAAATTCTATAAATATTTCTACTATCTCAGCATTGACCTTAGCATCCATGGGTATCAAAATAGCAAAACATGGTAATCGTTCTGTTAGCTCCTTATGTGGATCAAGTGATTTTCTAGATGAATTTGGATACAATTACAAGGGAGATCATTTAGAATTAGCAAAGAGAGTTGAATCCCAAGGATTTACTTTTTTATTTGCACCCCATTGGCACCCTGCAATGAAATTTGCTGCGGCGGTGAGAAAAGAATTGGGCTTTCGGACAGTATTTAATCTTTTGGGTCCTTTAAGCAATCCATTGGCGCCCACTCACCAAATTGTGGGTGTTTACAGCGAAGAGCTCATAGAAAAGTTTGCAAATGTGCTAAAACTTTTGGGATGTAAAAAAGCAATTGTTTGTCATGCTCTAGATGGATTTGATGAATTCTCTATTTTCCAACCAACCCGATATGCACTCATTCAGGATGAAAAAATTGAATATTTAGAATTTTCTCCTGCTATTTTAGACTTAAAAAATTTAAAATCAGAAGAAGTGTATGCTTCCACCAAAACTGAATCCATTCGACTTTCAGAGAGGGTACTGAAGGGAGAAATCATCACAGGCACCTATAAAGTTGCCCTCAATGCTGGTGTTGGATTATTTTTAATGGAGAAAGCAAATTCCATAGAAAAAGGATTTGAAGAAGCACTCACACAAATAAGAAAGGGAAACGTATGGGAGTATTTTGATAAAATTACTAAGCACTCAAATCAAAATATCGACCAAATAAAAGATTGAAAATTCAAATAGGATTTTAAGACTACAATTATGAATTTATTCGCTTCTACAGTACTCGTATTTTTGGCACAGGAATCACAAGATTCTACGAAATCACTTGTCTCCACACTCATTTTGCTACCCATCATGTTTTTAATGATGTATTTTCTTGTAATACGTCCCCAAAGAAAAGAAGAAGAAGATCGAAAAAAAATGATTGAAGGTCTTCAGAAAGGCGATACAGTACTGACAAGTAGTGGTATCCATGGAAAGGTTGTAGAGTTTAGAGACAACAATGAAACAGTAGTTTTAAACATTGCAAAAGATACTAATGTTGTGTTCAATTCAAGTGTTTTGACGAAGAAAAAAGCAAACCCATAATGGTTTTCCTGCTGTTATTAAATCTTTTTCCAACTGAATAAAAAATGAAACTTAAAACACCCATCTTCTTTAATCGCAAAATCCAAAGCATACTTCTTCTTGGATTGGTATTTATAGTTTCATTTCAAAATCTTAAGTCAGAAGAATATTCGATTCGTAAAAAAAAGCCCCAAAAAAAACAAGAAACAGCTAAAAAAGGAATCGAACCATCAAACCAAATAGGTTTTTCTCGGGAAAATAATAAAATCTCTAACCAATTTTGGCTTGAAGAAGGTGCAATCTATACTCCTGAAAGTTTAGATGTAAATTCCTCTGTTTCAAATCCTGAAAATGGGATCCAGCCCACAGAATTAGAAATTTCAAATCCTATAGAAGTAACCAAACCACAAGAAGAACCTTCTAAAAATGTAGATAAATCAAAACAAACAATTCCTCAAAAACCTAATATTGTATTACAATTTTTATCGGAAAATAAAAAAATTGTTTTAATCATTGGATTATTGATTTTGTTTGCAATTTATAGACTAAGGGGAGATTCATCGTCCCGAACAAATCAAAATACAAGAATATTTAGTAAATTTAGAAACAAATGAAGCATTTTAAACTGAGGAGTTAGTTTTGAAGTCATCAACTTGGATATTTTTTCCATTTATTATTCTTATTATTGCTGTGGTTTTATTGTATCCAAACTTTGCAACCAGACAATTAGAATTAGTCATCAATCCAGACTATAAATCATTGCCTAAAGAAGAATCAGAAATTATATTAAATAATTTTATAAAAAGATGGAAGTCAGATTATAATTCAAATAGCAAGTATACAATTTCACCTGATCCAGAAAAAGGTATACCAGAAAATTTAACTTTTACTGTTACGGGAAGATTTATTACTTCTGCTCAAATCAACCAAATTTCTCAAGAAAATATTAAGTTATTTTTAGAATCAAAAAATGTTTTAATCCCCACTGAAATTGAAAGATTCCTAAAGAAAGGCAAATCAATGACCATTAAATTAGGATTGGATCTTCAAGGTGGAATGAGAGTTGTTCTAAAAGGTGATTTTGAAAACTATATAGTAAAATTAAAGAGCTTATATTCAAAAGAAATCAGCGATCTAAATGAAATTATAAATTCAAAAGATAAATCTCCAGATGAAAAAGAAAAAGCAAAAAAGAGATTAGAAGATTTAGAAAATTCTTTTGAATTGACTGAAACTAGAAAATTAATTGAATTAGAGAAAGCAAAACTAATCATAGACAACCGTCTTACAAATCAAAATCTCACAGAACCTCAGGTTAGAATCCAAAAAGACCAGGACTCTATCGAAGTAGCACTTCCAGGAGTATCTAATTCCACTCAAATATTAGAAATATTACAAAGTACAGAAACTGTGGAATACAGATTAGAAGAACCTTCTGATGGTGAAAGACGTGGAGCATTCGAGAGAGTCATTGACAAAGAAGAAGATGAGTTAGTATCTTCCAACCAAAGAGAAAAAACTGATATTGTTAAATTCCAAACAATGGTAAATAACAAAGCAAGTAAAAAGTCCCAAGATGAATTTTTAAATTCTTTAGAAGAAAAATACAAAATTCCCTCCGATAAATTTAAAATATTCGCATACTGGGCAAGGGGTAGCAAACCGAACAGTCCCCTTCTCCCTCGAAAATTTGTTATTTTAGAGAAAGCTATTGCTTTGAGTGGAAATGATTTAACAGATGCAAGGCCCAGTTATAATTCTAATAACTATGGATGGACTATTTCATTTTCTCTCACACCTGCTGGATCGGAAAAATTTTTAGATGTAACGACCAACAATCGGGGAAGAAATTTAGCTATAATTTGGGGAGATAAAGTAATCTCCAATCCACAAATAAATGGACCGATTGCAGGGGGTCATGCAGAAATCACAGGATCTTTTACCCAAGAGGAGGCATTGCGTCTTTCCAATATAATCAGTGAAGGAGCTCTACCGATTCCATTATCAATTCTAGAGATGCGCTTTATAGGTCCAACTCTAGGAATAGAGTCCATCCAGGTTGGATTTAAATCAGTTTTTATAGGCTTTATTTTAGTTATGGTTTATATGATATTTTATTATAAAATTGCAGGTATAATAGCTGACATTGCACTTCTTTCTAACATTACAATTCTTATGGGTCTCCTCTCACTCATGGATTTTACACTTACCCTACCTGGTTTTGCGGGAATAGTTTTAACTGTAGGGATGGCTGTGGATGCAAATGTGATTATTTATGAACGGATTAAAGAAGAGTTAGAAATTGGAAAACCAATTTCAGTTGCAGTTTCTAATGGATTTGAAAACGCATTCTCTACAATTTTTGATAGCAATATAACAACACTTATCTCAGGGATTCTAATGGTTAGATTGGGAAATGGACCTATCAAAGGATTTGCTATAACTTTGTGTTGGGGTATTATCACCTCAATGTTTACTTCCTTGGTATTTAGCAGAATCCTATTCAATTTATTACTCAATTTAACAAATATCAAATCCTTAAAATTAGGATTTAAGTCTATAGAGGCTAAAAATGTTTAATTTTTCAAAATATAAATATATTTCTCTCTCAGCATCCCTTGTCTGCATAATTGTAGGATTTTTTATAACTTATATAATTCATAATGGTTTTGCTCACTCTTTAGATTTTAATGGTGGCTTAAGAGCCGTACTACAACTTCCAGAAAAAGAAAATAAAGAGAGTATTACCAAATTTTTTGAGTCAAACGAAATAAAGGCTATAGTAATTCTAATTGATAGAGAAAAAAATCAGTACCAGATTGATGTTGGTTTAGATTCTATACCAAGAATCATTGATTATAATCTCAAAAATTCAACCATTGAAGGCAAAACAAACAAGCAGCAAAAACCGAAAATTGAAGAATTCATATTAATGCTCACGTCGGGAATTGGTGTGGTCAACGAAGATATCTTATCTGCTGATGAAGTAGGTGCGGTGGTTGGGAATGAACTCACTTCAACTGGAATATCCTTATTAGTGTATACGATGATCATCATGACTATATACTTAAGTTTTAGATTTCAGTTTAAATATGCACTTGGGGCTTCATTTGCTCTTCTGCATGATCTTTTATTCACTTTAGCATTTATGGGTGCATTCCAAATCAAACCTAGTGTTCCCATTATCGCAGCACTTTTAACTTTACTGGGATATTCTATCAATGATACTATTGTTATTTTCGATAGAATTAGAGAAAACTTAGGAGGAAAAAATGATTTTTCCTTTAGTGAAGTGATGAATATTTCTATTAACCAAACTCTTGGTAGAACTATCAATACTTCTATAGCAACACTTATATCTATTGTTGCTATAATATTTGGTGGAGCTACCGAATTATTTGATTTTGCTTACGTACTTATTTTTGGAGTATTTATAGGAACTTATTCTTCAGTATTTATTGCTGCACCTTTTGTAGAAATATATGGTAATTTAGAAAAAAAATCATCATAAAAATGTGATACCATCTCATATTCTCCAAGAGTTAAGCATAAACTCCTTTTTTGCTCTTGGATTTTCCTCTCCTAATCCTCCCGTTGCATGTGTGATAACTGATGAGAATAATAAAATATTGTCATCAGCACATACTCAAAAAACTGGTTATAATCATGCAGAAAAAGAGGCATATGAAAAGTTAGGACCTAAGTTTGATGCACCACATATTATTTATGTAACACTTGAGCCATGCTCTCACTATGGTAAGACGCCTCCGTGTATTGATCTCATTCTAAATAAAAAGCCCAAAAAAGTAATTCTTGGTTCATTAGATCCTAATCCTATTGTGAGAAAAAGAGATTCCCTAAACTTATTAAATCAAAATGGAATTGAGTATGAATTCTCTGAAGAGATAAAAGAAATTTCTGAGGAATATCTGTCAGGATTTTTTATGAGAATTAATAAAAATAGGCCTTTAGTTCTAATAAAATCTGCAATTTCAGTAGAGGGATACTATAAACAGAGCTCGTTAAAGAAGATCCAAATAACTTCAAATGAATCTAATATTATATCTCAATGTATTAGACAATCTGTGGATGGAATTGTAGTTGGAAGTAGTACAGTAAAATATGACTTACCAAAATTAAATTTTAGATCAATTAAAAAAATTAATCCCTCTATAATCCCAACAAAGAATATATATTTTAATAGCATATTTCATATTTTGTCCAATGAATATTTAATAAAAATTATCAATAATCGTCAAAATCAACCCTATAGAATTTTTGTTATTTCAAATAAAAACTTTCCAGAAATACAATTTTTTATAGATCAAAAATCAATTGGAATCAATAAAACAATATTTATCCAGAGTGAAAATCTTACTAAAGAAAATGAAAGCTTATTATTAAAATTTACCTCAAATGAAATTTATAAAAGTTCATTTGAAAATATAAAAAATGTAATAATCGAAATTGCAAATAAATTTGAGATGAATTCAATTTTAGTAGAAGGAGGGAATTCTCTTTATAAACAATTTGTAATAGATTTAAATAAAGAAGATAAAATTTTTGAAATACAATCAAATATAAAAATAAATTTTGGAGAAAAACCTTTTTGGATGGATAAAAAAGAAATCATAACTAAAAATAGTTTTCAAATATCAAATGATAATTGGAAGATTAAAGGAATATAACTATGTTTACAGGATTAGTTGAAGCAAAAGGGAAAGTAGAAAATATCCAAAAAACTGAAGATGGTGCATATTTTTGGATCAGTACTTTTTTATCTCAAAATGATCTAAAAATTGGTGATTCCATTACAGTAAATGGAGCTTGTCAAACGATCGTTGAATTAAATAACAATAATAATAATTTTAAAATCTACTCGTCATACAAAACTTTAGAGCTAACCAATTTTAATTATTTAAAATTAGGAGATATTGTAAATCTTGAAAGATCACTCCTTCCATCTTCTAGAATGGGAGGTCATATTGTCCAGGGTCATGTGGATGGAATTGGAAAAATAATTGATAAAGAAATTAGAGATAGTGGAAATACTTATATATTTAAAATTGAAATTCCTTTAAATTTAAGAAAGTACATAATTGAAAGAGGAAGTATAACTATTGATGGAATTTCACTTACTGTAGTAAAAATTGAAAACAATATTCTAGAATTAGTTTTAATTCCAGAAACTATTAATAAAACAAATGCTAGTCAATGGGAAATTAGTTCAATTGTAAATATTGAAACAGATATATTAGCAAGATATTATGAAAATTTTCAAAAATATTCATAAGAGTTACTCCAAAATATTATCGATTGATATATTCAATGTTTTTATCTTTCTATATAGATGAGTTCTTTCTACACCTAATATTTTTGAAGCTTTATTAACATTTCCTTCATTTAGTTGTAAAGTTTTAAGAATGTATTGTCTTTCAAATTCATCCTTTGCTTTTTTTAAATCGCCTTGTTCAAAAATTTCTTCTGCTTTTCCAAATCCTTTTAAGGCTTCTTTTGCATCTTTCCCAGTAATAGTTTCACCTACTGTTAAAATACAAAGCCTTTCAATTATATTTTTTAATTCTCTTATATTTCCTGGCCAAAAGTGATTAGATAAAATTGATATAGCATCATTATCAATTTTCTTACTTTGTAAGTCATTTTCTTTAATTGAAACATTCATATAGTGATCAATTAAAACTGGAATATCCCCTCTTCTCTCTCTAAGTGGAGGGATATAAATTGGAATTACATTTAATCTATAATAGAGATCTTCTCTAAATTTACCTTCTTTGATTGCTTCTTCCACTGGTATATTAGTAGCAGCTATCACTCTTACATCAACTTGAATAGAATCTGTAGAGCCAATTCTCTCAAACCTTTGTTCTTGTAGTACTCTTAAAACTTTTGCTTGTGTAGCAAGTGTCATGTCACAAATTTCATCAAGTAATAATGTACCTAAATTAGCTGCTTCAAATTTTCCTATTCTCTTTTCACTAGCACCTGTAAATGCACCTTTTTCATAACCAAATAATTCTGACTCAATCAATTCTTCTGGAATTGCAGCACAGTTGATTTCTATGTATGGATTATTTTTTCTTTTAGAATTTAAAACTATAGACCGAGCAACTAACTCTTTTCCAGTTCCATTTTCACCATATATAAATACTCTTGCATTTGTAGATGCTGCTTGGGATATAGCAAATTTTACTTTTTTTATAGCTAAAGATTCTCCTAAAATGATATCATATTCTAATTTAATATCTAGTATTTCATCATTTGGATTTTTGTTTAAAACCTTATTAATAGTTTCTAGAACTTTTGATATAGAAAGTGGTTTTTCTATAAAATCAATTGCACCTTTTTTTGTAGCTGTAACTGCAAGTTCAATTGTTCCATGACCGCTTATCATAACAATAGGAATCATCGGATATATTTTTTTACATTCATCTAAAATTTCTATTCCATCATCCTTCCCCAGCCAAACATCTAACAGAATCAAAGATGGTCTTTCTTTAGTAAGATTTTTTAATAAACTTTTTTTATTTGCAAAATCTTCTACTTCATAATTCTCATCTTCTAAAATATTTTTCAGAGATTTCCTAATTTCTAATTCATCGTCTACAATATATATTTTCATAGTTTCATTCTTGAGTTGGTAACTCTATTTTAAATTTACAACCACCCAAATCTGAATTTTCTACATAGATCTGACCACCATGATCGTACACTGTCTTTTGAACAATTGTTAAGCCTATTCCCGTACCATGTGCTTCTTTTGTAGAAAAGTATGGTTCAAATATTTTTTCTTTTAATTTTTCTGGTAGACCGGGTCCATTGTCTTCAATGAGTAGTATCACTGATTTTCTTAAAAATTTCTTATCATGTTTAGTTGATATTTTAATGATTCCTGAAATATCCTTTCCGTTCTCAACTCGATCTATAGTTATAGCTTCAATTGCATTTTTAATTAAATTATTGATAACTCCAAGAAATAATCTTTTATCTACAAAAACTTCTGGTAAATTTTTAGAAAGTCTCAATGTAAAATTGATATTTTCTCTATCTTTAAAAAGATTCAAAGACTCTTCAATAATTGGATTTATATTTTGATTGATTAAAACAGGTGAGGGCATCCTGGCAAATTCAGAAAACTCCTTTACCAAGTGCTCTAAAACCCTTACCTGACCTATGATAGTTTCCGTCCCTGTTCTTATGATTTCTTCTAGCTTTTCCTTGTTTGGGCTATCAAGTTTTCGCTTAATTCTTTCAGCAGAAAGTTGTATGGGTGTTAGAGGGTTTTTTATTTCATGTGCCATCCTCTGAGCGACTTCTTTCCATGCTGCCACTCTTTGGATATGTAATAATTCTTCCTTCTTGGATTTTAAATCTTTTGTCATTTGATTAAAAGATTCTATTAGAATTCCCATTTCTCCTTCTTCACTATTTTCCAAAACAAAATCAGTATCTCCTTTTGAGACTCTCTGGGTTGCTCTAGCTAGCTCTACGATTGGCCGCGAAAGTTGTCTTGCTAAGAAAAAAGATACAAGAATTGAAACAGCAAACATACCTATTGAAAAAAGTCCAAGAGATAATCTTAGTGCAAATGGAACTTTCTCTTTCCATAATTGAGCTGTATTATATGAATTTTCAGTATTTATGATAGTAAAGATATTACTTTCATTTCCTGTGTGAATCTTTTTTCCTAATAGAAGATAATCATTTAAATTATTCTTAAATTCTATTTTCATTATTATAAAGGCTTTATCTTCAAAATAAACATTTTGAGATAAATAAACCTCAGTAGAGTTAGAACTAAATTTTTCTTTATTTATAAAATTATATAAATTACTGTTTTCATAAATTAATTTATTATCTAAAATTAAGGATATATAATATTGATCATTGATAATATTATTTTTGATTAAATATGAGTATAAAGGCTCATTATAATTAGTTTTTTTTTGATTAATTATGGTAGATATTTCATTAACTTTATTTATTAATAAATTCCTATCAATAGCTTCTTGAAAAGTTATAGTATTCTTAGATGCAATTAATGCTTTAGAAATATCAATTCTATAAAAACTTTCAACTAATCTACTCACAACATTAGAAGATAAAATAAAAATAGGGATAGATGGAAGTATAGAAACAAAAATGAATGCAACTGTTAACCGATATCTAATTACACTTCTTATTTTACCTGTTTGCTTATTCCTTATATTTCTGTAGAGATAAGAAATTATGAGAGAGAGAGTAAAAAATGGTATTATAAAATATATATATCCAAAAATTCTCTCAACTAAATCTACATCATTACTGCCTGAAAATATGATAGACTCTGCTAATAATATTGCTGTAATTGCACAGAATATAAATATATAAAAATCTCTAAGATAGTATTTTACTTCTATTGAAAGAGAAATTTTTTTAAACAATTTTATTTCCCAGGAAGTACAAAGTCATTTTCAATTAATAATCTTAATGCTTCTATTGCTTCTTCTTCCATTTTTCCATCAGCTATAATTTTAAATTCAGATCCGGGAGAAAGTGCTAACATCATTAAACCCATAATGCTTTTTCCATTTACTTCTATATCTTCTCGTATTACGTGTATTTCGCAAGGATACTTAGCTGCTGTTTGAACAAAAACACTTGCCGGTCTAGCATGCATTCCCTGACCTTCATTTTTTATTTTTAAGAATATTTCTTTCAATTCTCTTTTCTCTGATACATTTTTTCTGAAATTCTCTTACTAAATTCCCTTGCACCATAATTTCCCATATTTTTTAACCTTTGATTCATTGAAGCTGTTTCTACTAAAATAGGAATATTTCTTCCTGGTTTCACAGGAATTCTAATCAATGGTGTTTTAACTCCTAATATTTCGTCATACTCTTCATCTAAGCCAGTTCTATCATAGTATGCTTCAGGATCTGCTTCCTCAATATTAATAATCAATTCTATTTGTTGATGATCTCTTACAGATCCAACACCAAAGATATCTTTTATATTTATAATTCCCAATCCCCTAATTTCCATATGATGTCGGATGATATCAGAGCAGGATCCCTCTAAATAACTTTCAGCTATTCTTTTAATTTCTACCATATCATCTGCAACCAATCGATGACCACGCTCAATTAATTCCAAAGCCGTCTCACTCTTACCTACTCCACTTTTTCCAGACAGCAATATTCCAATACCGAAAACTTCTATCAAAACTCCATGTCGCATTGTTCGAGGAGCCAAACTCCTATTTAGTACTTCAGAAATTAGAGTTATAAACTTATGAGTTGTCATAGGGGTGGTGTAAATAGGTATATCTAAATCTTTAGACTTTCGAACCCATTCCTCTACTGGCAAATTCCCATGTGTGAAAATAATACAGTTCAATGGATATGAAAAAAATTTATCAGCAATTTCTCTGATCTTTTCGGGGGGTAAAGAATTTAAATACGCCCACTCCCCCTTTCCAAATATTTGTATACGATCATGTGCAAAAAAATCAAAAAACCCGGTTAAAGAAAGACCTGGACGGTTGATTTCAGAATTAGATATTTTTTTACTTACACCTTTCTCACCTGATACCAGTGATAATAATAATTCAGAATGATCTTTTAGTAGTGATTCTACTGATAAGGCTACATTCATTCTTTATTTTTTAATTCCTTAATTCGTTTTCTTCTATTTGCTGGAAGAATTTGTAAGATTTTTCTATATTTAGCTACTGTGCGTCTTGCTATATCGATCCCCTGTTTTTCCATTATATCTACTATATCTTGGTCAGAAAGGGGTTCTTTCTCACTTTCTTCTTTTATTAAATTTTTTATAATATCATGTATTTTTTTGGAAGATTCAATATTACCTGAATGAGATTTAACCCCTGAAGAAAAAAACCATTTTAATTCTAAAACACCCCAAGATGTTTGGATATATTTATTTGTAGTAATCCTTGAAATTGTTGATTCATGCATATTTAATTTATCTGCAATATCTTTAAGAGTAAGTGGTTTTACATGACTTACTCCCATTCTGAAAAAATCAATTTGAAAATCTATAATACAATTTACAACTTTAAAAAGTGTTTGTCTTCTTTGATTTATTGATCTAATTAACCATTGGGCTGAATTCATTTTTGAAATTATAAAATCTTTATCAGTTGAATTATTAATTCCAATTATTGCTTTTTTATATTCTTTATTAATTTTTAATTTAGGTATCCATTCATCATTTATAAGAATACTAAATTCTCCCTCAGTCTCTTTAATAAAAACATCAGGTATAACATAATCAACTTTTTTATAATTATACTGACTAGCTGGAAAAGGAATTAGCTTTTTAATCAGTTTAGTTAAATTTTCAATTTCCTCTTCTGTTAACTTCATTTGTTTGCTAATTTTTTTATAGTCTAATCTTTCAAGATCATTAAAGTACAACTTTATTAGTTTTTGTAAGTTTTTATTTTCGGGGTATACTATTAGTGATTGGATATATAGAGAGTGTCTTACATCTCTAGCTCCAATTCCTATTGGATCAAGTCTGTGTATATAGTACAATATTTTTTGAATTATCTTTAAATGAATATTTAATTCTTTACTAAGATCTATAGGGGAATATGTAATAAAACCTTTTTCATCTATCATTGAAATTAAAATTTCTGATATTGATAATTCTTTTTCGTTTAAATTTGTTAATCTAAGTTGGTTATATAAGTACTCACTTAGCTTAACATTGAGAGGCGAAGATTCAATCATCTTCTGATTTCTGTTAGAAGCCTCATTATCATAATATGCAGGTCCATCAATACTATAAGTTTCTTGCCATGAAACATCGGAATTTTTTATAGATTCACGTACTTCCATTTTTTTAACTTCTGCTACAGAATAAACTTCAGGAACTTTAGACTTTTCAAGGTTATTTATTTCTTCAAGCATTGGATTATCTATTAATTCATTTTGAATCTTTTCAAAAAGTTCCTGAGTGGAGAGAGGCAGTAACTCTATTGATTGACGCAAATCTTGAGTCATTATTAACTTTTGGGTTTGTTTTTGAATTAAAGTTTGAGATAACATAATTAAAGAGTAAAATCTTCTCCCAAATAAATTCTTCTGGTTTCAGGATCATTTATTAAATCATCTGCTGTGCCACTTATCAATATTTTTCCACTATACATAATATATGCTCTATCGGTTATTTTTAGAGTTTCTCTAACATTGTGATCAGTGATTAAAATACCCAATCCCCGTTCTCTTAGAGATTGAATAACTGTTTGGATATCTTTTACAGCAATTGGATCTACGCCAGCAAATGGCTCATCTAATAATATAAAATCAGGATTTGTTGCTAGTGCTCTTGCTATTTCACATCTCCTTCTTTCTCCTCCAGAAAGTGTATAACCCTTTTGATTTGCAACCCTCATTATTTGCAATTCAATTAAAAGAGAATCTCTTCTTTCAACTATTTCTTTTCTGGTGAGTTTCATGGTTTCTAAGACCGCTTCCACATTTTCAGCAACACTCAATTTTCTAAAGATAGATGCTTCTTGTGCAAGATACCCAATTCCTAATCTTGCTCTTTGGAACATAGGTGCATTCGTAACATCTTGGTTATCAATAAAAACTTTCCCTTCATCTGGTTCTACAAAACCAACCGACATATAAAAAGAAGTAGTTTTCCCGGCACCGTTTGGTCCTAGCAACCCTACAATTTCCCCTTTTCTAATATCAAAACTAACACCATCTACAACTTTTCTACCGTTGTAAATTTTTACAAGATTCTGCATTTTGAAGGCTTTTGCAGTCTCTGTCATTTTTCTTTGATATTCCCTAAACCGTCAGACAAAAGGATTCGATTTGTATCTGGATAAATAATTATCAATCCACAAGAGATCTTCGATCCATCCCTTTCAATAGATGGGTTACCATTTACTAATATTTTTTTTTCCTCTTCGTAGTATGTTGCAAATTGTCCTCTAATGATACCACTTTCCGATAAAATTTGAACGTCACCTCTAGCTACAATCTCTTTTCTATCATCAAATCTCTCGAGTTCAACTGTAGTAAGAGTAGAAGAAACCTCCCCACTTTTGTTCATGAATTCTATTTTAGGATCTTCAGTAATATGAGTATATCCTTTTTCTTCTATATGCTCAAACAATTTTCCAAAAATCTTAATATTACTTTTCTTATCAAAAAAAATAAAATCATCATTTGATTTTAAATTTTTATAATTTATTCCGAATGCTGATAAATTATTACCCGAAAATTGATAATCTTCTTGGATAACTTTTGAATCTCCTGTTAATTCTATCCTTTCTTCTCTATTACTTACTTTTGAAAAAACTTCTAATTTATTCCCAGCAAAATAGGAGACTTTTAGATCCTCTTTTTTTTCTGATTCTTGGTTAGTTTTTTCATCAGAAGAGCGTCTAACTATAATTGTACTTCCTTCTAATTTTGTAATTTTAGAATTATTATCGTACACAGCTTCGTTTCCAGTTAAAAATATATTATTTCCAAAAATTAAGGGATTATTATCCATTCTTAATTCTGCAGCCTTTTCGAAATAAGTAGCAGATTCACATAATATTATATAATCAGGATCTTGCAGAACTACACCTCCAACAAGTGAAATCCTATCTTCACTCATGTATCGCAATATTTTAGGTGCAGTCAATTTAGTTAATTTATTTTCAGAATTAAAATAAAACAATGTTGGTCTTCCATCTAATATAATTGTTTCCTTTAATTTATCATACAATCCTTTTTGAGCAGTGAGGGTTATTTTATTTTCAGAATCCTCAACTCTTACATTTCCTTTTAAAGTCCCACTGACAGCATCTGAACCAATAATTTCAATAAGATTAGCCGAGAGCTTTATCTTTCTATGGAGTATCCAGGCACCTTCAGAAAGAGAATATGCTGTAACAGGGAACCCTTGGAATTCTTTTTCTTCTTGAATAAGTGCTCCACCACCCCATGAAGTTGGAATTTTATTTCCTCCTGAAACTTTACTTTCAATATTTATAACTATTTTTTTATCAGTGTCTATTATTTGAATTGGGGGTAATAGTAATGGTGGTCTTACTACTGCAATACCCGGGTATGTATTTAAAATATATATTATAAGAATTATTAATTTTTTTAAAAATTTAAATTTTTTTATAATTTTAAACATTTCAATTATTTTTTTAGAGGATTAGACCCAGAGCTTGAAAATCCTTCTGGTTTTAAAATTTTAAATTTATTCAACCCATTTTCAGCAATTAAACCAACTCCTTTAATTGTTGTACCATCTGATTTTATTATCACTCTTTTATCAGAAGTTACTGTGTTCGTTTCTGTATCCATTTCTAATTCTTCAGCTTCTAATATTTTACCCTCTATTGTTTTAACATAAATATTTCCTGATGCATTAATTTTATTTTCTTTTTTATTGATTATTCCTTTGTCTGCTTTTATTTTTGATTTGATTTTTCCATTTTCAAATTGTTCAACATTCATATCATATAAAATTGAAATATCTGTTTTATTAAAATAAAAAGTTTCTTTAGCATTTAGCTTCCACAATAATTTTCCTTGGTCATTGATGGACATTCTTTCAAAATTTCTTATTGAAATTGTAGAACCATTTTCCTTCTCAATTTCTTCAATTCTAAGAGATTTATTATTTTTACAATAATTCATAAATATTATTATAATAAATAAAGCAACTGTAATAACTATATTTTTCCGCCGGTAGTTAGAAAAAAGCCTAGGTTTTTTGGGAATAAAATCCCAAAAACTGACTTTTTGCAGAAAATCTATAATTAGATTGTAATTATTTTTATTCATTATAAATTTTAAATTTTTAGTTTCAAAACCTATAAGATTTCTTTTTTAACTAATCTATCAATTTTTAATAGATTAGTTAACAGTTCTTCTGCTTGGTTTAAATAAAGTTGGGTGGTAGAATCTGATTTAGCACTAGGAGGATCAGGGTGTACTTCCATAAACAATCCTTCTAATCCAATGGAAACTGCTCCTCGCATTAAGTCAGGAATAAATTCTCTCTGCCCACCAGTAATATTTCCTGCAGCACCCGGAAGTTGTGCAGAGTGAGTACCGTCAAAGATTACAGGAATATCCATACTATGAAGAATAGGTATTACACGTAGATCAAATACAAGATTATTATAACCAAAACTAGCTCCTCTTTCGGTTATCAAATATTTCTCAGAACCACTTTCTTGAATTTTAGCAGCTATATGTTTACAATCATTGGGAGCCAAAAATTGACCTTTTTTTACATTGACCCATTTATTTGTTTTTGCTGCTGCTTCAATTAAGTCTGTTTGTCTGGATAAAAAAGCTGGAATTTGATAAATATCTATCACATCTTTTAATGGGTCAATTTGAGATGTTTCATGGATATCTGTCAAAACAGGGAGATTATACTTATTTTTAATATATTCTAAATTTTTAATACCTTCACTTAAACCGGGACCTCTATAAGAATGAATTGAGGATCTGTTAGCTTTATCAAAACTACTTTTAAAAATATAAAATATACCCAGCTTTTTACATATCTCTAACATTTCCCCTGCAACTCGGTCTAAGAGATCTCTATTTTCCATAACACATGGTCCGGATATAAGAAAAAATGGTTCATCACCCCCAATGGTAGAACCTTGGATAAAACTTCTTTTTTTTATTTTAGTATTCATTTTTCCCCCTTTGGAATGAACTTTGAAGCAGCCCTTATAAAACCCGAAAAAAGTGGATGAGGATTTATAGGTTTTGAATTAAATTCAGGATGATATTGAACACCTACAAACCAGGGATGATCGTGTATTTCAACTATTTCAACTAATTTTTCATCAGGTGATACACCTGAAATGGTAAGCCCGGCTTTAGAAAATTCTTCTCTATACCTAAGTGTAAATTCAAATCTATGTCTATGTCTTTCATGAATTTTCTCTAGCTTATATTCTGAAAATGCTAGTGTATTTTTCTTTATTACACATGGATAAGTACCCAATCTCATTGTACCTCCCATTCTATCTACGTCTGTTTGTTCCTCTAATAATGATATCACAGGATTTTTTGTATTTGGAACAAATTCAGTAGAATGTGCGTCTTTTAGTCCTAAAACATTTCTTGCATATTCAATCACAGCACATTGCATTCCCAAGCAAATTCCAAAAAATGGAATTCCCTTAGTTCTTGCATAATTTATTGCAATAATTTTTCCTTCAATACCCCGCTCACCGAACCCACCAGGAACTAAGATCCCATTAATATTTTTTAATAATTCCTTAGGTGGATTCTTTTCAAGTTCTTCTGGGTTTATTTTTAAAAATTCCACCTTAACATCATTTGCAATACCCCCATGTGATAAAGATTCATAAATTGACCTATACGCATCTTGCAAACTTATATATTTACCGACAATTGCTATTGTAATACGTTTATTAGCAAGTTTAATTTTTTTAATTATTTTTTCCCATTCAGAAAAATTAGATTTTCCGATATTCATCCCAAGTGAGTTTAAAACTACCTCGTCTAATTTTTCATCTTTGTACATTTTAGGTATTTCATAAATAGAATCTTTTATATCAACCGCAGATATTACTGAGTTCTCTCTAACATTACAAAATAGAGATAATTTAGATTTCATTTCTTTCGAGAGAGTTTCCCTAACTCTGCATACCAAAATATCTGGTTGGATTCCTAAACCCAAAAGCTCCTTGACAGAATGTTGGGTAGGTTTAGTTTTTGCCTCTCCTGCAACAGAAATGGTAGGTACAAGTGTTAGGTGAATAAATACAACTTGGGACGTTCCATGTTCATATCTCATCTGACGTATGGCTTCCAAAAAAGGAATTGATTCAATATCACCAACAGTTCCCCCAATCTCCACTAATATAAAATCAGGCTCCTTCTCTTTACCCAATTGGTATATTCTACTTTTAATTTCATTTGTTATATGAGGCACAACCTGTACGGTTCTTCCCAGGTAGTCTCCCTTTCTTTCTCTCTCAATTACAGCATGGTAGATCTGTCCTGTTGAAATAGAGTTTTTTCGACTGAACTCTTGGGATGTAAATCTCTCATAGTATCCTAAATCTAGATCTGTTTCAGCACCATCATTGGTTACATAGACCTCCCCATGCTGGTATGGGCTCATTGTACCGGGATCTATATTGATATAAGGATCCATTTTTTGAAGTGCAACGCTGTAACCCCTTGATTCTAATAAGCAACCTAACGCTGCAATTGTAACTCCCTTGCCCAATGAGGAGCAAACTCCTCCGGTTATAAAAACAAACTTAGACTTTATCAAAACTTAACCTCAATTTTCTAGTGACTGAAATGGTAAGGATTAAATAAAGTCAATTTTATGAAGAGATTCAAAGGATTTTCTTCAGATGGAGTGAACTTCTTTTGGAAAAAAAAAACTCTCATTTAAAAGAGACTTTTATTTATATTGGGACCCTCTGTGTTTTCAGTTTATCCTTAATTTTTATATTTCTTTCTAACGATAACTACAAAAAAATTAAAAATCCTATACTTTTAAAAAAATCAAGCTCTAACATTGAAGACATAAGTTCATCATTGCATGCTTTTTTTATAGAGATTTCAAAAAATTTTCACCATCCTCTCAATATTCTTTTGGTCCAAATTGTAGCGGTTCTTTTGGCTTCTCGTATACTCTCTTTAGTTTTTAGAAGAATTGGTCAACCTGCAGTGATTGGTGAAATAACTGCAGGACTTTTACTTGGACCTTCATTTCTGGGGATGTTTTATCCCGGAGTATCCCTATTCCTCTTCCCTACTCATTCTTTGAATAATTTACAACTACTCAGTCAATTTGGATTGATTGTATTTATGTTTGTAGTTGGCTTAGAGTTAGATATTTCAGTTCTCAAAGAAAAAGCAAAATCTGCAATACTCATTAGCCATGTTAGCATACTTTTTCCGTTTATGCTGGGGTGTATTTTAGCCCTATTCTATTTTGATAAATATGCCCCCTCTAATATTAGCTTTCTTTCCTTTGGATTATTCATAGGTATCTCAATGAGTATTACAGCATTTCCTGTTTTGGCTAGAATCATACAAGAAAAAGGTCTTAGCAAATCAAGTGCTGGCATAATAGCAATAACCTGTGCTGCTGTAGACGATATCTCTGCATGGACTATTCTAGCACTTATTTTAGCTATCATACATGCTGAAAATGTTTATCTCATCGGTTATATTCTTACATTTGGATTATTATACATAGGATTGATGGTATATATCATTCAACCAATCTTAGAAAAAATGAGTAAGTTATACATAACAAAAGAAATTATTTCAAGAGGTGTGATTTCAGTTCTAACAATTTTAATGCTATTTAGTGCAATTCTCTCTGAATCATTGGGAATACATGCCTTATTTGGTGCATTTTTAGCAGGTGTGATTATGCCAACTAATACAAGATTAAGAGGAGTGATCACTGAGAAATTTGAAGACTTTAGCGCCGTATTACTTCTTCCCCTATTTTTTGCATTCACAGGTCTTAGAACAAAAATTCAACTATTAAACTCACAAGAACTTTGGATAGATTGCTTGGTTGTAGTACTAGTAGCATCTATAGGAAAAATTCTTGGATCAATGTTACCTGCAAAATTTACTGGAAGTACCTGGAAGGAATCTAGTATCATAGGATTTTTAATGAATACGAGAGGGCTAATGGAGTTAGTGGTTTTAAACATAGGCTATGATATGGGTATTTTATCTCCAGAAATCTTTACTATGTTTGTAATCATGGCACTTGTAACTACCTTTATAACGTCACCAATGGTAGGATTATTTCTTAGAAATGAAACATCTTCACCTAAACCCTCACAAAAAATAATTACCGGTACACCGAAAATTCTCATTGCATTTGGTCCTCCATCTGCCGGACAAAGTCTATTATCTATTGCGTACTTCATTTACCAAAAATCAGCATCTTATAATGCATTACATCTATCTCCCCTAACAGAAAATATAAGTTTAGGATCTACTCCTGAAAAAGAATCTGAAAACTTCCATCCAATTCATGCATTTTCCAAAGAAAAGGGAATTAAAGCAAATACCATTCTAAGACATTCAGATCAATTTTCTAATGAAATAAATAAAACTATCCAAGTAGAACAAATTGATATTTTATTCATGGGGGCTGCAAAAACTATATTTAGTGATAATGCGGTTGGCGGAAAAGTTGATTTAGTTTTGAATGAAATTGAATGCAGATCGGCAATTTTTATTGATAGGGGATTTAAAGAATTAAACTCACTCTTATTATTTTATCATAACCTTGAAGAATCTGATTATATTTTTGAAGTTGGAGGTCAAATTCAAAAATCCACTACTACAGATATCACTCTTTTATATGAAAAAGAAAATGAACCTTCAGAAGATAAATTAAGAAAGTTTTTTCAAAAAGGAATCAAAACAGTACCAACTGAAAAACAAATTAAAAAACTAAATCATAGATACTCTCTAGTGGTTGTGGGTTATAAACATTGGTTAGAAATGGACGCTACTTTAAAAGATACTATTTTAATGGATAAAATTGATCAACAAAAAGATAACCCTACTTCAATTCTTATCTTAAGAGAAGGAACGAAAAACTATACTATTTTATGAATATTTTTACTATTATAACTAACTATGGGAAAATGGTTAAATTTTCCCATACATTATTTGCTTTACCATTTGCAGGACTATCTATTATTCTAGCCATCCTAGAATCAAGGTTGATAATTAGTGTATTTTATTTTAAATTATTTTTAATCTTAATCTGTATGATAAGTGCAAGAAATGCTGCTATGGGTTTTAATAGATTAGTAGATGCAGAAATTGACAAGAACAATCCAAGAACTAAAAATAGAGAAATACCAAGTGGCGTACTTTCAAAATCTTCTGTAATAATTTTTACCATTCTATTTAGTATAACATTTATAGTTTCAACGTACTTCCTTAATACTTTTGCATTTCTTGCATCTGTTCCCACCTTAATGATAGTTTTATTTTATAGCTTTACAAAAAGATTTACGTGGATGTGCCACTATATCTTGGGCTTAGGAATTGGTCTCTCACCAATGGGTGCATGGGTCGCTATTACAGGAGATGTTTCTTTTATATCATTTTTATGGTCAATGGGCTTGATGTTTCATATTGCTGGGTTTGATATATTGTACTCTACCCAAGATATGGAGTACGATAAAGATAATGGACTATTTTCAATTCCATCTGTTTTTGGATTAGAGATTTCTTTACTTGTGGCTAAAATAAATCATACCATTTCATTTATACTTCTTTTCTATGCAGGAAAGGTTGCTGGATTGTCTAGTTTTTATTTTATTTTTTTATGTATTGCAGGAATCCTTTTTGCCATAGAACATTTTTTGGTAAATAAAGATGATTTAAGTAAAGTGCCAATTGCCTTCTTTCATATCAATGCTTCTATTTCTATTATACTATTTCTAGGAATCTTTTTTGAAAAATGGGATGACCTTATCAATTATTTCAGGAGCCAACTATGAAATTAGTGTTAGCAATTGCAGGTGCATCTGGTTCAATTTATCCAGCTAGATTTTTAAAAAAACTTTTAGAAATAGAAGGTACTACCTATCTAATTATTAGCCCCGCATCTATAAGAATTTTTAGAGAAGAATTTGAGGTTAATATAAATAGTTCAAGTGAACTATTGAATTATATTATTGATAAGTGGAATATTGAAGTAAAAAATAAAATAGAAATTCGACCTTTTGGGGATATCGGGGCTGATATAGCTTCTGGATCTAATTCTTGGGACGGAATGGTAGTTGCTCCCTGTTCTATGAAGACAATTGCATCTATCAATGCAGGATTGACTGAAAATCTAATTGAGCGATGTGCCGATGTCACACTCAAGGAAAGAAGAAGACTAATTCTTGTTCCTAGGGAAACACCATACAACCATATTCATCTAAGAAATTTGCTTTCTTTAGATGAAGCTGGGGCCATAATACTCCCCGCTTCTCCCGGATTTTACCAACTTCCCAGAACAATTGATGATCTAGGAGATTTTATAGCATCCCGTATCTTTAGTTTGCTAGGAATAGAAACCGATCTTTATAAAAAGTGGTCTCCAGAATAAGTAAATATCCTTTGAAAGAAATTAATAACTTACATCTTCCATCATTAAATAACCTAGATGAATATTTTTCTTATATTAGAAACTTAATAACAACAGAAGAAAACTTTGAAAAAGAAGAATACTGGGAGGAACTTAATAAATCCTCTAAAAAAATAAAAAGAAATTCTGGAATCCTATGGAGTTCTGTATATCTAGATGATGTAATTTTTTCTGATTCTAATAATATCACACTTATCATAAAAAGAAAACCTGATCTTATAAAACCATCTATCCAACCTGGGCAAAATGTAAAACTGTATAGAGATTCCGATATGAATACTCAAGAAATATTAGGGGTTGTAAAAAATATTTCTCATAATGATGCTACAATTGTAATTAAAGGGGATGACTTACCGAACTGGATGGAGGATGGATCATTTATTTTAGAAAAGACTTTTAGTGATATAACTTATAAAGCTATGTTTTATGCAATTGATACATTTGAAAAAAATGAATCAAAAATTATATTAAAATATAAACAAAAAATATTTGATACCCCAGAGACTGTAAAAACAACTATTGATGATAGTGAAACATTTAATTTTTTGAATTCTTCTCAATCTGTTGTAGTTAAAAATATCTTAAAATCAAATGATTTTTATATTGTACATGGGCCACCCGGAACTGGAAAAACTACTGTAATTATCGAATCTGTAAATGAATTAGTAAATCTTGGAGAAAAAATTTTACTCTCTGCTTCAAGTAATCTAGCTGTAGATTTATTAACAGAGAAAACTGTAGAAAAAAAAATTAACGTACTACGAATTGGAAATCCAGTAAGAGTTTCAGAAAATATTTTACACACTACACTTGATTATAAAATTAAAAATCATGATTATTATAAAGAAATAAAAAAATATAAAAAACAAGCAGACGACTTAATTAAGAAAGCTAGAAGTTTCAAAAGAAATTTTGGTAAACAGGAGTACCAAGATCGTAGAGATAAATTAAGAGAAGCAAAAGAATTATATAAATTATGTAAAAAAACTGAAGACATAATAATAGAAGATATATTAGATAAAACTAATGTAGTTGCATCTACCCTTACCAGTTTATATACCTCAAAAATTATTAAGAAATGTAAATTTGATAGTATTTTTGTGGATGAAGCTTCACAAGCATTAGAGCCCCTTTGTTATTTACCTATAATTCTACAACCCTCAAAAAGAATAATATTTGTAGGAGATCCGAACCAACTACCTCCAACAATTTATTCAAAAAAAAATAATGGTTTAAAATTTACATTTTTAGAAAAATTACTTTTTAAATTTAGAGATAATCCTATACAATCTGGATTTTTAAATATTCAATATAGAATGAATGATCAAATTTTAGGATTTCCAAACCAAGAATTCTATAATAATTTATTAATTTCAGATTTTTCAAATAAAAATCATTCCATTGGAACAGATAAGATTGATTCTAAAGTACATATTATCTTCATTGATACAGTCGGTGCAGATTTTACAGAAACTAGAGTAGACAATGACCAATCTATTTACAATGAACAAGAAGGTATTTTATTATTCAAAATATTTTCAAACTTCTATTCAAATGATAATAATTTATCATTTGGAATTTTATCCCCATACAAAGCCCAAGTTAATTTTTTAGAGGAATTATTTTCAAAAAATGAAAGTTTACTTAGATCTATTGAAATAAATACAATAGATTCATTCCAGGGTAGAGAAAAAGATTGCATTCTCATAAGCTTGACTAGATCTAATGATTCCTCTGAAATTGGTTTTCTATCTGATTTAAAGAGGATGAATGTTGCCATGACTAGAGCAAAAAAGGAGTTAGTTATCATTGGCAATAGTGAGACTCTAGCATCAAATAATTTTTTCTCAAAGTTAATTGAATATATAAATAATTTGGGTGGGTATCACTCTGTATGGGAGTATCTTGAACAATGATAATAAAAGTATTTTATTTTACCCATAATGGGAACTATCGTAATAACAATGAAGATTCACTTTTAATTCATGACACTGTAGTACAAACCAAACAGATGAAATCTTTTATGTACCAAATTGTAAATCAGAAAAATCCAATATTTGCAGTTGCAGATGGTATGGGTGGTCATGACAAAGGTGAAATTGCAAGTTATACAGTCCTTGAATCTTTGAATAATTTTAAACATAATATTCAATCCTCCAAGGATATTAAAAATGAAATCATAAGAGCAAAAAGTTTTCTCAATGAAAAAGCTAATTCTATGAATTCACCTGGTTTAGGCACAACACTCTGTGGGATCTATTTTCTTAATAAAAAAGCTTTGGTTTACAATGTGGGTGATAGTAGAGCTTATTTACTTTCTTCAACTAAACTAGATAGGATTACAGAAGATCATAGTGAGGTATTTGAACTATTTAAAAAAAATAACATTACAGAAGAAGAACTTAGAGTCCATAAAAGAAAAAATATACTCACATCTGCTATAGTTGGAGATTTGACAGATAGAAAGCCTTTGATTTACGAGAAGGAATTAAATCTATCTATAGGCTCAACTTTTTTACTTTGTACGGATGGATTGTGGGAAGGAATTCCACAAAACATGTTCAATCAATTTTTAGAAAAGGATAGTAGCGAAGAGGCATTTTGCACTCAATTAATATCTTTTTCGTTGAAATACTCTGGATTAGATAATATAAGTTTTATTCTACTAAAAGTAGTTGATGTATAGTAAGAAACTAGGACAGAGATACAATGAGTATTTCTGTCCTAAAATAATTTATTCTTGAGTAGGTACGTTTTCTATTATTTTATCAAATGGTATTTTTTCTTTTGATAAATTTTTAACAGCAGGGTGTTCAAAACCTTTTGGAAAATGCTCTTTGTCATTTGGGTCGTAAAAATATTTATAATCTTTTCTATGTCCCCATGTATA
>CAMCZP010000013.1 GCA_945887855.1 Leptospira interrogans serovar Manilae | reverse complement strand
ATTATTTCAGATTTCATTAAAGCCCCCTTCCCAGCTGGATTTTCTAATACACCTGAAAAAGCAGTAGAAGAAAAAATAACAATAGTAGGAAGAGTTCAGTTTCGGGGAGTTAGTGGACAGCGTGATACTATTTGGTCAAATGGGCATTCTGATTTTAATGCAGTTGATATGAATTTTAGAAGGGTTCGTTTTGGTGTTATGTACCAGGGAGCAAAATGGTGGGGAACATCTCTTGCTATCAGAATGGAAGATTTAATAAATCGTCCTTATACTGTACAACAAAAGACCACAATTGAATACTTAGACTCTACTAATACAAAACAATCTGCTACCTTAGTTCAAGATGTTGCAATAAGAGACAACAGAGGTGGACTTCAAGAAGCAAATATATTTTTAAATATTCCATTTTGGAGTTCAAGAATAATTTTTGGACAGTTACCTATGGCATATGCTAGGGAGTGGCAACAGAGTTCAGCTAATTTAGTAACAGTCGAAAGATCTCATTTAACAAATACAGTTTGGCAAATGGATATAGGAACTACTTTTGTAACACAGCCATTAGGTGAATTGATTGATAAAAAATATGAGAGATACCTACAAATTCAGGGTGGAATTTATAATGGTCACGGATCGGGGTTAGAGGGAGCAGGTCGGAGTCAGGGATTAACCAATAATTACAGTAATACAAAACCTTTACTCCTGTCTCCAATGTATACTTGGAGAGTTCAGTTTCAGCCTTTTGGAGGTTTGATTCGAGATGGTAAAGATGTCGGATGGCATGAGGGAGAAGAAATTTTCCAAAAAGATATGAAACTTTCCATCGGACTCGGTGGTCTGGAAACAAAAAACTTATTTTTCTCTCCGAGTTTAATGGGTATAAATCAACCCGGGATCAGGGGTATAGATACAATCCAAACATTTATCACACAAAATCAGCCGGACAATGGGTACGGGCTAGGAGGTGGATCTGCTTATGGAAATGG
Source organism: Leptospira interrogans serovar Manilae (assembly GCA_945887855.1). Taxonomy (GTDB): domain Bacteria; phylum Spirochaetota; class Leptospiria; order Leptospirales; family Leptospiraceae; genus JACKPB01. The sequence goes on along the minus strand of CAMCZP010000013.1, from coordinate 65,693 downwards.
AATCGTAAATACAATACCAACATCAGTCGCAAATCAGCTTTTAACACCAACCAATATCCAAACATCTTTCAATAGACCTTCCTTTGGTTTAGTAGGTCGAACACACGACTTTACTTTTACAGTCAATGGATTTTACTTGAGTGGTCAATATTCACTATACTCTGGATCCGCATCTAAGCAAAATCGAACAGGTCAAGTAACAGTTGGTTATAACTTTAGGCTAGGTTCAGATTATAAATTTTACTTAATGCCCGTATTACGAGCAGACTTTATCAATGGAGACTGGAATGTTGATCAAAAAATAGAAGATAGAGAACGATTTAAAACCTATTGGGTTGGATTAAATTTATTCGGAGACGGGCATTTATTTAAGGCACAATTATTTTATGAAGTATTTAGAAATAAATTAGGAAGCGATCCAGTTACATTTGAACCTAAAGCAGTAAGAGGAGATACAATCTATTTTCAATTGCAAGCAACGTTTTGGACAGGAGCGGCTACAAAGGATACTTGGGTAAATTTACATGACTAAACTATATCTATTATTAAAAATTTTATTATTCATAAGTATTTTTAATTTTTCCTCTTGCAAATCCCAAAAAGAAGCAGATGGAAAAGGTCTATTAGCGAATATCTTGTTAAATGGAACAACGAATGCTGAATATCCATCTTTAAAGTCAGTCTTAGAACTGGAAAGAATAGATCTAACTAGCTTTAAAGGGAAATGTTTGGATACATTTATTGGGATATCAACTTATCAATTTTATGTGAATAATACTTCATTTTCTTCTGGTAAGTACGATACTGAAAATAGAAGAACAGCCACAACTACAAAGAATTGTATTGATCTAGGGTTTAGGGATCCTGGTGGATATGTAATCCAATCAACTGGTGGTGTAAGCTTTACTTCCTATGAATGCAGTGCAAAAAATACAGCATGCAGTGTGTCTACACTCAATACTCAATTAGGATCTTCAAATACATACCCTAAAGGAAAATTTGGATCGTATAGCTTTTAGTTAAAATTGAACAATATTTTTTCTTAAAAAGAATATTTTTCTAAACGTTAAGGAAATTTTGTCGTAGTAAGAAATAGAGATAATACTTCTATTGGGATTTTCCCTGATTAAAGTACAGATGAATTATAGAATATGCATAAAATAAAATTATTTTTTAAGATTTTGCAAAAAATTGACCATAGTAAGAAAATTATTTACAAGAAGCATATTTCTAATCCACCTAGAACACTTCTTTTTGTTATTACTATTCTTTTTGTTTTTTCTACTAATCTAAACGCAGCTGATTCTAAAGAAACACCAGTTGACGTTTTTAAGAAGCAAAGAATGTTGCAAGGTGAAATGCACTTTGCTAAAGCTCAAGAGTACTTCCAAAACCGCAAATTTAAAGCATCTTCTGAGAAAGTTTTAGACTTTTTAATCATTTACCCTGATCACCCTCAATCTTTAGGAGCCTTAAAGCTACTGAGTGAGGCATATTTCATGGATGATCAAATTGAAAAATCAATCCAAGTTGATTTGAAGATCTACAGAGAAAATCCAATGATTGAAGAAGGGTTAATTTCTTATTTCCAAGCTGCCAAGAAATATGTCAAGTTAGGCAAGAAAGATGACGCAGTTAGCATGTATTTGTTTATAGCCAGACAAATGTTTTCTAGAAAAATTGCTAAAGATGCAGAAATTGAACTCGAGCAGATAAAAATCCTTGATATAGAAAACCCAATATCAGAAAAATAAAAATCATGATAAATAAATCGGGTTTTTCCCCGGAAGAGAGACGTATTCATGTCCGCTCCTAGTTTTAATATGGCTTCCTACAATGCCAGTTCCTTTATAATTGTAGAAGGAAAGAAAGATCCACCTACATTCTACATTGTTAGGGAAGGAAAGGTAAAAGTACTACGCGAAAATCCAGTTGTAGGAGAAGATCCTAATACAGTTTTAGGTCCCGGAGACTTTTTTGGTGTAGTAGCTGCCATGAGTCATAAGTCTCAAATTGAAAGCGTAACAGCTTTGACGAATGTATCCCTAATAGCTGTTAACTACGATCAGTTTGGAACACTCATTCAACGAAATACACCCGTTGCTATGAAGATTATCAGATACTTTTCTATGAAGCTTCGTCAGTTCAGTCAGACTATTGCAAAACTCTCCTTTAAAACAGCAAGTGCACCCGAAGATCTTAACCAACTATACAATATGGCAGAGCATTATTTTAATGAAGGTAAAATGGAGCATTGTATATATGCTTACCAAGCTTATATCAAATACTTACCCCAAGGGAAATATGTTGAAGAAGTAAAAACAAAACTTGAAGACTTAGGTAGAGAGCCAAGTTTACCTGATGTGGATGAAACCAAGATCAATCGAAAGTTTGAAGACAATGAAGTGATCTTTTGTGAATATGAGCCAGGAAAAGAGCTCTACATCATTCAAACGGGAAAAGTACGTATTTCAAAGATTATCAACGACAATGAAGTAATGTTGGCAGTCTTAAACGAAGGTGATATCTTTGGAGAAATGGCTATTCTAGACAATAAGCCTCGATCAGCTTCAGCAGTTGCATTTGGTGATGTAAGCGTATTGGCAATCAATAAGGCCAACTTTGAAGGGATGGTTAAGGCACAGCCCCAACTCGCTACTAAACTCATTACATTGCTTTCAGAGAGAATCTGGACTGCCTATAAACAATTAGCAAATTTAATGATCACAGATCCAGCAGGAAGAATTGCTGATACACTCTTTACACTTGCAGAAAAAAATAGAGCTAAGATTGGACCACGAGCACCATACAGTTTTGATATTGGGGTTGCTGAAGTCTTAAAAATGGTTGGTCTTGTTGAAAATAGAGACGAGAAAATTGTCTATAAACTATTTGAAAAAAATAAATTTCTCAAGATAGAAGAAGATGTAATAAAAACAACTGATCTAGGCCTACTTGAAAAGTTAGTTCAGTACTACCATAAAATGTCTTCTAAAGATGATAAAGTCAGAAGATAATTTTTGGCTTTGGTGATAATATGAAAGAAAGAACGTTAGCAGCTATCGATTTAGGAACTAACTCTTTTCATATTATCATCGTAAAGGTCAAAGAGGATGGTACATTTGAATCCCTTGGCAAAGAAAAAGAATCTGTAAGGCTAGGAAGTGGATCGGGGAACTATGAAGTTATAACTCCCGATGCAATAGATCGTGGGATAAAATGTCTAAAAAGATTTAAAGGTCTAGCTGAAATCCATAATGCCGAAATAAGGGCAGTTGCAACAAGTGCTCTTCGGGAAGCAAAGAATAGGGATGTATTCTTATCTAGAGCTATCGAGGAATTAGGCCTTCATATTGAAATAATCTCTGGTTTTGAAGAAGCTAGATTGATCTATTTTGGTATTCTCCAAGGTCTCCCTGTCTTTGACAAAAAAATCTTAATGGTAGATATTGGTGGAGGAAGTACTGAACTTCTCGTAGGACAGAAGGGAGAAATCTACACAGCCCAAAGTTTCAAAATGGGAGCAGTTCGACTTACAGAAAAATTTTTCAATGGTGATCCTGATCGCCCTTCTGATATCAACCAATGCTCTCTTCACGTTGAAGGCATGTTGGGTCCTATGAGAAGAGAAATTCAAAAACTTGCTCCTGAGATTGTAATCGGTTCTTCTGGAACTATCCAGTCAATCGCTAGTATGATCATAGCTGATAAAGGTGACCCACTCCCAAGATCACTTAACAGCTTTGAATTTTCAGATGAATCTTTATTTAAACTAAGAAATATATTAAATGGTGCAGACACCCTCAAAAAAAGAACTAAGATTCCTGGCTTAGACCTAAAGCGAGCAGATATAATAGTTGCTGGAAGCATAATCCTCCAAGAAATCTTCAAGCAATTTTCAATAAATAAAATGATGGTTTCTGATTATGCACTTAGAGAGGGAATCATATATGATACAATTAAGAAATGGGAAGATAAGGGAGATGGTGTTGGTCATGCATTAACCAACATTAGGCTAAAAGCAATTAATAGCTTATTCAATACTTTTCCTTATGAAAAAGAGCATGTTGAAAAAGTATCTCGTCTTTCTTTAAAAATTTTTGATGATCTAATAGATCTACACTGTTTTACAGGAGATGAAAGAGAATACTTAGAAGCTGCATCCATGTTACATGAAGTTGGATTTGGCATATCTCACAGCTCGCATCACAAGCATAGCTATTATATCATTAGAAACTCTGAACACATGGTAGGCTTTAACTTTGAAGAAATTGAGATTATAGCATTAGTGGCAAGATATCATAGAAAGAGTTCCCCAAAGCCAAAGCATTTGGAGTTCAATGCAATTCCTCTAGAGGATCAAATGACTGTGAGAAAATTAGGAGGAATTTTACGAATTGCAGATGGATTGGACAGAAGCCACCAAGGAATAGTAGAAGATATTTCTTGTGAAGTGCAAAATGATTTGGTTATATTCAAAGTTAAAACCCGTAAAGGAATTGACCCACATATTGATGTTTGGTCAGCTCAACAAAAAAGAGATTTATTTGAAGAAGTATACAATAAAAAAACAGCATTTGTATTAGTTTAATCAGATGATTTAATTGTACTACGCCTTACCAACTCCCTCCTTTCAAGTAATCCCGAATCAATAGATTGGATAATTTCTCTCACTTTCCTAGACAGATCAATATTTAGTTGCCCATGAAATGAATCTAATATTGTGATACCATATTGTATAATTCTACAATGAACTTTTAGTTTCAAATCATCATCTTTTATTTCACTAGTGATCAACCTCTGTACTTCATGATACATATTTTTTATTTCATCCCGGGAATACTCTGCAATTTCAGGTAGTAGATTTTTTTCTAAGCAAAAAACAGGTAAAACCTCTTTTGCATTGTCTTCAGAACTATGTTTTACAGATATTTCTAACCACGAAGAATTCATTGGTTCAGATTTTATAGATTCAAATGGAAAGAGATCAGGATACTGCAAAAGAGTAGATCTAAAAAGAATTCTACTTTTCTTTTCTTCTCCCAAATGATAAAAGCATTCTGCTTTATAAAAGTAGTACTCTGCTGGAAGCTCAAAGAATCTCTTAGAAAATTCCATCAACTCAAATGCATTTTTATAGTCTTCTGTACGAACTAAATTTTTAGTTAACAGTAAATAATTGTCTCTCCCAAAGCCATGAGCACCCTCTTTTTGAAAGCCAGTTCTGAGTTGAGAGCAAGATTCTCCTACAATACAGTAAATAATAGCATCATAAGAAGAGTTAGGTATATATCTTCTATTTTTATATTCTATTTCAAATTCTACAAAGAGAGAGTTTAAAACTAAACCTCTATCCTTTCCTTCAGGACTAGAAAGAATTCTTTCTAGTCGATTATCCCAATAGCTCGCAATATAGAATCCTGAAATATAATCAGGATTCTCAGGATTTATATCGAGGAGTTCAGAAAAGATAATTTTAGCTTTTTCAAACTCCCCTTCTTTTATCTTATAATTTGCTTCATCAATCCGTTGCTGCATGAACTTAAATCAATGAGTTGATTTTTTATCATGAAATTTGCTAAGCTGTCTTTCTACTTTGTCTTCAAGCCCATCTATACATGCATAGATATCTTTATTGCTGTTATGTGCATTGAAGGTATTGTTGTCAGCATGCAGATTGAAATTTGCTTGGATAACATCATGAACCATTTCGAAAGTTACTTCGCATGATATAATCTTATGAACATACTTTGTTATACGCTCAAGTTTAGAGTTTGCATACTCTTCAGCTGCGTTAGAATGATCCAAGTGTTTCCAAGTATAATTAATTTTCATAAAGTACTCCATTTTAATTTTTAGTAACTACTTAGAGATATTTAAATTATAAAAAAAAGCTACTAGAAAAAGGAATAAAATATATATTTTTTTCTATAAAAATAGGTTAAATTTCTCCAAAATTGCATCTATAGAGACTAAAATAAATCCTTAAATTTACAGAATGTAGAACGAACCAGAAAAATAAGATTCCCTTATAGTAGATTAGAGAAATAATGCCCAGATCACAATTTTCGTATAAAATTAATATATGACATATATCAGGTCATTATCTAATTAAAAAAAAATTTACGGTTGAGTTACTTTATTCAGAGTATACTATAGTTTTATAGTTCAGATGTTGTGTCTCTAGGAGATTTGGTATGAACGAGAATACAGAAACCAAAGGCTCAGTTATTTACAATGAGCCAGAAAAAAATACTCTTCCAGTATACTATGGAAGAGATATAATAAAAGTTCTAACAAAGAATCCTAAAGAGGTTTATATTTTTTGGGGTATTTCAGAAGAAAGTTTTAGCAAAATCAAAGATTTTTTTACTATCTCTCTCGAAGACATTCGCTATAAACTTCAAGTTCGTTTTTCAGATGAGAATAAACACTCACATTTTATGGAAGTTTATCTTCCAGCATTTACAGTATCCTATCTTGTAAAATTTGACTACCCAGTCAAAAACCTAAGAGTAGAAATAATTGCATATAGCTCTGCAGGAACTACATATTCTTTTTTACATTCCGCTCATATCAATATGCCAACCAATAAACTAAGCCAATATGTTCATAAGGAATGGATTCATCCTAAATGGGTACAGGAAGGGTATATAGAAAAAGTTGAAGATAATTATATAATTAAATCATTTATAGGAAGTTCAAAATTTAGTCCAGAGATAGAAAAAGAGAATTGGTTACCTGATTGGGAAAGTAAAGTTTTATATGATGGATCTTCCGGTCAAAGCTCCCATTCTATTCCAACATCTATCCGGAAAAAAAGGAGTAATCAATGAGTCCAATTAAAGGATATCAATTAATTGTATTGCATGCGCACCTTCCATACGTAAGACATAAGGGTTATAATCCCGCATTCCTGGAAGAAAATTGGTTAAATGAGGCCATTTCGGAGACATATTTACCATTACTAAAAGTTTTTAGAAACTTGAAAAAAGAAAATATTCATTTTAAAATTACAATGTCCTTCACTCCTACTCTAGTTTCCATGTTGAAAGATATATACCTTCAAGAAAAATTTTTAAAGTATCTAGATCAGCTTATAGAATTATCCAATAAGGAAGTAAAGAGAACTATCAATGATCCTCATCTAAACTATTTATCTACATTTTATCTACATAGATTTTTAGATTTAAAAACAATTTTTCTTGAACTAGAAAATGATATTATTTCTGGCTTTAAAGAATTTGTGAAAGACGGTTCTTTAGAGGTAATTACCTGTAATGCAACACATGGTTTTTTACCCCTCTTAGAAAGTGAGCCTTCTTCCATTCGAGCTCAATTGACAATGGGTAAGAAAAAACATAAGAGTACATGGGGAATTGAACCAAGAGGAATATGGTTAGCAGAGTGTGGCTATTACAATGGGCTTGAAAAATATCTTTCCGATCAAGGTATTCGTTACTTTTTTGTAGATAGCCATGCTGTGAAAAATTCTTCACCTAGACCAAAGTTTGGTGTTTATGCACCAGTTGAAGTTGGTGCAGGAGTATTTGCTTTTGGACGTGATATGGAAAGCTCCTCACAAGTCTGGAGTGCAGAGGAAGGATATCCAGGAGATTTTAATTATAGAGAGTATTACAGAGATATTGGATTTGATCTTGACTATGATTACATAAAAGATTATATACATGCTGATGGAATCCGACACAATACAGGTATAAAGTATCATCGTATTACAGGAAATTCAAATTATAAAGATTATTATCATCCTGACTGGGCAACAGAATCAGCAGGTAAACATGCGGAAGATTTCATGAGAAGTAGAATTAACCAAGCAAGAAAATTTTACCATGAAGAGCATCAATCTGCAATTATAGTATCACCTTATGATGCTGAATTATATGGGCATTGGTGGTTTGAAGGACCTCAGTTTTTAGAATTTCTTTTTAAAAAGATTCACTACGATCAAAATGAAATTACTACTGCACATCCTATGCAGATCATCTCAAACCTTCCCCGTATACAAAGCGTAGAAATGGATATGTCAAGCTGGGGAGAGGGAGGATATGGAGATGTATGGCTCAACCCCTCAAATGAATGGATATACCAACATATCTTTGAATGTTCAATCTCAATGAATCAATTGACACATAAATTTTTTAAGACTCAAGTTCCTCTCCAGAGAAGAATTCTTAACCAAATGGCAAGAGAAGTTTTATTGCTTCAGAGTTCTGATTGGCCTTTTATTTTAAAAACAGGAACCATGCCCGAGTACGCTTCAAGGAGAGTTCATATTCATACTAACCTATTTTTAGAGATGAAATCAATGCTAGAAAAAGATCAGATAAATGAAGAGAGACTAAAACAAATTGAAGAAGAACATCCCATTTTTCCAGAAATTGATTTCGAAATTTTTAGTTAGCGGGAATTAATCTGTAAAAGTCTAGTTTTACAGATTAATTTATAAATTTTTGTGGAGCCCCCACTTAGAACAAAACAGTGAGAGCTCTAGATAACTTAAGCTTTGGATCTATTTAAGAAATAGGTATCCATCTCAACCATAAATGGTTGTACAGTTTTTTCGTAAGTTAGGATTGCCTCTACAGCTTTTTCATAGATACTCATGACAATTGCCTGAGCTGCATCACACTTTTGTTCTTTTCTAAATGCCTCTGTGTGAAGGGTTTCTGTAATAGAGCCATCTGCCTTGAACGGAAGACATCCCAGTAAATTTTGCATAACTATTTTATCGTCCCCAGCAACATGAGAAGGATCAAAGATACATGGAAGAATAGTTTTCTTTTTAGCATGTGTTATAACATTGAAATCGGGTGTATTACGACAATATCCTTCTTTTATAAAAAGAGTTTTTACACCCCTTTCACACAACACTATGTTTAGATTTCCTTGGTTAGCAATGTACTCAGCAGCAGAAAACCATTCTTCAGATTCGTTGCCGAAACCTCTTTTCAGAATGACAGGTTTCATTGTTTTGCCTACAGCCTCCAAGAGCTCAAAGTCTTGGGCATTTCGAGTTCCAATCTGGATCATATCTGCATGTTTGGCAACTTCTTCTGCCATTGTATGATCCATTACTTCTGTGACATAGGGAAGGCCTGTTTCCTGCTTAACTTGGTCGAGGATTTTAATTCCATCCCAACCTAGACCTCTCCAATCTGTTGGGCGGGTTCTGGGCTTAAATGCACCACCTCTGAGAATAATTCTATCAAGAATACCTAGTTTTTCTCCAATAGCTTTTGCTTGTTTCGCAATAGTTAGAGTTTGTTCCAAGGACTGAGGGGAATCGGGACCTACAATGAACATGTGTTTGCCATTTCCAATTTTTCGAATGAGACCATCTAATCCCTTGACTTCCACAATTCTGTCTGCTCGATGAACTACTTCCCCATTTTTTCCAGAGCCCATCCTGGCAATGTTCTTGTATGGAATTGATACATCCCATAGTTTAAGAATCCCTGGTAGTTCTTTGACATAACCTTCTTTTTCGGAAATTTTACGAGTATCGCCTATGAAATGAATCGTGTCACTAACTCCTCCTCCTCTGATAATCTCTACATTGTTACCAAATTCGTTAGCAAGTTTTTTGATGATCTCTTCTGTTTCTTGAAATCCCTTTTCTAGTTCTACGATATCCACAGCATACTCCTTTATTTACAGATTAGAATTAGTTATTTACAGGTCAAGAGAAGAAATCTAGTGGTAATTATGGGAAAAGGCTAGAAGAATGCCTCAAGATAAAAATGTTATGAGACATTCTTCTGCTAAATTTTTTGATAAAACGGAGAATGCATGAGAACAAAAAAATAATATGTGAAGATGAGAAGTCTATGAAATAGCATCAAGTTTTTAGAATTATAGAGGAACCTTCCTGAAATAATTATTTTTTTATAAATGAAAGGATCAACTATTGATTAAGGTGAAGTTTATCTGTGTCTAAAATTCAGTCAACTATTTATAGATTTTTACAATAACTCAAAGGGGAAGTTTTTTGTAAATGATAATACGTATGTCAACTAGAGATATATATAAACATGACAGAACCGAAATTTTTTTATAACTTTTAAACCCCAAACCTCAGAAGAAAGTTTTTATATAAACTTCATTTTTTTACAAGTTTTGCACTTTTCAAAAAATAATCGGGATCTATATAAATTTCAGTTAATTTTTCTTTGTTTGATAAAAGCTCAGAGTCAGGAAATAGGGAATATTTCTTTAACCTTATTTCAAAATGAAGATGAGCACCTTCTCTTATACCAAGTTTCCCATGTACTGAATTAAATATTCCATTAGCATCCCCAATCTTAGAAACAGGATCACCTTTTTTAATATAATCTCCTTTTTTAATAAGGTTTGCGCTATTATGAAAGTATCCAGAATAAAAACGGTCTAGTCGAAATATCCGATTCAACCAATTTATCTCAAAAACCATATTTTCAGGAGCTTGGTGTTCAATGAGTATAGACTTTCCCCATCCAGATGGTTCCGTTGGATCAAATGTTTCAATTGCAATGCCTGGATAAACTGAAAAAGCTAAATCACCATATCCATATGATTTTTCAACTTCTTCCTTGGGATAAAGACCAATTGCTGTATCTACTATATCAAATCCATCCCTATAAAGATTGAGTTTCATAAAAGATATAGCATCATCCTTTGCTTTCCAAAAAGTAGCTTTTTCTGGAATAGTTAAAAATTGTTTCTTATAAAGATTTAATAGAATAGCATAATCGGTTTCACCCTTAACAATATGCCCTGAATTCCATTTTTTTATGTAATCAATTGCAGTATGAAATTTTTTAGATCTATAAGAATAGTAATACATCTCATCACAAAATAATTCTCCAAAGTGAATAGTATATGCATCTTCTGGAAGAGGAGGGGAAAACAAACTCTCAGAACCAAGTCCATTTAACACGAGAAAAAGAAGCAGGAAAATATAAGTAATCATAACTGTATATAGCTCCTCATTTACTGACTTGCAATTAAAGTATTAAAAGAGTAACTTAGGATAAATTTTTATTTTACAGTCTATTTTCTAATTTATTTGTAGGATTATTATATTTAGATTTATTTAAAAAGTCTTGACTAAATTCCAATATATTAGATTTTTTATTCATGAAATCAAAAACTTCTAAAATAACAGAAGAACTAGAATCTCCAGAAGAAGAACATATAGCTTTCAAAAGTTCTGGAGAAGACAAGATCATAGAAACTGTCAAAGAAAATTTAAAAATTATTCGCCATACAAAAGGACTTTCGCTAGATAAATTAGCTTCTAAGTGTGGAGTCAGTCGTGCAATGCTATCACAAATTGAACAGGGAAAGAGCACCCCTACTATTTCTGTTCTCTGGAAAATAGCAAATGGTTTGAATGTTCCTTTTAGCGATTTAATCAAAGAAAAAGATACAGAAGGAATTCATGTCCTGAAGTATGAGCATACAAAAGTTTTATATTCCAATTCTAAGGTATTTTCCAGTAGAGCATTGTTTCCATACTCAGGAACACGTAAGACAGAATTTTATGAATTGATCCTAAGGCCGGGAGGTATAGAAGTTGCAGATCCCCACCAAACGGGTACTACAGAGAATATTATTGTAGTTACTGGAAAGCTTAGACTTCGTGTTTTAGAAAGAGTCATTGAATTAGAACCTAAGGACTCTGTATTTTTTAGAGCAGATGTACCACATGAGTATTCAAATCCAACCGACCAAGAAACCCTTATGTATCTAGTGATGTACTACTCCGAAGAGATGAGTTAGTGCACCATACAATTCTAGATTATTCCGCAACAGAGTTAGCACTTAAAATTAAATCAAAAGAAATTAGCTCATATGAGGTAGTATCCCGTCACATTGAGAGAGCAAAAAAAATTAATCCTAAATTAAATGCAATCATTCAGGAAAGATATGACCTTGCATTGGATGAAGCCAAAAACTGTGATCGAATATTAAATAATAATACATCTACTCCAATGTTTTTTGGAGTTCCATGCACTCTAAAAGAAAATTTTGCATTCAAAGGATACCCTCAAACAGGAGGACTTGTATCCCGTAAAAATTATTTGGCTACAGAAAATGCAACTTGTGTTCAGAGAATTTTGGATACAGGGGCTATCGTGATAGGCACAACAAATGTATCTGAACTTTGTATGTGGATGGAGACAAACAATAAAGTCTATGGTCGTACAAACAACCCATATAATCTAGAAAGAATAGTTGGTGGGTCATCTGGGGGAGAAGGGGCAATCATCGGTTCAGGAGCATCTCCATTTGGTTTGGGTGCAGATATTGGTGGATCCATTCGAATGCCTGCTTTTTTTAATGGTGTATTTGGGCACAAACCATCGGGAGGACTAGTTCCAGGTTCTGGCCAATACCCAATGGCTCAAAACCAAGCTCTGAGATACCTAACAACAGGTCCAATTTGCAGGAAGGCTCAAGATCTTAAACCTCTATTACAATTGCTTTCAGGTTCGGATGGATTAGATAAGGGTGTGATTGACTTTGAGATTGACTGGGATGAAAAATTAGATTATTCAAAACTAGAAGTGATTAGCATTCCAGAAAATGGTTTTATTTCCGTTTCAAATGAATTGAAAGATGCACAGTTAAATGTCCTGGAGTATCTAAAAGAAAAAGGAGCTAAGATAAGAAATGAAGAATTTCCTGAGCTGAAACAATCATTTGAAATCTGGTCATCTATGCTATCTTCCGCAGGAGGCCCTACCTTTGAAGAACTGTTATTTGAAAACAAACCGTATCATCTACCGATTGAAATTTTGAAAAGTTTATTTGGTGAGTCTGATTTTACAATACCAGGATTGGGTTTAGCCGCACTTGAAAAACTTCCTAAGCTATTCTCTGGGAATGCAAAAGAATATGTTGAAATAGGTATTGCACTTAAGGATAAATTTAACAGGGTTTTGAATAAAAATACCATCTTACTATTTCCCTCTTACAGTAGCACAGCTCCCTATCACAATGAGCCTATATTTAAAGTTTTTGATTGGGTTTATACTGCTATTATAAATGTAATGGAGCTTCCTTCCACTCAGGTACCACTTGGCTTATCTAAAGAGGGATTACCATTAGGAGTCCAAGTGATTTCAAACACAGGAAGAGATATCCAAAGTATAAATGTAGCAATAGAACTGGAAAAAAAATTTGGTGGATGGTTATTTCCTGAGAATACCTAAGAAATGGAATACCTTATTTGCTTATATAGTAATCCATTTCTTAGTTAAAAAAAGATATTTTGTATTAGAATCTTTGAAGTTTGGCTTTTTACATATTCCTGATAATTATTGACGCAACTGCAATTACTATCTTTTTCCGCCGGTAGGCGGAAAAAAGCCTAGGATTGTTGCGAATAAATTTGCAAAAACTGACTTTTTGCAGGAACGTCATTATTTATTAAAATCAGATGAAATAAGATGAATAAATTCTTCTCGTTTGGAATCTAATTTAAACTTACCTGAAGCTTCAATCGTTAAAGTAGAACTTCCTAGATCTTTAATACCTCTAGATGATACGCATAAGTGTTTTGCATCTATCATCACTATTATATCATCTGTTTGAAGGGTATTCTTTAAATCTTCCAGAATTTGTCTTGTAAGACGCTCTTGCACTTGAGGCCTACGTGAATAGTAATCAACAATTCTATTTAATTTAGAAAGCCCAACTACTTGTTTGTCGGGAATATACCCTATATTTGCTTTTCCAATGATAGGAAGAAAATGATGCTCACAAAAAGATTGAACATTTATATTCTTCTCTATTAGCATACTCTTATACTGATATTTATTTTCAAAAGTTTTCACATTTGGTTTATTTTTAGGATTGAGTCCGTAAAAGATTTCATTTACAAACATCTTTGCAACCCTATAAGGAGTTCCCTGAAGGCTGTCATCAGTAAGGTCTAAACCTAGAACATTCATAATATCTGCAAATTTATCCTGAATAAGCTGGATTTTTGCATCATCATCTAATGTAAAGGCATCCGGCCTCAGTGGGGTGTCATAAGAAGTAGAAGAATGGTTCTCTCCAAACAATTCAGCTTCCTCTCTGTTTAGTTTCCGATCTTGGATTGGCTCGGCAAGTATCATAGTAGATCCTTTTTTTGAGTAGAATAGTGCAAATACCAATAAGGTATTCACATACTAAAACTAGAATTCTTGTACTGACTATTTCCTACAAGAGAAAATTTGTCTAAGGATGAAAAATATGATTGGACAAATGCTCTATTCTATTACTCTAAAAACTACAGACTCAATCTTTCCGCCATTCTCCTTTCCTGAGTAAGCAATTTCCGCCTCAGTTCCCCGTACTGGATAGTACATCTTAAACTGTTTATATTTATCATATAAAGTAATTGAGTAATCTAAGACAGTAATTGCTTCTGCAAGTCCAATAAATCTCTCTCTTTTTACTGGTTTTTTAACTGTTTTTTTAGTAAACAAAAACCATTTGAATAACCTAGCAGATTTATTGAGTTGTTTTAAATTATCAATATCTAGCTTAGTTTCGATAAGTTTTGCATTGACTTGCCGAAAATTGACTTTGACAGGCTTTTTATCTAATCTACTTTTTGCCAAAGCACTAGATAAAGATAAATCAAATGTATCGTCATCTAAATATTCAATTTCATTACAATTAGAATAGATTGTATTACATATATCCCCATAAGATTTATGAGTCAAGAGAACCATAAGTATATTGTGCGATTTTGGATGAAAGATAAGCTTTGCATTATAATTATCCGTGTTACGATACTTTATTGAATTCCTAATTCTAGTAAAAATATCAAATGCCAATAATCCAAAATCTTTGATGATTGGTAAATCGGGAGTTCCACTTCTTTCTTTGATATAAAGTGGTTCAATTGCAATTTGGCCTTCTCTTTCTGAAATCTCTCTGAGATATGCTACAATATCTTCAAGTTCTGATGAATCTAGTTTATGTTGATGAGAATAAAGATCTATGAATATTTTTCCTGCATTCTTATTGATTAAATCTCCTATTTTATCGTCTAATTCAGAAAGTTTGTTATAATAGATATTAGCACAATCAACATCGTTACATGTGACTTGTTCAATTTGAATCGATTCGGTAGGATTGCTAATTACTTCTCTAGTTTTAACTTCACTAACAGGCTCATCCCTTTTTTGATTTGTACTACAATATATAGATAAAAATAGTAATAGATATATTATAAAATATATTTTTTTTGAGAGCAGACTCATATTGTTTAGACTCCTATTAAATAGTTAAGTTTTAGCGAAAATTGTTGCTGGGGATCCATCTGATTTTTTAAAAAATAGAGGAGATATAATTAAATGTTTAGGAGAAGATTCTAATTTTTCTAAATTCATATCTTCTATTAAAAGAATGGGATCAGTTAATTGTGTGAACTCTTTATATGTTTTACATAAAAAAGCTTTATGAGTTTCCCTACCCATTTCTCGGTTTGCCCTACTGCTAATAGAGATATAATCTATTCCAAAAAATTTTATATTTGTATTTTGGCGTAACCAAACTGGAATTTCAGGAGATATAGATGGATTTTTGAAACAGTATACATTGGTATTACTTCTACATTTTTCAAATCCAGTTTTCAAAAGTATACAATCAGTATCTGAATTTATTTTGCCAAATTCAGATATAAGTGAATCCAATGTGATTATTTCTTCTTCTTCGAATGATTTTTCAATGAACAAGGGATGATGACAGATCCAAAACTCTGGCGGAAAGTCATCTAGAGATTTTCCGCCATCATCGAAGTGGTATGGAGCATCAATATGAGTTCCTATATGGTTGTTAAATTCTAAGAAATGCTCATTAGATGAGTCTCCTAAAACCATAGACCTGGATTGGGTAATACCCATTTTAGATGAGTTTCCATAGGTTGGAGTGGATTTATCTAAAATGTGACTCAAAAGAATATACATACAATCTTAAGAAAGAAACATCTATTTTGTGGGACGGGAGAGTGTAAAAAGATTATCAAGGTACCTTTCCTTATCTCCCTGGCGAAACCCATCTATTTCCAATCCAATGGAAAGAATTCCCGTAGAATCCCTTAAAATATTTCTGATAATAACGGAAACGTTAATAGGAGTTTGCATTTTAAATACAATGTCCATATTAAAGCCCGCTACATGTGGGACTTGCTGTTTGAGTTCATGATCTAAAATCTTAATTCTTATACCTTCAGCAGAAATATTTAAGATTTCGACTTTATGTTTATGAACACTAGTGTTGGATTCTCTAATTCTATCGATCATTTCAAAGGTAAGCATCTTCGCATCCATCAGATCTTCAAATTCAATTTTTTTAGAATAGCTTTGAATTTGGACATAGCCAATAGGGCTTGCTTCATCTAAGCTATTTAAAATGATAATAGGCATGATAACTTCAGAAATAACTTTTTTTTGTTTAAATTCCTTCATCGTAGTTGGGATATCTTCAAAAAATTCTTCTTCACAGTTTAAAAATTCGTCTTCACTGTACGGGAGATAGCTCTTTGGATTCTGTGTATCATGAATATATATAGCTTTTCCAGTACTTTGCACCAAATGAAATTTTTCTTCATTGTCAGGTCTAAAGATATCAATTTTTATTTTATCAAATTTCTTAAGAAGTTTATTTTCATAATCACTGAAGGTTATTTTTACGAAGGTTGGTATATTGGTAGAATCTAAGTTAATAGAAGCTTTAACTACTTTAAAGTTAGTGGCATAAACAGTATCCGGTCCAGGAGCAAGTCGACTACTGACACGAGCTTTTTTGGCAAGTTTTATAGAATCAATGCGAATGATAAAAATATGATTCGGTGCAGTCCCCACGATGGTTCCTTCAATTTGTATAAACCTGCCCACAAAGCGGGTCAAAGTAATTTCTGCATCTTTCAAAAGGGTTGCTGAGTGAATTTCCATTTGAAAAGTAATGATGTCTTTTGAAAGAGCACCTACTTTTCCGCGAAACCAAGCATTTCTTCTGTGATCTTTGCCTTTCATTTCTACATTAAATAAAAATTTATCAAAAAGAGTTTTGATTCTTTGTAAATCAGTTAATTCTTCAAATTCCCTAGCTCTTCGTTCAATGATTTCTGTTTCCATTGGTGTACCCTACAATTCTATAAGAAATTAAGTTGCATACTTAGTCCAATTGTTTTATCTGTAAATAAGGATAATTTATGAAATCACACCAGATTGATATGATTGATGGTTTCTCTGGAGAAGAACTCTTCGGGGGACGCGAGGGTTTAACATACAGAGATTTTTTAGTACTGCCTGGATTTATAGACTTCAATCCAAGTGATGTTGACCTAGAGTCGCGAATTTCCAGAAATATCACTCTTAAAAAACCATTGATTAGCTCTCCAATGGACACAGTCACTGAATCCTCTATGGCTATTGCTTTGGGCTTACAAGGTGGTATGGGAATCATTCATTATAACAATACAATTCAAGAACAATTAGACCATGTTCGCAGAGTAAAGAGGTTTGAAAATGGTTTTATAACAGATCCCATTATCTTAAGTCCTGAAAATACAATCGCAGATTTAGATCTCATCAAGGATAAACATGATTTTTCTGGAATACCAATCACTCAAGATGGAACATTTAATACTAAATTAATTGGAATTGTTACAAATCGTGATATTGATTTTGAACAAAATAGAAATATAAAACTTTCTCAAGTTATGACCCAAGAATTAATCACAGGAATGGTTGGAATCAGTCTTAAAGATGCAAATAATATATTAAAAACAAGTAAAAAAGGTAAGTTACCTATTGTAGACAAACAGGGTTATCTAGTTGCCCTAGTTAGTCGCTCGGACTTAAAAAAAAATAAGGAATTCCCTGACGCATCCAAAGATCATGATAAACGATTGAGAGTTGGTGCTGCTGTATCTACACTTCCCGAGTCTAGAGAACGGGTTGCTGCATTGTATGACGCAGGAGTTGATTTAATAGTAATTGATTCCGCCCAAGGAAATTCTATATACCAAATTGAAATGATTCGATTCATAAAAGCTAATTTTAAAAATCTAGATGTAATTGCCGGGAATGTTGTCACTAAAGACCAGTGTAAAAATTTAATTGATGCAGGAGCCGATGGACTACGTGTTGGAATGGGACCAGGTTCAATTTGTATTACACAAGAGACAATGGCTGTAGGTAGAGCACAAGCTACTGCAGTTTACAAAACTGCTCAATTTGCAAAAAAATTTGAAATTCCTGTGATTGCTGATGGAGGTATCGCAAGCATTGGTGATATCTCTGTGGCATTAGCCATTGGAGCCAGTGTTTGTATGATGGGTTCTATGTTTGCTGGTACAAATGAAGCTCCAGGAGATTACTTTTATGAAAATGGAATGCGTCTCAAGAAGTACAGGGGAATGGCTAGTTTGGAAGCAATGAAAGCAGGTGGAGATAAGCGATACTTTAGTGAAAACCAGAAGATAAAAGTAGCACAGGGGGTGAGTGGAGCAGTTGTTGACAAAGGTTCTGTTACGAATTTTGTTCCATATCTTTCACAGGGTCTCCGACAATCATTTCAGGACATGGGTTACAAAAGTATTCCACTCCTACATGAAGCTCTCTACAATGGTAAATTGCGATTTGAAAGGCGGTCTGAATCTGCACAGGCACAGGGTTCTGTTCATAATTTATATTCCTATAACAAACCAACCATGAGAGTTGAGTGATTTTAAATAAACTAGTGAAGGTGTGGAATTAGACTATTGTTCGATTTCCTAATTTAGAAAAATTTGATGATCCAGTTAAACTCCCTCTTCTCGAAGATTAAATATTTAAAAAGTATGTTCTGCTCTCTTTATAGGTCTAAAAATCAATCTATAAATCTAATTAGCCTTGGTCAAATTTACATGTTAGCAACTGGACTCTTTCTAGTTTCTTTCACTGAATTGATGGCTAGAGAAATCTCTTTTCTTCCTACATATATCATTGGGGATTCTCCCGTTTATTTACAAAAAAAAGACAATGTTTCAGAAGGATTATCTGACCTTATAGCATTTTATGCAAAGGAAAATTTTGAAGTAGATGTCTCAGATTCAGATAAGCTTAGAAATTTTTTAGAAAGCATGGAAGAAACCCCAGAAAAAAAGGCATCCAAAGAATTGATTTCAGGTGTTTGTGGAGAGTTTGAATCAGACTATGTAGTAAAGAGTGAAATGGACTTTTCGGGAGATCCCGTAATACAAACAATCACTTATAATTGCAAAGGAAAACCTATCTATACCACAGAATCTGTTCTACAGGGAGATTTTTATCTGGGAATAGAAAAACATGTATTAAAAACATTTACCTATCTTTCTCCCAAAAGAAAGATAAGTCGGGATAAATACAAAGACGAAAACATTGAGCTAATCTATGCGATTGATCTTTCAGGCTCTCTTGCAAAGGATGCTGAAACCCTTTTGGGTTATATAAAAGGATTAATTGGATCAGATACCTCAATTGGATTGGTTTTAATTGGGGATAAAGATGTAAAAGTTGTAAAACCATCTAGAGACCATGAAAAACTAAAAGCAGAAATAGGAAGAATTCGATTTGGAGGAGAGATCTCTATTGAAAAATTGACTTCTTCCCTAATCAAAGTCAAAGGAGAACTAGCATTTGGAACAAATAAGAATAGAAGGTTTATATTAGTTACAGATGCGCAAGCTGGAGATGGAGATCCGTATAAACTTGTTTCAACACTCCAATCCATTGCTCAAATTGGTTTCCAAACATTTCTGGTAACAGGGTCTTACTTTGACTATAAAATGACAGGGACTTATAGAAAGGCTGCCCGATCTACAGGAAAGGATCTCCAACAAATTATGCATTTTATCAAAGTTGGAACAATGAAAGGATACAAAACAATCTATCTCTATGATAGGAAAGTTTATATTGATCCAACAGGGAAAATTAATCCCTCTGATTTAGATTTTAAAGAATTGATACAAATTCCAGAAGGAACTTTGTACAAACTAGTTAGTTTTCCCCATCCAAATAATTTAGTTGACCTCTTCATAGGATACACTGGCGAAAAGGTAATTGAACAAGGGCAGGTATCTTCCAATATTTCAGCCGTTGTGGATCGACTGACCAATGAAAATACGAAAGAAATAGGAAAAGTAAATCGAAAAGTCCTCATTAAGGTAGGGGGAAAGTCGATTTGGATGCCTATGAAAGCAATTTCTGAAAAGTACATAGATCAGGATGTGGGAATACGGGCTGTGTTTAAAAAACAATTCAACAATTCAAATGGTTATACAAATATTCCTGAAGAAACTGTTGTGTATAAGGATACGGTACCATTGCTCTTAGTTTTAGAGCCAAATGAAATTAAAAATTACCTCTACAATTCAAATAAAGATTTCATTGTTTGTTTTATAAAAGGTAAGATTTTAGAGATAAAGTAGGCAAAAAAGGAGTATATAAACTTATAAAAGTCAACGTACATAAGCCTAATAAAACGTTTATTAGCTTATTTTGATCAGAGCCAAGAAGAAATAACAATGTAACTCTTTAAAGATTGGGATTGCTAAATACTCAATTTTTCTGTCATAAGAAATAAATTCATACTCCTAATAATTAAAATCTTTATTAAAAATCTTATAATATTCTTGCGAGAAAATATTCTTTGGTATATAATTGTCGAACCGTACATTCAATCTGGATGTGAAATCTATTTTTACATTAAAAAGGGAGACTTTATATGGCAGAGATTACGCCTTTTTTTCATGAATCATTTCAAAAATCACTGAGTGATATCTATACTGATTTTTATCAACCTGCTGAAATAAGTTTTTTAGAAAATGAACTATTTGATTTATTTAAACAGATGGGTTCTTCTGAATTAAATTTAAAAACATATAGACCAAAAGAATCTGATCCTCTCTTAAGAATAGAACTAACATGTATTACAATAATTTGTAAATCCATGCCATTTTATGCTGCAAAGATTAGAGAACTCTTCCATTCCCATGAATTAGAAATAAATAGAAGTCTACATTTTCATCCTTCTGATCATCAAGAATTTTATTATATAGAAATTCAAAATCTTGAACCTCATGCTGTAGAAAGATTGGAAGAACATTTGGAAAGTGCATATAAAAGGATTCTTGGTTTTACAAAAGATTATAAGTTTTTAGTCATAGATAATGAACATCTTTGGTCAAAAAGTTTTGATAAACTACATACTGAATTAATAGAATTTTTATTAAAAAAGGGATTTGTGTTAGAGGGAGGTTATTACCAAGATGAAATACAAAAACATTCACTTGGCCAAATAAAACAATCAGGAGAAATATGGGATTGGTTCCAATCACTACCTGCAGAAGAAGAAGCATCTACTTTCTTTGCAAGAGAATCTACTTTGCCTTCGTTTTTAAATGATGGATATTTATTTTATATAGTTTTTGCAGCAAAAAAGAAAAAGCTTCTTTTAGAAGGAACCTTTAATCTTAGAGGATCAAATGCTGGAACTTCTGAAATTCCAGTATTAAGAGAACGTTTGATTAGATTTATGGAAAAAGAAAATATTCAAATGTTTTCTGGTTTGGGAAGAACTGTTAGAATGGTTTTTAATTATATACCAACTGAGGTACTATTTTTATTACCCCAAGAGTCATACATACTCATATACAGTGCTATTGTAGAACAATCATTAAAAACAAATATTCGATCAAATGGAATCAAGCTAACGGATGATTTAGGATTGATTATTACAACTATTCCTGAGAGAGATTGGTCAGAGGAAATTTGGAAAGAAGCTAATTCAATAGTTTTGGAAGAAATAATTGATACTAGAATTAAAAATTATCAAGTTCTTTTTAAGAACTATATCCAAGGCTTCCAATTAATACGCACAAATTCTATTTCGAGACATCTACTGTTTCAAGTGAGTTCTCGAATTGAATATATCTTTCGTCCATGGATTGAAGTAGTTGAAAGTAAGTGGTACGACAGATATAAAGATGAAAAGTTTCCAGAAGATCTAGAATTTAGAGAAGATTATAGAGCAACCCATGAACCAGAAAAGGCCATCTATGATTTAGAGCTCGTTCGAAGATTACATGATTCTAGAATTAAGGCAAATATCACTGAATCAGATTCAGGGGCTACAATACTTTCAGCAGTCACAAAAGATAAAGAGTACCCTCTTTCTAAGTGGGTTTCGTGTCTGGTACATTTAGGTCTTTCTCCAATTTCTCAGAGAGTTTATAGATTTCGATTCAATGGAGCTTTGTATGCAAAAACAGAATTTTATTTTGAGTATTTTCAAAACTCTAATAACCTATATGATAGATTAAAAATAGCATTTGAATACTCTATGATGGGAAATCTACCTTCAGATTCCCTGTCTGAAATTATTCGTAAGACAAATTTGAATGTGAACTCTGTTTATTTTATAAAATCGCTAAGAGACTATTGTTTACAGACTAATCCTTCTTTTAATAAGTCAGATTTTAATCAAATTCTATTGGAAAATACTGATTTTTCTGAATCACTTTGGAAGTATTTTGAAGCAAAATTTAATTTTGGAAAATCAATTGATCCAATTGAGATGAAAGAACTTTGTGATAAGGCTAAAACCCTGTTAGAAGATGAAATTTTAAATGCACTGAGAACAGCATTATTAGGAATTGTGAGAACTAACTTTTTTGGTATTTCATCTGAAGGTGATCAGAAACTAATTGGAGTTTCAAGAAGTTCCATTGCATATAAAATTAATAGTGCAATACCAATAAGTCTTCCAGATCCTAGACCATACAGAGAAATTTTTGCATATTCATCTAACTTTCAAGGAATACATTTACGAGGAGGCCCTGTTGCTCGAGGAGGTCTTAGATTTAGCGACAGACCTTCAGACTACAGAACAGAAATTCTCTCTCTCATGAAAACTCAAATGGTTAAGAATTCCGTAATTGTTCCAGTGGGATCAAAAGGAGGATTCGTACTTACAAAAAATATGTATGCAGAGAAAGAAATGAGTATGGTGGATGCATATAAAGGATATATACAATCTCTTCTTTCATTGACAGATAATAGAATAAGGGGTACGGAAAGCTATTTTGCTACAAAAAATGGGCCTTTTGCTTATGATGATTTTGATCCATACTTAGTAGTTGCAGCTGATAAAGGAACTGCACAATTATCAGATACAGCAAATTCAATTTCAGTAAATTGGAACTTTTGGTTAGGTGATGCATTTGCTTCAGGAGGATCCAGGGGATATTCACATAAAGCATTTGGTATTACTGCAAAAGGGGCTTTAGTAACTGCAGATAGGCAGCTAAGAAATTTAGGAATAGATTTCAGAAAAGAAAGTATCACAGTTATTGCAATAGGAGATATGGGGGGAGATGTTTTTGGAAATGGTCTATTGGACAGCTCATACTTTAAACTTATTGCAGCTTTTAATCATAAGCATATTTTTTTAGATCCAAATCCAAATCCTAAACAAAGTTATGATGAAAGAAAACGCTTGTTTGAAGATAAAAACTCAGGGTGGGACTTTTATAATAAGGATTTGATTTCAGAAGGAGGGGGAGTATTTGATAAAAATCAAAAATCGATTCCAATTTCAAAAGAATTGAAAACTATATTAGGTATCACAGAAGATAATTTATCAGGACAAGCACTAGTAACTGCACTATTAAAAGCACCTGTAGATTTACTTTACAATGGAGGAATTGGAACTTATGTAAAATCTGAATCTGAAGATAATTCCAAAGTAGGTGATCCGGCTAATAATGAAGTAAGAATAAATGGGAAAGATTTGAGAGCAAGGGTTGTAAGTGAAGGTGGTAATTTAGGATTTACTCAGTTAGGAAGAATTGAGTATGCTCTCAAGGGTGGAAATATATATACAGATGCATTAGATAATTCCGCTGGTGTTGACTTATCTGATCATGAAGTTAATTTGAAAATATTTTTTTCTACATTGTTAGAAAAAAAGAAGATAAAAGATGATGATGAAAGAGATAAGAATTTATTTAAAATTGCTGATGAAGTATGTCAAAAAGTACTACGTGATAATGCTCTCCAGAGTTTATGTATAGATGTAGACTATGTTGAGAGTATAGAACTTGGTTATGAAAATTACTCTAAAGTAGCTGATTACCTCGTTAAGAAAAATCTATTGAATCCAATTACAGAGAAAATTCCTAGGTCAGAGGCTGAATGGCAAGAGATCAAAGATTCCAATGGAGGGATTGTAAAACCAATCCTTTGTGTACTACTTGGATATGTTAAAATGGATCTATACAATGAAATTCTTAAAGAAAATTTATTAAACCTAAAATATCTTGAGGATATATATTTAGACTACTTTCCTATGGATTTGGTCATAAAGTATAGGGAAGATTTATATATCCATCCGCTACTACAAGAAATCATCACGACCCAAGCTGTTAACTTTTTTGTTAATTTATTAGGTATAACATCTACGCTTTTACTGACAACTAACAGTAAAGAAAGAACAAAGGTATTTTCAGAAATATTAAACTATTTAGTTTCTGTGGGAAGTTATAAACTACTAAATGAAATGGCAATTATGAGAGATAAACATACGGAGAAGAACCTAGTGAGATCACTGATGAGTGTAAGAGATAACATCAGAAAAAGATGGGATAAAACAAAAAAAGATGATGGTGGATCAGAAAATGTAATATTATTAAAACTAACTGATATTTCTAAAGCTGCATTTAATAAATTGACAGAATAGATAATTAACTTTTATACATAATACATGTTTTTAACCAACTATGTATAAAAAATTATTGAGTTAATTTAGCTGAAATACTATGAAATATAAAAAAGTTCTATTTTTAGTACTATTGCAAACCATAAACACATATATGTATGCTGGTGATTATGGGGATATTTATGGAGCTCACCCAGCTGCAAACGGTATGGCAAATGCAGTGACTGCAACAGTTAATAATTCTTCATCTGTTTTTTACAATGTAGCAGGACTAGGTAGGCTTTCTGAAGGAGAAAAGATATTTGCCAGTTTGGAAAAGGAAAAAAGGGAGAAGGAAGAAAGGGATAGGGAAGAAAAAGAAAATAAAGATGATAGTTTACCAGAGGGAAGCAATCAGAGTGTAAGTTTAGAAAATCAAGCTCCAAACAGCCTTTGGAAAAATATAAGAAAGGATTCTTTTCGCTATTCTCCCTTTGATAGAACTCTCCGCACTCCACATGAACTGAGCTTGCAATATAGTTTTGCAAGACCTCAGCTTTCTACAAGTGCTCCCAAAAATCAAGATCTTTCAAATGTTAAAGATGATTATGCTGGTTTGGGTATGGCAATTAATTTAAACTCAATCTATGATATAAAAAGGAATATTAAATTTGGATTAAATGTTATACTACCGGGGAATGGAGATTTACTAACAGTAAATGATGTAAATCCCACAGCACATAGATATTTACAATATGGTATATCGAATATCAAACCAACGATTATGGGCGGAGTTGGAATTGAGCTTTGGAAGGATCGATTATTCGCCGGTATTGGTTTTAATGCACTGGTATCTGGGCAAGGTGCAATTCTTTTGAAAGACGTACCAATTTCTCCTGAAACAGTTACCCCCAATCAGCAAGTAATACTACAAACTAAACCTTTTGTAAATCCTATGTTTGGGCTTGCTTTTGAATATGGAAAATTTCAATTAGGGTGGTCGTACAGAAGAGAAGTTGCTATGAGTATAGATGGGCTACCTGCTAGGGCACAAACAACTTTATTAGGCATACAACTAGATTTTGATGTCTCCATGTATGATCATTTTTCACCAAGAAAAATGTCTTTTGGATTAGGGTATAAGCCTTTCAGCAAACTACTTCTTTCTGTACAGATGGATAAAGAAATGTGGAGTGCCTTTAGGCTTTCTAGAACAAAACAAACTTATTCAGAGAATATGTACTTCAATGATATATTGGTAACAAGGGCAGGGTTTGAGTACCAAGCACTAGATTGGCTAAAATTGAGAGGGGGATTAGCAAAAAGACCCAGGCCAACACCTACAATGAGTGGAAATAATAACATCATGGATTTTGATAAGTTAATAGCTACAGCTGGAATTTCAGTTCTACTACTCCCAGAAAAAGTTTTACCTGAACAAAAAAGCCCTATTATATTAGATCTAGTTTTTGAGTATCAAAAACTAACCGAGGAACTTGTTACCAAAAATATACCATCCCAAAGAAACCCCAATTATAGCATGGGAGGAAAAGTACTACATCTAGGATTTTCAGTAACAATGTTTTTTTGAAATTAGATATACAAAAAATTTAACTGATGGAATATTTTTATATATGCTATTAAAATTATTCTCATATATAACTATCTTGATTATTTTAAATAATAGTTTATTTTCACAAACATCTTCAAGATTTCAAATAGTTCCAATACCTGGAAATATTAATACACCGATGCAGGAGTTTGGTCCTTCGCTTACAGCAGATGGTAAAACTTTATATTTTTATTCAAAACGAAATTCTCAATATACTGATATCTATAAATCAAAATTAGTAAATGGAAGGTGGTCAACTCCAAGTGAAGTGAAAGAAGTAAATTCTCCTTACGATGACCAGAGTCCATATGTATTTGGTGATGAAAGTTTTATGATTTTTTCTTCGAATAGGGACGGATCTTATGAATTCAGACTTTCGAATGGACAGGTAGGAATTTCTCGAGATTTGTACTACTCAGAAAAAGTTGATGGTGAATGGTCAATACCTGCTACTCTATCGGATCTAATTAATACGGATGAAATGGAGGAAAATCCTTTTTATTCAGGTGATTATTTATATTTTACGAGATATCCATTTGGTGATACAAGCCAGGCAAAAATTTTTAGATCCAAAGTGTATGATAATAACTTTTTAGCTCCTGAGGAATTACCTTCTCCCATAAATCAAAGAAATAGTTCTAATATCGCTGCAATAGTTTCACCTGATGGCAAATATTTATATTTTTCTTCTAATAGATCGGGTGGATTTGGAGGATATGATATTTATAGATCAAAAATATTACCAAATGGAAATTTTGGAGAACCAGAAAATTTAGGCAATGAAATAAATACAGAAGGCAATGAAGCCTATTTAATAATTAATCCAGTTGATAATTCATTTATATTTTGCAGAAAGAAACAAGATGAAAATTATGATATGTTTGTTGCAAAACAAATTGAAGTATCAAAAAGTAAAGAAGTAGAAACACCCGTTATTGCAATTAATCCTAATTTTCCCATCGAGAAAAATAAAAATTCAAAAAATATTTCACCACTTTTACCAAAAAATGAAACAGAGGAGAAGGAATTAAATTCATCTAAAAAAGAAACAAAGAATCAAATTGAAGAAGATTTAATTGTAATTCAAAAAAGAATAGATAGAGATATAGAAAAAATTAATGAAGCCATCAAAGATAAAAAAAAGATAACTCTAAATTCAATAAATTTTGAAACTAATTCTCCATTTTTACTGAGAGAGTCTTACCCAACTCTCAATGCTCTGAGTGATATATTATTAAAAAATCCTGATATAAAAATAAAGGTTACAGGTCATACAGATTTAACAGGAGATTTAGAAGCAAATAAAAAATTATCCTGGGATAGAGCAGAATCAGTCCGTAAATATTTGGTATCTAAAGGAGTAGAAACAAAAAAAATTATCATAGATGGAAAAGGATCTACCCAACCCCTAGTAAATAGTCCTAGTCCAGAGGCAAGTAAGATAAATAGAAGAACTGAATTTGAAGTATTAGAATAAAAAAATATAGGTAAGTCTAAGGTTATACATAATTTTTATTAAGCTCTAGATTTATAAAAAATAGGACTCTATCTTTTTTATTTAATAAAAAATCTTTTCTTTAGGCAAGAAACATCTTATTTCTTCAAAGATAAATTGTTTCATTTTACTTTCAACTTTGGAACTATACGTCTCTATTTTTCCGAACTTTTTATAAGGATAATATAAAAGTTTTGAATCAACTCTCATTTTTTTCATTTTCTTTAAATATTCTGAATTTATTCGGAAAACTCCAAAAGTAATTTCTTCAATTTCATTAAGTTCTGGATATTCAAAAATTTTATGAATTAAAGATTTATATAGAGTTTTCCAATTTTTAATATGTAGTACGGGATCAATACATATTCTAGTTCTCCATCCATCTCTTGTAGCTTCTCTAATTGATTGTATCCTTCGATTGAGAGTTGGGGTGTCAGATTCAATATTTTTTACTATTTCTTCAGGACTTAAAGTCCATGCTAAAATTATATTTTTACTTGGTTTAAGATTAGATATATCTTTATATGAATTACTTTTAGTTCTAATTTCAATTGTTAGTTCAGGTATTTTTGATGCAAAATCTATCCACTTAGAAGTGTAAGGAATATATCTTTCCATAGCCAATAGATCTGTATCATAAGAAATACAAAGAGTTACTTTTTCTTCTATTTCTAAAAGCTTAATAGTTTCACCAAAGAAATCATCTAAATTAACGAATACTACAATATGAGAAGAATTGTACATTCCTTGCAAGTAACAATATTCACAATTATATAAACAGTTCATCATTAAACTATTATAATAAAATTTCCCCCTATGAAATGTATCAGTGAGTGGAGACCCACTATAAATAAAATTATCTCTCTTTTTTGCTAAAATTAGTTTCTTCTTATTTTTTTGAGCTTGAAAACTTTGATTGTAGGGATTGAAAACATTTTTATAATTTTGAATAGGAACTTTGATTGCTTTGGGAAATTTTTGAAGTATCTCTGTTGTTAGAGGATAATTCTCAATTTCTTCTTCAATGTAGATATGCGAAAACATTATGGTAAGTTAGAGAGCACTTGAGTGGTGAGAGCAGGAACTCTCAAATTCATATCTATGTGCTGAAATTTTCCAATATCAATACTTTGATTTCCCCCACCAATAAAACTTGCACTGGATTGAGGAACAATACAATCAGATGGAGAATATTTTGAGCCCAAGGTCGTACAACCTATCAATAGAGTTGAATCTGATCCTGAATAACTACTTATACTTGAATCAATACTTCCATAGTAAGCATTTATGTAAGAATCCCTAGATGTATTAGAGTTATATTTTTCTAAAAGAGAGTTAGAAGCTCCGGGAAGAGACGAATCAAAATTATCCCAAGCTAAATTTTTCCCTCCTTCTGTGTTTGTAATAAAATTTGCTATATCACCAATTACAGATTTATCGTTTTGGAAAACACTACTTGCCCAAGGTGAGCCATGGTATGGAGTACCTGATGATATAATCTTTGATAGGTATACAGGTACTCCATTTTGATAAAGTGCAATACGCGAAACCAATCCGCCCATAGAGTGTGCGAAAATAAATACATTTGAATTTTGAGTAGAAAATTGTTTATCTAAATTATTCCTAAATAATATACCATTATTTTCAATAGAACTTGAAGTTAAATAGGTGAAGAAATAGATATCATAATTCTTAGCAAGAACACTGACTAGAAAATTTTGATTGGTATTGAGCAAATGATCCCACTGTGAAATAATTCTATCTTTTATATTTTTATCAGAAGGATAAGTGGGCTCTGTTGGATCGGATAGATTCCATCCATGGATTAAAACTAGTTTCTTTTTAGAATTTAGAGAGAGAGTTACATCATCACTTAAATAGGTTATATTTTTAGTATCATTTAATAGAAAAGGATTCATAAAAAACATTCTAGCATATGCATTTGATGCAGGCTCTAAAAGTTTATTAAGAATGAAGATTTCTAAAAGAGTACTCTTTTTTTTATCAATAGGAGCAAGAAAGCAGTTTGAAAAGATAAAGTTCCAAATAAAGATAAAAATATAAAGTATGCTTATTTTAAATGAATAGTTCTTCATAAAAATGAACTTATAGCTTCATCCTCTTCCAAATAAACTTCAATGCTAGTCTCCAAGCCAGTCATTTTGAAAATTTTAGCTACAGATCCAAATACATTGCTAACCTTTAGATTACCACCATACTTTCTGAGCTTATACATACTAGTCATTATAGTTCCAATACCTGATGAATCTATAAATGGAACATTTTGTAAATTTACTACGATTTTATATTTTCCATCTCTAATAAGCTTATCTATAATATCTTTTAAAATCTTAGAATTGTAGAGATCAATTTCTCCCTCTATTACAATGACTGGAATGGATCTATTTTCTCTTTGATTTATCTCCATCTTTCATTATCCATTTAATATTTATCTAAACATATAGGAATAAATAGTTCAATATCTTGGTATTCTAAACATAGTACTATTTTTTTTATCAAAACTAAGCTAAGATTTATAATTCCTTAGAGAAGTTCAATTCAATTTTATAAAAATAGGATGATCTTTTTTCCCAAAAAAATTTACTTAGAAAAAATCTGAATACATCCTGAAGAACTGGATAAAACCTCTGCTCGCTCCATTTGGAATCCCCAAGTTTTAAAAATTTCACTATGTTCCTTGAATTTATCAGAATTTGTGCAAGAATTACCTGTGATCCACACTTCATCATATTCATTTTTTAGTTGAGATATTCTTTTGGGATCAAATAGTACTTTTAAATGTTTGTCGTACGAAATTTTATAAAGCAAATATTCTGTATCTGCTTTATTCACGTGGAATGGATTGACCATATTATAAAAAATTGTATTTTTATTTAGTCTAGATAATCCTTTGGATTCAATCCAATTGGGAGTGATATACTCATTTTTATCATAACCTGTGTAACAAATTTCTGTTTTTTGAAGAGAATAGATCGGATGAACTAAAAATGGATATGAAACTAATCCCAATAATCCCATAGCTAGAAAGAATGCTAGGCTTCCTTTATTTTTAGATAGATTTAAAACAAATATAACTATTGCTAAGATCATAGTTGGATACAGATGATATGTGTGCCTTGCTAATCGATTAGAAGTAAGCAAACTGAGTTCAATAAATGTAAGAATAGAGATTGCTGAAAAATAAAAATTCAATGAAATCTCTTTTCGTCTATAGAAATCTATAAAACCATAGACCAGAAGAAACAAATTCCCAACTAGAATAAGGTAAGATATATGAAACTCTTTAAACCCATTCATAATATACTCTGTGAAAAATACTAAAAGATAGTCTAAATTTTTATCAATCTCTTGTCCGGGATTAAATCCTTGTGTTTCAACATGTGTGATTTGGCCTGAATAGCTTCCAAATCGATCTGGTTGGATCATAATCCATAGTATGATGGGAAATAAAATCCATTTAACTAAAAAGTGTAAACGTAGGTTTTCTTCTTCTTTCATATCTTTAAAAAAGAAAAGAAAAAAATCAATGAGCAGTAAAAGTAAGGAAAAGTAAAGTATATACCCGGGTGCCTTACCTGATAGAGAGCCTTTGAAAAAAATAAAAAAGCAAAGTAGAATCAAAGAAAAGATAGGAAGAAGTTTTTTTTTAAATGTTTTATAGCTACCAAGGTAGCTCATTCCAAATCTCCACGTATCTTTAATGAATAAAATAGAATGAAATATAACTAAAAATAAAACCAACATGTATCCATAAGGATATTTTGTTTGGTATAGCATAAATGTTATAAGAAAAGTAATCCAACCATTCTTTTTATTTTGAATAAATGCATGATCATTGAAAACTTTCCAGGTTATATAGCTCACAAATGGAAATAGAAATGCTCCTTGAACCTCTAACATCCCTGTAAATGAATAGAGCCATATTGGATCTGATTGAAGAAGTACAATGACAAAGAAGCAAAATAGAATTCCAAAAGTAATATTCATTTTATATTGTGAATATAAAAAAAGAAGCAATGAAATTGGTATTAAAACAAAAAATGAGTAAGTGAAATAAATCACCTTATCTGCAGAATGCCCTATCATTAAAAAAAGTAAACTCTCAATTGCATTTCGAAGGGAAGGCCAGTGAGGTGAATCAAAAAAGATTCCTAGAAAATGGAATATCTTCCCTTCTCTTAAAAAATTCATCATCTTAAGAGTAATTATATAACGTAGTTCAGGGTCCCATGTTAAAAATTTGCTATTTATACATTGAGAATTATAAAGATCGTACATATAAACAGTACAATAAAAGAAAAAAGATAGAATGAGAGTGGATATTAACCATCCAACTACTTTTTCAAAAGATATTTTATTCATAACATTCATCATACTTTATAGATTGGAATAGAATTCAGAACGCAAGGATATTTTTTAATGCTCATAAGGAATAGAAATAAAGTCTTACACATTTAATAGAGTAAATGAAATCATAAATCATCTATATTGAGATTTATTTAAAGAAAACTTTTAGAGTGTACAAAATATCTTAATCATTTTTTATTATGTTTATATAAATTTGCCGATAGTCTTTATAGATGATAAATGTAGAGATCACTGAATTAAAAATTTTTTTATATATTATTCAGTAAAATACTTTACAAGGAATTGTGAATATTTTAATTATGTCACAATATAACATCTCATTCGGCATTTAATAAATTAAACTACGAATGAAAATCTAAACAGGAGGCGAATCAATGGTTGCTAAAAAGAAAGCTGCTGCAAAAAAGAAAGCTGCATCCAAAAAGAAATCCGCATCTAAGAAAAAGTAATTAACCTACTTACTTAGATAGACATTGAATAAATTCCTAAGACCCGCCAATAAAAGGGCGGGTTTTTTGTTTTAATTACCCTGTTGGACAATTGAACTACGTATCCAATCAAAGTAAATCTTACTACCATCTTCAATTTTAAAACTAACAATGCATGGATTTGCATAAGAATGAATACTTTTCACTCTAGATTCAATTGAAATCATATTCAATCCAATAGTTTTAAGTATTAGTATAGCTTCTGTATCTTCTACAATTTCATCATTCCATTTATAAATAGATTGAATTGGATCAATAATATTTGCACATGCTACTAGCTGCTCTTGTACTAAAGTTCTTCCAATTCTAACTGCTTCTTCTTTATTTTTACATGTAATATAAATTAGTCTAAAATCAAAATCATTTTGATTCATAATTCACTCCTTAAAACTACAAGTAGGATTGGTATCCTTTCTTATTTCTAACAGAAAATATCCAAAGTAGTTGAAGAAAAAAAGGAAGTAAAATAATCTAAGTTAAATCATAAACTGTATGGCTATTCATAGTAAACTAACTTGCATCTTTCTATTGTTTATATTTCTTTCCTGTAAACATACATCCAAACAAGCAAATGCAATCGCTGGAGTACTAGAATTAGATGAGTCATCTTTATTAACTACAACCCTCTCTTTAGATGGAGAGTGGGAATTTTATTGGAAATGCCTATACACATACCAAGATTTTATCAAAGGAGGAATCCAAGCTTCAGAAGTTAAGAATCTACCGGGCAATTGGAAAAAAACATTTCAAGATAAGTCAATTGGTTTTGCTACGTATCTACTAAAAATAAAGTCTTCAAAGCCTTTGCTTCTATCTGTAAAAGTAAATGATATCTATGGAGCTTATTCACTTTCCATGAATGGGCAAATGATTGCTAAAAATGGACAGGTTTCTTCAATTCATACTTCAAACATAGCAGAAAGGAGTACCCAAGTAAGTACGCTATCTCTAAAAGAGGGTATAAACTATCTCATACTACAAACATCTAACTATGAACTATCTTCTGGGGGCTTTGGTTCTATTTTTATTGGCACAGAGGAAAATATCCAAAAAACATATAAAAATAATATTCTATTCGAATTATTTGGTTCTTCTGTACTCTTTATTTTAGGTTTATATCACATAGGTTTTTCTTTGAGAAGAAAAAAAGAAAAGCATTTGCACTACTATGGTATGTTTTGTATATTTCTTGCTCTTAGAATAGGTTTAACTGGAGAAAATATATTTTTTGATTATTTTAAAAATATATTTTTAGAAGGAATTGTAAAAGTAGAGTATCTAACACTTTTTCTAGCTGCTCCATATATTAGTTTGTACATTGATAGTTTGTTTCCAGAAGAGTCCAATCAAACGATTACAAAAAGTTTAGTATACATCTCTTTTTCCATTTCAGCACTTATTTTAGCTATCCCACTCCAAACACTCTCTTTGGTTTTAGATACCATGAAAGTCTTTTCGTTGTTTATGATAGTTTATAGTTTTTATACTGTTCTACTGGCAATAATCAACCAAAGAAAAAATTCAAGAACGCTTGGAGTTACATATTTTCTACTAGTATTGTTTATCCTAGAAGAGATTGTAAAAAATCAGAGTATAGTTTATTCAACATCTAATCTCAATATAGGATTCTTGCTCTTTAGTTTCTCACAAGGTTTTTTATTATCAGGTCAAATTGCTAGAGAAATGGCTGATATAGAAAATATACAGCATAACCTAGAATTTTTAATCCAAGAAAGAACTGCTGAACTAGAAAAATCTAATATAAAGGCAATAAAAGCAAAAGAAGAGATTGAAACTATAAACAGTATTACTCTAAAAATTCTCGATAGCTCATCTTTGGATCAAACTCTTTATCATATTTTTGACTATATTCTAGATAGGTACCCATTTGATGCGTTAGCTCTCTATTTTGTGGATAATTCAAAAAAAATAGCCTATCCATTTAAAGTACGGGGAAAAAATCTATCAGATGAAAAATATAATTTTTTAAAAACATTCTCTTTTAATCTTCGAGAAAATAAATCTCTATTTACTGTAGCATTAAATCGAAATAAGACAACCTATCTGCCCAGGATGCTTCCCTATATTCTAAAAAAAATATCTGATCTAACATTTGTAAATACACTTAATTCAAAATCAATCTTATATATTCCTGTGAGAATTGAAAATAAAGCTTACAGTATGTTTATGGGAACTACAAATCAAAAACAATTACAACTTAGTACAGATGACTTAAGTTCCATTTCAAGATTTGTATCTCAGATTGCAGGTGTTGTTCAAAAAGTTAGATTGTTGGAAGAAACAAACAATGCAAAGATGGAAGCTGAAAACCAGAAAAAAGAAACGGAAGAGCTTAATTCTCTTATAAAAAGTTTAAATGAAGATCAAAACATTCATATTATAATGAAAAAACTTTTTAGTTATATAGAAACAAAGTACAGTTTAACTTTTTACGGTTTGGGAATCCTAAATGCTTCCAAAGATTTTATCCAATTTAAAAATATGAAGCTTCCCGATTTCTTATCTAAAAAAGAAGTAGAAAAAATCGAATCAATGAAAATTCACGTTCATGAAGATTCGACAGGTCTTCACTCAATTGTATTTAAAAAGAAAAAAACGATGTATATCAATAAAATTAGAGAAAGAGGATCTCCAGAAGAAATAGAAATTTTGAAAATGTGTAAATTTCAAAACTATATCATTATACCTCTTGTATTGCAAAGTGAAGTTATTGGAGTACTAGATCTCTCGGGTTATTCAGAAAAAGCCTTAACCCGAGATGATATAATGAGACTATCTATTTTAGGAGAGCAATTATCTGGAATTGTACATAGCTCTAATTTAGTTAAAAAAATCCAAAAAGAAAAGGATAAGGTAGAATCTGCTAGAATTGAAACTGAAATCTTAAATAGCCTTTTAAAGCGTATCAATGATACAAATGACATTTATAAGATAGCAATGGAAATTTTTGCTTATACCCATGTGGTCTATCAATTCAAAAATTATGCACTTTTTTTACTTTCACAAGATGGAAATTACATCAGTTTAATTGATTCAAATATAAACCAATTTGTAAAGGATGATACAAAAGAAAGTCTATCAATGACGAAAATACCCATCCGAAAAGGTTTGGGTGCCCATGGCTATGTTTTGAGCAAGAAAAAGGTAACATACATACCCAATATTCGAAAAAAATTAGCACTTCCAGAGGAACAAAAGATATCAGATGAATTGAATATAAAATCTATTTTTATCATACCATTAGTGTTACATAATTCTGTTATTGGCTTCCTTGATTTTACAAACCAGGATGAAAGAATTAAAATTTCAAACGCAGATAAAACAAAACTGTCCATATTAGGAGAACAAGTAGCAGGTGCAATTTTTAATTCTAATCTACTAAAACAAGTACAAGAAGAAAAGAAAAAGGTAGAGAATGCAATGCAAGCACTACAGAGTGCACAAAATCAATTGATAGAGTCTGGAAAGATGGCTGCTCTCGGACAATTGGTAGCAGGTGTCGCACATGAATTGAATACCCCAATAGGAGCAATTAAGGCCACTGCAGAGAATATGAGAATCTCTCTAAGAGAAACAATGCAATATCTTCCAAGTTTGATCAGAGATCTTGATTCAGATATAATGAATCTAGCAAATGAGGTTGTTTCTAGTGCTGTCAATACTAACTCTTTTATATCTACTAAAGATGAACGTAAGATAAAAAGGGAGATGAGAAACTACTTAGAAGCAGAGGGAATTGATATTGCTTCTGATATTTCAGATACATTGGTAGATATAAAAATTTTTAAATTAGAAGATAGATACAATCCTCTATGGATGCATCCTCGAAGAATTGATATATTAAAAATGATCTATGACCTTGCTGGACTACAAATCAAAGTTAAGAATATAGAAAGTGCAGTTGATAAGACTTCAAAAATAGTGTATGCACTTAAAAATTATTCCCATAGAGAAAGTTCCAATGAAAAGAAAGATTCAAATATAATAGATGGAATTGAAACGGTAATTGTAATCTATCAAAATTATATAAAAAAGGGAATTGTAATCGAAAAAAATTATGAAGAAATTCCCAACATCCAATGCTATAAAGATGAATTAAATCAAATTTGGACCAATCTCATTCATAATTCAATACAAGCTATGAATGGAGAAGGAACCATAAAAATCACTGTTTTTAAAACAAATCATTTCTTTGAAAATTTAAATAGGAATTCTGATTGTATAGAAGTAGGAATAGAAGACAATGGGCCCGGAATTCCTCAAGATATTTTACCTAAAATTTTTAATCCATTCTTCACAACCAAAAAGGCTGGAGAAGGTTCTGGTTTAGGGCTTCACCTATGCAAAGAAATTATTGATAAGCATGAAGGTACAATATCAGTTGATACAGCTCCAGGTAAGACAGAATTTAAGATTAGAATACCAATTTTAACATAAGGAAGTACTTACCTAAACTCAGCTTCCTGCTCAAATAAAAGAAAGTTCTCTGGAAAAGGTATTTCTACATGAACTTCTCTCTTTTCAAAAGGATGCTCAAAGCGTATCATTTGAGAAAATAACAATAAGCCATACTTCTCAAATTCAGCCCCTGACCTAGAATACAACATATCTCCAACAACTGGGCAACCTAGAGATTGAAAATGAACTCTTATCTGGTGTGTTCTGCCTGTTTCTATCTTTACTTCAACCAAAGAAAAGACTCTTCCTTTTCGAGATTGGATTGTTTTTATAATTTTATAATTTGTAATAGCATTCCTACCTGTACTACTAATACACATTTTCAATCTTTCAGTAGGATGCCTACCTATCTTGGATTCTATTCTACCATTTAAATTCTTAGGGGATTGTATAAGCCATGCAAAGTATTTTTTTTCTACTTCTCTATTTTGGAATTTTTTAGAAAGAGCAATATGAGTTCTGTCATTTTTAGCAATCACCATAACACCTGATGTAGGTTTATCTAAACGATGAACTATCCCAGGTCTAGATTCACCTCCAAACCCAGAAAGTTCTTTAAAATGATACAAGAGACCATTTACGAGACTAGGTCTATTGTCTTGGGGACCACCATGAGAAGATAACCCCGCAGGTTTTTGAATGATTATAAAGTTTTCCTCTTCTAGTAAAATGGGTATGTCCATAGGAATAGGTTGCAAATGCGTGTTAGTACGTGGAGGAATGTGAATAGTAAAAATTTCTCCAAGTTTCACTTTTTGACCTGATTTAACAGTCTGATTATTAGGAGATTGAACAATATATCCAAGTTTGATCCATTTTTGTATAGATGTACGGGATATTTCTTCGCCTGTGGATCGATTCAAATAATGATCCAATCGTGTATTCACATCTTCTTCAGTAGTCTGGAAAGTTAAATTCATAAAATAGTATACAAAAAGTAAAAATTTCTTTAATTTTAAAAAAGACCGATCATAATGGTAAGTTATAAAATAATAAATAGAAAAAAAGGAAGCACTATTTATGCGCTCAATCTCTAATTTTAAATTACTCGTTGTGGGAGCTATATTTCTCTCACTTATGTTTTGCTCAAATGATAAAAAAGACACTAATTCAAGTCCGAATACAGATACAAAAGATTCTTCTTTAGCTGAAGATCCAAGTAAATCGAATAGAAATTTGAATTCGTCAGACCAACTTCCACCAATGGATGAAGATTCTGATAGCTTATCAAGAAAATCTAACCTTCCTAACAATCTCAATCCCAATGCTGTTATGGTTAAGGAAATGAATGAAAAGTTAATAAATGTTCGATATCCAGATGGAAATACAATTGAAGGTTTCGAATATAAGAAATGGGAAATTCCCAATAGACAGGATTTTGTAAAATGGATCAAAGCTTCAGGAAATCTTATAAAAGAAGCCCTTGATAAATTACCAGAATCTGTAAGATTAGAAATTGCAGGTCACGCAGATACATCTGGCCCAGAAGAAAAAGAAGGTAACAAATTAGGAAACCTTTACTACTCCAAAAAACGTGCTGAATCCGTCAAAAATTCTCTAGCAAAATTAGGATTTCCAGAAAAGAGAATGAATGCAAAAGGAATGGGGTCTGCTGATCCAATCCCTGGTGTAGAAGGAACTTCAGCAAAGAACAGACGAGTCACCTTTAAATTGGTAGATAGTTCGGCTACATCTGAAAGCGACGAAACCGATAAGTAATTAACTTTCCGGGTTTAAAACAACCCATTATGCAAATGAAACAAGCTAAATCATCTGATTTTGCTTGTTTTTCTTTTTTATGTTTTTCCATTCCTCGTTTAAATCCGATACTCTAATTGGTAAGGAAAAGTCATGCTTACAAAGAAAACAAATTTAACTGGTAGGCAAAAAGCCGGGGTTTTTCTGATAGCAATCGGAAACGATGTTGCTACAGAAATATTTAAACATCTCAGAGAAGATGAAATTGAGCAAATTACATTTGAAATTGCTCGATTAGATAAAATTACTCCGGAGGACAAAGAAAAAGTTCTCATTGAGTTCAATGATATGATGATGGCCCAAGGTTTCATTACCAATGGTGGTATTGACTTTGCAAGGGGATTACTAGAAAAATCTCTCGGAAATCAAAAAGCCATAGATATCATCAATCGACTTACCTCTTCCCTACAGGTAAGACCTTTTGATTTTGTAAGACGAACAGATCCAGCACAATTATTAAACTTTATCCAAGGTGAACACCCACAGACAGTAGCTCTGATTCTATCTTATTTAGAACCAAACAAGGCAGCTACGATTATGTCATCATTGCCACATACAATCCAAGCTGATGTTGCAAAGCGTATTGCAACAATGGATAGGGTGAGTCCAGACGTACTACGGGAAGTAGAACGAGTTCTCGAGAGAAAGCTCTCCACTTTAGCATCAGAAGATTATACCTCTGCTGGGGGTATAGATGCAGTAGTTGAAATTCTAAACAATGTGGATAGGGGAACTGAAAAGACAATTATAGAAGCCCTAGAAGAAGAAGATCCAGAATTAGCGGAAGAAATCAAGAAACGAATGTTTGTCTTTGAAGATATTGTACTCCTTGATGATAAGGCTATCCAAAAAGTGATGCGGGAAGTAGACAATGCGGATCTCTCAAAGGCACTGAAATCAGTAGACGCAGAAGTTCAAGAGAAGATCTTCAAAAACATGTCCAAGCGAGCAGCAAGCGGTCTTCGGGAAGAGATGGATTTTATGGGTCCCGTTCGATTGAAGGACGTAGAAGAGGCACAGCAGAAAATTGTAAATATCATACGAAAGTTAGAAGAACAGGGAGAAATCGTAGTTGCAAGATCTGGAGAAGACGAGCTAGTTGCTTAAGTAAAATGGCTAGACTCACTGCAGATCCACTTAATTTTCCAAATGACGAAGTAGTACTTCGTATAAGTCACATTGTAGATAACTATCAAAAAATTATCCAATCCTGTAGAGAGCTTCAGATGAAGCTTTCTTATAGCGAAAGTATAACAGATGAAAGAGAAAAAGAACTTCTAGATGAGGTTGATTCTGAATTTGAAAAATTCTTAATTGATCATATTGGAAAAAAGTTTACAAATGATTCTTTTAGATGCGAATCCGCAGGAACTATAGATGGTAGAGGTGACTTTGCTTGGACTTTGGACGCTATAGACGGGTCTATCAATTTCTTACGAAAACTTCCCCTATATGCAATCTCTCTAGGATTGAGCTATAGAAACATGCCTGTTGCTGGTATTGTTCTCCTACCTGATCTTGGGGATATCTATACTGCAATACACGGTGAAGGTGCATTAAAAAATAATAACCCAATCCATGCATCTACAGTAGGAACTATAGATAGAGCACTCTTGATATCATCATTTCCTTCTTATAGAAATACAAATGTTCGTAATACAATTTCAGAAATTTCTGCTTTTGTTTCAAAAGGTAGAAGCATCAGAAGAACCGGTTCTATTGTAGTGGATATATGTTGGCTCGCCGAGGGAAGAATTGACGGACTTTGGGAAAGAGATGTCTCGGAATTTGATCTGGCTGCATCCACATTGATCCTATTAGAGGCTGGTGGAACTATCTCTAACATAAAGGGAGAAGAAATTCTCTCTTATCCAAGTGATTTAGTGATATCAAATGGGATCATTCATTCTCAAATAGTAGATGTTATTCGAAAGACAAGAACTGAGCACACTCTAAACTAAGAGAAATAATTCTAATTATAGACTTATCTATTTAAGAAAAGATAGGCATTTTCTAGTATATAAATCTTAACCAAGAAATTAGAAATCCTTGAATTATTTTTTCTTGTAAATTTCACTTTCTTAAAAATCTTAGTAGAAGGGCTAGAATAGCCTGTCAAATTTTCTATAAAAGCACTAAGAGGACCCAATGGCAGCACCTAAAAGACGTAAATCAAAATCAAAAACAAGGATGCACCGGGCCCACCACGCAATCGGAAAACCGAACTTAGTTCCATGTAAGAATTGTGGATCCTTCATCCCTCCACACAGAGTTTGCCCTTCTTGTGGACATTATGACGGTAACCTGGTGGTTGCCCCAAAGGTAAAGAAACCTAAATCAGAAGAGTAACATAAAATGTGGGTCGCCGTTGATACAATGAGCGGCGATTTAGGTCCCGCAGAACTTGTTGAGGGAGCCATAGATGCAATCAATCAATATGGTACCTCTGTAGTTTTAGTTGGAAGAGAAGATATATTAGGCGAGCTGCTCCTTCGCTTTACTTTTGATTCCGACAAGCTTAAAATCGTACATGCTGATGAAGTGATTGGTATGGAAGATTCTCCATCTAATGCAGTTCGTTCCAAAGATTCATCCTCAATTGTTACAGCAGTTAAATTGGTAGCCAATAGAGAATGTGTAGGTATATTTTCACCGGGAAATACTGGTGCCACCATGGCAGCTGCCCTAATGCATTTGGGAAGGATACCTGGTGTAGATAGGCCTCCTATTGCTGTTCCACTCCCTCAGGAATCAGGTCATCCTCTGCTCTTGCTAGATGCTGGTGCAAATGTAGATTGTAAGCCAGAATACCTTGCCCAGTTTGCAATCATGGGTGAGATCTACGTCAGAGAAATTTTTGGTATCCAATCTCCAAAAATAGGTATTTTATCAAATGGTGAAGAAGATAAAAAAGGAAATGCACTCACGCTAAAAACATTTGATCTCTTAAGAAAGCTACCCATTCAATTTATTGGAAACATAGAAGGCCGTGATCTATATGGATCAGGTAGGGATGTAGATGTAGTTGTCTGTGATGGATTTATAGGAAATATAATTTTAAAGGCAACGGAAGGATTGGCTAAATCAATTTTTCATATACTAAAAGACAATATTGCAGAATCAAGTATAGCTAAAACAGGTGCTCTTCTGTTAAAGCCCACTCTCAAAGCTATGAAAAAACGATTAGACTATGCTGAATATGGTGGGGCTGCACTCTTGGGAGTAAACGGAACCTGTATAATTGGACATGGATCTTCAACTGCCCTTGCTG
Organism: Leptospira interrogans serovar Manilae; assembly: GCA_945887855.1. Taxonomy (GTDB): domain Bacteria; phylum Spirochaetota; class Leptospiria; order Leptospirales; family Leptospiraceae; genus JACKPB01. Next base: position 23,478 of record CAMCZP010000013.1, on the reverse strand, counting down.
TTAAAAATGCAGTTCGGGTTGTGGTTGAGTGTGCTAGAAATGATGTTAACGTTCGTATTTCTGAAAATATATTAAAATATAAAATATAAGTGAATAGGAGAGGTAAATGATAGATTTCAAAAATAAAAGTGTGATTGTCACCGGATCTGCTAGAGGAATTGGAAAGGCAATTGCATTAAAATTTGCAGAATTAGGTGCGAAAGTAGTAATTTCAGATATGAATGAAGAAGCTACCAAAGCTACGGCTGAAGAATTTAAATCAAAGGGTTATACAGCTATACCTGTTGTAGCTAATGTAACCAAACAAGAAGATGCACTTGCTCTCGTGGAAGCATGCCAGAAAGAGTATGGAAGTGTAGATGTTCTAATAAATAATGCTGGTATTACAAAAGATACACTTCTAATGAGAATGAAAAAAGAACAATGGGACGCAGTGATTGCAGTAAACCTTACGGGAGTATTCAATTGCACCCAAGCCGCTATCAAACCTATGATGAAGCAGAGAAGTGGCTCAATCATCAATATGACTTCTGTAGTTGGAATAGGTGGAAATGCTGGCCAGGCTAACTATGCTGCATCTAAAGCAGGGGTGATCGGATTTACAATGTCCTGTGCAAAAGAATTAGCATCCCGTGGGATTCGAGTGAATGCAATTGCTCCAGGATTCATTGAAACAGATATGACTGCTGCAATTCCGCAGGCTATTAAAGATGGCATGAAAAAAGCTATCTATTTAGGAAGAACAGGGAATCCTGTTGATATAGCAAATGCAGCAGCTTTTTTAGCAAGTGATGCAGCTTCATATATTTCAGGTATTACACTACCTGTCCACGGTGGTGGATTCAGAGAAGGCGGCGGAGAATAATAACTTAGCAAATCAATAGAGATTTGTAGGGTATTCTTACAAAACTCTATTGATGTTATTACTCATAACGCATTAAGCAAAAATTACAATGGATATTATTTCACTCATCACACTTCGATATATAAGGGGATCCCGAGCATTTGGTTTGCTCTCCCTTAAATCTAGACTTTCTTTTATTGTCATGGCGGTAGGTGTATCTTTACTTATCGTAGTACTATCAATTTTTAATGGCTTTCAAAGGCAGGTAAAAGAATCACTCTGGAACGGTGGCCCACATATCACTATAGAAAATAACTATGGTACGGGTGAAATTGTAAATTATGAAAAAGTAATAGAAATCTTAAAAGCAGATCCAATCTTAAAAGAAAAAGTAATCACCATTCAAGGAAATATTACAAGTCATGGATTGTTACAAAATAATAATACATTTGTTCCTATTATGGTTCGTGCCATTCCCCTGACAGATGAAAATGATATAGTCCAAAATAAAATACCTAATTTTCCTAAATTGGAATACTATAATCGAGAGTCACTTCCAGATTTATCAAAGAAAAATACTATTGTTATAGGAAAAGAAATGTTTAACCTCTATGGTTTCAATTTGGGACGTGCCATTACTATTGCTGTTCCCAGTGGAAGTTTCAATGTTTCTAGAGGTGTTGAGTTAAACATAAATAACTTTGAAGTGATAGGATTATTTAAAACTGGTTACTATAATTATGATTCTAAGTTTATTTATATGTCTTTGCCAATTGCACAAAAATTTTTTAAACTCAACAATTCAGTAAACCAGATTACACTCAAAGTAAAATCTCTCGATGAACTAGCCTATTGCAAAGAGCTTATAAATGATATAGTAAAAGATTCAGAGTTTGATACAAAAATGGGTACATCTGGAAATTATTTTACAGTTCGAACAATTGCCGAAGAGCAAGCTAATTTTTTAGCTGCCCTTCGGATGGAAAAAACTATTATATCTAATATTGTATTTTTGTTTATAGTATTAGCCGCATTGGGTATGGTATCTACTGTTTATTCATTGGTACGATCCAAAAGAAAATCTATAGGAATTTTAAAAGCCTTGGGCTTACCCTCCTCTTCGATACTACTTATTTTTACACTTAACTCTATGATCATAGGGCTTTTGGCGTCTGTGATCGGAGGCGTTGTTGGAATCTATTATGCCAATAATCTAGAGTCTTTCATAAATGGTTTGAGTGAAGTGATAAACTTTATTGGAAGTATTGTTTACAAAACATCTTGGAGAAATATAGAACTAGTTCCTAAAGATATATATTATTTTGATCACCTTCCTGTAGATATTGATATTTCTTTTATATTTATGGTTACAACCGCATCTACTATATTATCCGGGTTAGCTGGATACTTTCCTGCAAGATGGGCAGCGAATTTAGATCCTATAGAAACTATAAAAAATGATTAATATATAGGAATTAAGGAGAAACTATGGAACAAGCAGTAATACTTGATGGAGTAAGAACAGCATTTGGTACTTTTGGTGGAACCATAAAAGATATTGGAACTACAGAGCTAGGTGTAATCACAGCAAAGGCAGCTTTAGAAAGAGCAGGAATCAGTCCGAATGATATCAGTGAATCAATTTATGGGAATGTAGTCCCATCTGAAAAAAATTCTATTTATTTGGCAAGACACATTGGTTTAAAAGTTGGGCTACCTAAAGAAGTACCCGCCCTCACTGTAAATCGCTTATGTGGTTCCGGAATGGAAGCAATCATCCTAGCTGCCAAAAAAATCTACTTACAAGAAGGGGAAGCAGTTCTTGCTGGTGGTGTAGAGTCAATGAGTCAGTCTCCTTATGTAGTACGAAATGCCAGATGGGGAGTAAAATATGGATCCTCTGAATTTGAGGATACTTTGAATCAGGGTTTAACTGATATTTATGTTGAACTGCCAATGGGTATGACGGCTGAGAATTTAGCAGATCAATACAAAATATCCAGAGAGGAACAAGATAGCTGGGCAGCTACTTCTCAATCCAGAGCAGAAGCGGCAACAGTAGAAGGAAGACTGAAAGAGGAAATTATATCCATAACAATTCCAGGGAAAAATCCTATTCTTTTTGAAAAAGATGAATTTATCCGTGGTAAAGCATCCATAGACAAAATGGGATCTTTAAAACCCGCTTTTAAAAAAGACGGAACTGTAACTGCAGCCAATGCATCAGGAATTAACGATGGGGGATGTTCTCTTGTAATAGCAAGTGCATCTTTTGCAAAGAGCAAAGGTAAGTCTCCCTTGGCTATTATCAAATCCTATGGTCATAGTGGTTGTGATCCAGCAAAGATGGGAATTGGGCCTGCTTTAGCGATTCCTAAGGCATTGAAAGCCGCAGGATTAGATTTGAAGGATATTGGCTTAATAGAAATCAATGAAGCGTTTGCAGCTCAATATCTTGCTGTACAGAAAGAATTAAATTTAAATCCGAATATAACAAATGTAAATGGTGGAGCAATCGCAATAGGCCATCCATTAGGAGCAAGCGGTGCTAGAGTGACTCTAACACTAGCCTATGAGATGAAACGAAGAAAGGTAAAATACGGAGTGGCATCTTTGTGCATTGGCGGTGGTCAGGGAATAGCCATAGTACTAGAAAATCCAAATTTATAATTAAGATTCTACAGAGAGAGATATAACCATTAGTTGCTCAGGAAGCTCTAGCGGGACTGAAAACTCCAAACCTAGCATTAACTTAGGGGCTTTGTTGATCTCGCAGTCTAGTTTCCAAGCAATTCTTCCATCAAAGCTAAACTTTTCTTGCATAGGCTCTTGCATGACAAATCCTTTGATGGGAGAATCTACCTCGCAAATGAAATCGGGGGACATTACAGCACAGAGTCCACCTTCAGAAATATTACCTAAGAATCCTTTGCTCAGGCTACCGTCCGAATCGAAATTTACAGAGTAATCAGCAAAATCCTTAGGATAAACACGTGGGGCTTTTCTATTTTGAGTCATAAGGCAATTCTAATCCTTTTAAACTATAGTCAACTAATAAACTTTCCCAAAACTGTTATTTGACTCTTTACTATATATATTTACTATAAACAAATATGAAATAATTTATTTTAAAGTTATAAAAAAACCTCTTTTTATAGGAAGAAAAAAATAGAAATATTTCATGATATTATGGCAAAATGTTCTTTTTTTAAACAGGAAAGAAGGGATAAACTATTACATTTTGAAATAAAATAGAGTATATAAACTTACTACATACTCACAATTATTTTTTAAAACAGTTCAAATTTAATAAAAAAAGATAAGAAATAATTGTAATTTTATGAAAGACTTACATTATAAAAATATGATAAAAAGAATATTTGAATTATTCCTAATTCTTTACATAATAAGTGGATTTGTTTTTTGCAAACAAAATAAGGAAGAGTCTATCCTGGACACAATAACAAACCTAGCCACCCTATCTGCAGCATCTACCATTGGTCAATGTCAAATTAGCTCAGCCAATAATACTGAATACTTTACTTCTGGCTCAACTCCTTCTGGAGGCACAGTTAGTGTTGAGAGACTTTCTTTTCAGAGTGGTTCTACCTTGGTAGATGTCTATTATCCTAAAAATACAACTACCTCTTTACCTTTATTAGTACTATTTCAGGGGGGAAATGTTCATTCTTCCTTTTACTCAAAATATGCTGCCAGAATGGCAAGTGAGGGTTATGTTGTTTATGTGGGAAATCGATGTGATCTCTTCATTTTTCAATATTTTTTATATCCATCATCCTCCCTTGGCAATACAGTACTTACAGAGGCTAAATCACAAAATTCAAATTTATCCTCTCCATTGTATGGCAGATTGGATTTAGAAAAAATAGGATTTTTAGGACACTCTTTAGGAGGAGTGGTTGGATTATATGCAATGAATTCTATCTGTGAATTTCCATTTTGTGGAAGCGGATATCAGTTTTTATCTCAAGTAAAAGCGGGTGTTTTTTATGGTAGCGGATTGGGAGGCAGCTTTAGCCAAAGTAAATTCTATAAAGGAAGCAGTGGCAAGGGAATACCTACCGGATATATCCAAGGAAGTCTAGATGGTGCTAATAAACCAGAAGTGGGGCTAGCTAGTTATAAAAATGCACTTGCTATAAAAGCGTACTTCTCTATAGAAGGAGCGAATCATTATGGTATCACTGATCTGAATAGCCCTTATGGAGCAAAAGCAGAGTCAGTTAATGCAACACTTACTCAAGCTGATCAAATTGAAAAAATTTCCAAATCAAGTGTTTTATTTTTAAATACATATTTAAAAGGAACTACAACAATTACATCCAGCACAATACAAGGTGTAACTATAACGTATGAAGAATGATAATAATATTAGCACATTCAAAAATTGGATTTTATCAACTTATAAAAAAGTAAATGAATATAATACTATCATTGTTTCTTTCTATTCTTCTTCATATATTCATTTTATTTTTTAACAATAATCCAAATGATAATAACATCCAGATTTACTTAGATAGAGGTACTACAGTATCCTTTAGATTTACAAAGAGTGAGAGCCAGGTAGCTAAGAATAAAATAGAAGGATCAGGAATAGAAAATAGTCAATCTTCAGAATCAGAACTAATTGGAGTAAAGAGCAAAGATGTTTCTGATTTTAAAAATTCAATACAATACCCTGCTGATGCACTCCAACAAGGTCTTGAAAGTATTTGTGAATGGAAAGTACTGGTAGGTTTAAATGGATCAGCGGAAAAAATTGAGTTAGTTCGCCCATGTAAATATAAAATATTTGAAGCTGAATTTATGAAAGTAGTGAAAAATTGGAAATTTAAATCACCAGAAAATACATGGTTAGATATTCCAATCATCTTTAGAATTGAAATGGAGAATGAATAGTGGGACATATTTTAGAAAAGGTTAAAAAAGCCATTGATATAGAAATTGAATCTTTGCAAAATTTTAGACTAAAATTAGATCCTAGATTTGAAGATGCAATACAACTTATCATGGAAATGAAAGGAAAAGTCATCATTACAGGTGTTGGAAAATCTGGAGATATAGCGAAAAAAATATCATCTACAATGACATCTACAGGGACGGAAGCTATTTTTTTACATCCCACAGATGCAACACATGGTGATGCTGGATTGATCAAAAAAGAAGATATAATTTTAGCAATCGGTAAAAGTGGAGAAAGCGATGAATTGATAGCTTTGATTCCTACTATCAAGAGAATTGGTGCCAAATTAATTGCACTTACCGCTAATCCTTCATCAAAACTTGCTCAATCAGCAGATATTGTAATTATAACTCCCGTTTTAAAAGAAGCCTGTCCTCTAGACTTAGCTCCCACATCAAGCACCACAATAGCGCTTGTAGCAGGAGATGCAATTGCAATGGCTCTAATGGAATTAAAAGAATTCAAAGAAGATAATTTTGCACTCTACCATCCTGCAGGAAGGCTTGGAAAAAGATTAAGTTTAAATATTGAAGATGTTATGCGTCATGGAAATGATTGTCCTATTGTAAGACAAGATACAAATTTATCTGAAATATTAAATGAGATAACTAAAAAATCGGTTGGTGCTACCTGCGTAATAGATTCAGAACAAAATTTGAAAGGAATTATAACAGATTATGATTTGAGAAAGCAATTATCTCTAGGAAAACTCACGAATGATTTAAGAGCGGAAGAAATAATGAATCAAGATGCTATTAAATTTTCTATCGGAATGAAAGCGTACGACGTTCTACTTGAGATGGAAGATAGAAAAAGACCAATATCTGTAGCTCCAATTATTAATTCAGAATTAAAATTAGTAGGAATTGTTAGTCTACATGATCTAATCCAAAAAGGGCTAAAGTAGATGTAGACAAAAAAGAATCCTACCATATAAAAAATTCTTTAGAAAATAAAAAAAAAATTGTACTTTTTTTTATATAGTCTTAGATGGTACCTATGGCGATTCTACTAGAAAATAAAACTGGCAAAAGATATGGAAGATTTGTAAAGTATGAGTATGGTGAAGATCTCTTTGGATATCTATACCTAGAGAAAATTAAAGGCAAAAAAGAAAGTGTGGAAAAGGGAAAAATTGTAGATAGATGGATTTTGGATGATTTGGCCAGTTTAGTCAAAACACTAGATCTAGAAATATACCGAAGAGAAGTCGAAAACTACGAAAGTCAAATTGCCTGATAAAACAGATTTGTTTCTAAAGAATAGAAAAAAAAGATACTCTTACAAATTCGATAAAATATCCACATCATTAAAAAAAATCTCTTTATATAGATTTTTAATATTTTTATTTTTACTACTATCCATAATTATTTTTTATATTCAACGTGACTTTTTATTTATTTCATTTTTACCAATTACAACAGTAATATTATTTATATTTTTAATTCATAAATACAATAAAGTATCAAAAATTTATTCAAAAATAGACTCAATTCTTCAATTATTAAAGAGAGAAGAGCTCAGATATGATCTTAAAATATCTGAATTGTACAGAGAAGATCCAGATTTTTTAGATCCATCAAATTTTCACTTTTGGAAAGATTTAGATATTTTTGGAAAACAAGGACTGTACTCATACTTAGATACTACAGTAACACAGGGTGGAAATAAAAAGTTTGTTTATGAACTATTACAAAAAGAAGTGCCTAATCTATCAAATATTAATTATAAACAAATAATTATTAAAGAGTTAAGTTTCAGAAAAAGGTTATTATGGAAATTACTCTATTTATTCTATGAAACATCTTCCTCTGGTGGATATACAAAAGTATCTCTAAAATATAAAATCGAAAGTGTAAAACAAATAATCTTAAAACCTAAACAATCATTATTATTTATCAAATTATTTCTAATAATTGGTTATATAGGTGGATTCCTATTATTTCTTTTAGATAAACCTGGTCTTTGGGGATTTTTCTTTTTTACTCAAATAATATTGTATAGTCATAAAATTAAAAAGAAAAATATTATAATAAAAAAATATCAAAAATTTATTTCTATTTTATCTAAATTTGAAGATGTTTCCCTCTATTTATCTAAAGTTAAATTTAATTCAGAGGGATTAAAAAATAAATTTAATCGCTTATCGAATAAAGATTTATCAAATTTATTTGTAAGAATAAAAAAACTAGAAACAAAGTTAGTTTATAGAGAAATTCCTCTTCCAGGATTTTTATTAAATTTATTTATATCATTTGACTATTTTATTTTAAATGATATAAATGAGATAGAGAATTCAAATATACCAATCGATGATTTAATTGAATCATTAGATTATTTAGACAGCATATTACCTTTTACTCTCCTTCAATTTTATAATCAAAATTTAGAATTTCCTGAGTTTTTAGAAAGTTTAGAACTATCATCCGAACAAATAGGGCATCCTTTAATACCATCTAATCGAAGAGTATACAACAAGCTTTCAAATATAAAACCAGGTTCAGTAGTACTTATAACTGGTTCTAATATGAGTGGTAAAACTACTTTCTTAAGAACTATTGGAATTAATGTACTACTAGCACACTGTGGTGCTCCTGTTTGTGCAAAAAGTATGAAATTATCTCCTATGAAAATTTTATCAAGTATAAAGAATGAAGATTCTCTTAGTGAAGGAGTTTCTTTTTTTTATTCCGAAGTGCAAAAATTATCATATATCTTAAGGGAATCTAAAACTACTAATTCTTTACTATTGATTGATGAAGTTTTAAAAGGAACAAATACAAGAGAAAGACTGATTGCAACTAAATCTTTACTGCAAAGTCTCTCTGAAATTAATTCCATCAATTATATTACAACTCATGATATAGAATTGGCAAAAGAGAGTAACTCAATTGTATTAAAACATTTTACTGAAATAGTAGAAAATGAAAAAATGAGTTTTGATTATTTAATACGAGATGGAGTGATTACTTCTGGTAATGCCTTAAAAATACTCTCAATTGAATGTCCTGAATTGAAGCTATTTCTTAATTAAATCTCTGGATTTCCAAGTGATCTCACCATTCCCTTCAATAGGAAATGCACTTCCTTGAAACTCAGAAATTCCCTCTGCTAAAAATATATCAACCCAAGCAAGACTTCTTGCAAAAAATTCCCTTGTTCTATTTTTAACTTCATCTTTGTATTCCCTCAAATCAGATTCCATAGTAGCAACTTGTATTCCTAAACTCTGTGCTATAAATACAGCCCTAGGAAGATGAAATCTTTGTGTTACAATCACAGCATCATTAATCTGAAATATATACTTAGCTCTTACAAGAGTATCGTACGTTCTAAATCCAGAATAATCCATAAAGATATCTTCTCTTTTTACATTATTTTTTAACATATAGTTCAACATGGGAGTAAGTTCATTATAAGTTTTTGTTCCATTATCACCTGATAATAAGATTTTTCTAACCTTTTTTTTATTGTATAACATTACAGCACATTTCAATCTATCTTCTAAAACACTAGAAGGAGTTTTCCCATATACTGCTGCGCCAGGGACGATTGCTACAGTATATGTATCCATTTTTTCAAAAGATTCAGGAGAGTAAGATGGTGTACGTAAATAGTTCATTTCAATAAAGAAGTCTATAAATATTGCAAGAATAGTAATGATTAATATTGATTTAAAAAATATCAATATATAGTTAATTAATTCTTTTTTTAAATAATTATTTTTCATTTAATTTAAATTTATCTTTTGAAATATTTAATTTTTTTTCAAAATTAGTAAAGATTTTATATAAAAAATCTATATCTCCAGATGTTAATTCTGCTTTTTCTAAGATAGTTTTTAAACGTCTTACTGGTAAAAAATCATTGTTGTGATAATTATCCATATCCAGTAAATGAAAAATATGTTTTGTATATTCATAAAAGTGTTTTGTATTTCTTTGATTTGGAGTCTTTTCTAAAGAATCTAATGATAAATTGTATTGATGAAAAGCAGATAAACAAAAGGATACCGAATGGGAAAGATTCATTGACTTTTGGTAACCAGGTAAATTAAAATCTAACATATATTCACAATTGAGTAGGGTATCTTTACTCAAACCTCTATCCTCCCTGCCAAAAACTATCCCAAATTTTTTTTGTGATAGAACTGAAGGAAGTTTTGAAAGAGGCACAAATTGGGATCGATTTCCACCATGAATCATACTAGTACCCACGACCAGGTCTAAGTCAGAAAAACATTCCTTTGCAGATGAATAATGCATGATAGATGAGAGCTCCTGTTTAGAGTTGTAAGCCATCCATTCCATTTCAACGTCGTACTCTCTGACCATGCCTATAATTCGTAAAGGAGCTAAAGAAAAATTTCCAATGAGACGACAGATCATCCCGATATTCCCGGCATACTTTGGATTTTCTAAAATAATTACAGGATAAGCTCCCTCGTGCATATCTCACTCTTTTTTAATTAAACATATAGAGAAACTATATTTCTTCTTGCTTCTATTCCCAAAAGTTGTGAAATGAATTATGTCTCTTTTTTTCAATTCCTCAACTCATCCAAAAATTAGAAGCATTGATGAATCACTACGAAAACAGTCCATTGAACTTTTAAATCAATTTTTTAAGCAAATAAATTCCTATCCATTAGATGGAATTTTTAAGGTAAAACCAAAAGCAGCAACTCAAATGGTAGACTCATTTTTAAAATTAAGTGGATCTGGAAAAGTTTTATTTGTAGGAGTAGTCTTGGATTCAGAACTCACTTCGATGTTGATAGCAAGAATAGAAGAAAGACCATTCCTTTTAGAAGAAAAGATTTTATATGTAGACATTGCAGTTACAAAAAATGGTCATTTAAAAAAAGGTTATATGAAAAGTTTAATAGGCTATGCTGAAGAATGGGCTCAAAAAAAAGATATTCAAATCTTAGAATTGAGAACTTTAACAGCCAACCAAGATGCTATTCGGTTCTGGAATAAACAAAATTATAAGGAATTTTATATTAGATTTAGGAAAACTATATGAGTGATGAAATTGTAAGACAAAATCTTCTTTTATTGATGAAAGAAAAAGTATATAAATACAATGAGGAAGCTTTTACTTTAGCCTCTGGAAAAAAATCTCATCATTATTTTAACTGTAAAGAAATCCTATTACATCCTGAGAGATTGGCACTTTTAGGAGATTATATTGTAAACTATTTTCTTCCAAAAAATGGACTACATCCTCAAGCAGTAGGTGGATTGACAATGGGAGCAGATCCAATAAGTTATGCAGTTGCACTTTCATTTCAAAAAATAAATACAATTGTTTATCCACTGGTTGTAAGAAAAGAAGCTAAAGATCATGGAACTAAAAAACTAGTTGAAGGATCTATTTCTTCCATCCAATCTTGCTTAGTGGTAGATGATGTTATCACTACAGGGGGTTCCACATTAAAAGCTGTAGAGGCACTCAGGGCTTCAGGTCTTACTGTAGACAAAGGAATCTGTATATTGGATAGAGAAGAGGGGGGATATGAAGCATTAAAGCAAGCAGGAGTTACCATGTACCCAATATTTAAGAAAAGTGACTTTATAAATGAAATTACGAAAGGAAAAGAGTAAGTTTATAAATCTTTTAAAAATCGATATAAGTATCCAAACCTGTTATAAAAAACTCTAACTGTTTTTCTATTAACTCCTTTACTACAAATGCGGGAGGACCAAATAAGATATTCATCGGAAATAACATCCAGCCAATTCCATCCAAACCACCCATACTTATGAAATAACCTAGCTCCTTATAATTAAAATTATTCAAAGACTTATTCTGAGAATGGTTAAGGATATTTTGTGAGACAGTTCTTGCTTTTCTTACGGCTATCTGTGCACTCATAGAATTATCTCCACTGGAATGAAAATAACTACAATCTCCAGCCGCAAAAATAGTTTGAAATACATGAGATGGCTGAATGATTTGTCCAAATTCATTTGTTTCCAATCGAAATGGGAAAGGTCTTACACCCGGAAATAGAAAGGTAATATCTGAGGGGAATTCTCTAGAGTCTTTTGCTTGAAGAGATTCAACTAAAATACTATCTCTTGTGATACTTTTTATCTTTTGATGAGAATAGAAGTATGTATTTTTATATTTGAACTTGGAATGAATATATTCATGAAATACATTTGGCAAAGACGAAAGGATTCGATCCTCCATAGTAAAAAAATTGATTTTTGGTTTTAGTTTGTACTTTTCTAAGTAGGAGTACAATTCAAAAATAAATTGAACACTACTTGCTCCCCCACCCACAAAGGATATGTTTTCAGCAGAGATAAGCTGGTATATGCTATCTTTCCAACCTTCAGTAATAAACTCATTCAAACCAAGAACAACAGAGTCTTGAGAAGCTGATACTATTGACTCTGGAGAAACTTGGGAAGCACCTGTGGAAAGGATAAGATAATCAAATCTTTCATTGATTTGGTCAACGATTGATTCTCTCTCCCACTTTAATAAATTTTCATTGGTAATATGAACTTCTTTTTGTAAGAATTTAAAATTAAATTTATTTGCTAAATCAGAAAAGCTCTTTTGATAATTCTTCAAAGGTTCCTGAAAAGTTAGATGGAGACGAAGTACATTTAAGAATGACTCATTTTTATCCACCAACAAAACTTCAAATTCATTTCTTCTGGCAAGTAAAACCGCCGAAATCAATCCAGAAACACCACCACCGAGTATGATTATTTTTTTCACTAATACATCAGACTACATTAGAATTTTTTGAAAAGGAATAAATTAGACTGAGCCAAGAATTAAATTGAAATTTTATAAGAAGAAATAAATATTGACTAAATTAGTTACGGTATTCTAATTTATATAGAATCAAAATGTTATAAAACGTTACTAATTTAAAATAATAATAAAAAAAGGACATTACAATGAAAAGAAAACTATCTATATTTTTAGTAGTCTTGAGTATTTCAAACATAGCTTTCTGTACACAGGAAAAGTTAGAGCCCGGAACACCTGTTACATTTGACTCTATCCAAGCACAAGAATATGAGCCTGTTATAGAAAAAGGTCTTTCTGTTGGTAAAAATATTTCTATTGAGGGGTATCTTGCTCTACAAGAAACGATGAGCCTCCAATCCAACACAATCATGGTGAATCTTTTTGAAGAGAAGGAGAAAAAAGGTAAGTCCACTTCTGTTTCCTTCCCTGTAGGTCAAAAGGAAAACCAGATGGAAAGTCTCCCTGATTCTTATAAAGAGGAAGATCTAAAAGTGTACACCAATCTAAAAGAAATAGTAGGGCCCAATGATAAAATCAGGATACATGGAATTCGATTGGGAAGCTCTCAAGACAATACAATATATATAGAATCCAAATGGATAGAAAAAGTAATTAGAAAGTAAAATTAAAAGGTTTTTTTAGATCTCACTTAAGAATTTTTAAATTCATTGTATCAAAATATTCTTTGTGGCTTGCTAATTGTAACCGAAGCGATAGTGTAGCCCGTGGGAGCCCGACCCTGATGTAGTACAAAAAAATCTTAGTATTTTTCAATTTGTAATCTATTCCTATTTATTTTATCAGGGTAACGCCCAAACCAGCCATTATTTCCCTTGACAATACTTTCCTGAAGATGTAACCTTTACTCATGATTGCTCTTCCTATTCGTATTCCCGAGATTCCCTCCATGGACAATGACAGGCTCTACAATTTTTGTGTTTACAATCCAGAGCTAAAGATAGAGCGAAACCACAAAGGAGAACTTCTCATTATGGCACCCACAGGAGGAGAAACTGGAAATAGGAATTTTTTTATAAACGGTATTATCTTTGCTTACTTGAAGCAGAAAAGTCCTAAAGGAAAATTTTTTGACTCCAGCACGGGTTTTCTTTTGCCCAACAAAGCCATTCGTTCTCCCGATGCCTCCTGGATTTCTGTGGATAGATGGAATGCATTACGTCCTGAAGAACGTAAAAAATTTGTTCCGTTAGCACCTGATTTTCTCATTGAGCTTCTCAGTGAATCGGACGAGCTTGCCTTTGCTCAAATCAAAATGCAGGAGTGGATGGAAAATGGAGTCCGCTTGGCTTGGCTCTTGGATCCATTTCAAAAAATGTCATACATATATAGACAGAATCGGGAATTGGAAATTATTTCGGGAATGGTTACTTTGAATGGGGAGGATGTACTACCTGAATTTGAATTGGATCTCAGTGGGATCTATGGGGAGATTTAATTTAAAATCCCATTCTTTTCTTATTGTTTTAATAAATTAATTTAGTATATACAGTATTATAACAAAATAAGATATAAAAATATTGATCTATTTTAGATGCAACTGCAATTACTATCTTTTTCCGCCGGTAGGCGGAAAAAAGCCTAGGATTGTTGCGAATAAGATTGCAAAAACTGACTTTTTGCAGGAACGTCATTTTACTTTTCAAAAGATAAGGAATTAAGGTAAAATTATTATTATAGTACTAAGAATTTTATTTGATTTATATATAAATATTTTCTAAATAGAAATTAAATGCCTGTACTTATTTTAGCTTTCCTTTTTTCTCTATCCGTAACTGCTTTTTATTTCTCTATGTGGGCAGTTCCCTTCCTAAATGATTCTATATTTCCTTATAGTAAAACATTTTATTTTCGTTTAGTGACTGGGATTTTAATTGGATTTTTTCTTGTTCCAGAATATCTAAATTTTCTCTATTCACTTTCTCCTCTGCCAATTTTTCCACTTGCTGTCTATGAAAGTAGATTAATAGCACAAGTTCCCCTCTTCCTTTTTACAGTAGGATTTACTCCAAAAGTATTTGAGACCGAATTGAAAAATAATTTTCCAGATAAAGAAGTAAAAACTTTTTTATTTTATATTGTTCCCCTCTTGATGCTTCCTTTATTTCTAGATTCTTTAGTCTATGTAGTACAAGATGGTAAAGATTATAAAATTAAAACAAATATATTTTCAAAAGAAATTCATATTCCTCATAACAATATTCACTTTATTAAGCTCGAAGAAGACCAAATATCAAAAACAGGAAGGGGAGGAGGAAGCAGAACTGAATATTTAGCAAAATTATATTTAGAAAGAATATCAGGGGAAAATATAGAATTATTAGAAACTCATCTTCATTGGACTAGTCAGATCAAATCTTTTGTTCGTATTACCAAAATATTTTCAGACAATAATATTCCCTATCAAAACTATATATCTGAATTTAGCCAAGAAGGAAAAGAGTTTTCCGATGAGTTTACTAGAGCTTGTAAAGAGGCTGGGTGTAAACTATATAGTTTTCCTGTTATCAATCAATAAATATGTTTCTGTTTCAATTATAATCAATAGAAAAGTCATTTTTAATAAGAGAGCCCCGCGTTAGGGATCTGTAGGGGAAGTCACATCTTTTTGTGACCGAAGCGATAGCGTAGCCCGTAGGAGCCCGACCCTGATGTAATACAAATAATTCCCAGTATTTTTGGAATTGAACTCTATACCTATTTATTTCATCAGGGGAACGCCCAAATCACCCATTATTTCCCTTGACAATACTTTCCTAAAGATGTAAGCTTTACTCATGATTGCTCTCCCTATTCGTATTCCTGACCTTCCCTCCATGGACAATGACAGGCTCTACAATTTTTGTGTTTACAATCCAGAGCTAAAGATAGAGCGAAATCACAAAGGAGAACTTCTCATTATGGCACCCACAGGAGGAGAAACTGGAAATAGGAATTCTAAAATAACTAAAAAATTAGCCATCTATGAAGATAAAAATCCATCAGGACTCTCTTTTGACTCCAGCACGGGTTTTCTTTTGCCCAACAAGGCCATTCGTTCTCCCAATGCCTCCTGGATTTCTGCGGATAGATGGAATGCATTACGTCCTGAAGAACGTAAAAAATTTGTTCCGTTAGCACCTGATTTTCTCATTGAGCTTCTCAGTGAATCAGACGAGCTTGCCTTTGCTCAATTAAAAATGCAGGAGTGGATGGAAAATGGAGTCCGCTTGGCTTGGCTATTAGATCCATTTCAAAAAACGTCATACATTTATAGACAGAATCGGGAATTGGAAATTATTTCGGGAATGGGTACTTTGAATGGGGAAGATGTACTACCTGATTTTGAATTGGATCTCAGTGGAATCTATGGAGAGATTTAATTTTTGATAAATAAATAAAATTTCAATCAATGGTGTTCTTACAATAAGCGTACATATCATTCAATATAACTTCTGGAACAGAATCTTTATATTTCAATATTTCTTCCATTGTATAGTAAGATATTGCAGAAAGGATATCAAATCCGCCATCACCTCTAGAAATTAAAATTGCATTTGAATGAAATAATTTTATAATACGAGACAATGTCCCCTCCACTCTTTTATTGGAGACGATAGCTAAAAATTCATTTTCAGGAAGCTCATGGATTTGATTTCCTTGTGTACTACTCAATGGGATTTCTAATTTTGTAGCAATTTCTGTAATTCTTGTTCGTAATTCAGGGAAATTTTCGTACCATTTATTTAGATTTTTTTCACATGTACTTTTTATTTCAGGATAAACTTGAAGAGTTAATAAATTTAGAACTGAAGATAGAGAATAGATTGTATTGAATTCAATTGATTTTATTACAAAGTCAAGTATCTCATTCTTGCTCAGATATTTTGCAAAAACTTCAGGAAACTCTAACTTATACTTTCCATCATAGGATTTTAATAACTTACTCAGATCGGGTATCAATTCATTGTATAAATTGTTATCTCCCTTTAGATACTGAAGGGCTTGGAAACATTCACCAGAGTATCCCTTTGATAGTATTTTTTTTAAGGGGGTAGCACTCGGTAGGGAGCGAATTTTAGAATCAGGTACATTGCAACTTAAGAGAAATAGAACAGTTTCGCGGATACGTGCAGAATCACCGCTAAGCAAATCATTTAGCTTATGAAAATAAATATCACCAAACTCATCATACTCCTTCGCTATACTTTCCGCAATACTACTGCATTTCACTGCTTGAAATCTCAGTGCTTCATTTTTACTTTCTATAGCATTAAGAAAAACTTTTTTTAACTCAGATACCGGATAGGGAATTCCTTTACGCGTATGATGAAATTTATACTCTAATCTGTCTAATAAATGCAGTACAATAAGTTTGTGATACTGATTCAATGCGGAATTCTCGTATAGAGAAATAATATTTGAATGAATTTTGGTTGCAAGTCCTAAAAGTTCATTTACTTTTATATCATGATAGGTGATAGAATCCGAATTCGCCGTTTCTAAATATTCATCAGCCTTAGAGATAAACGAGTCTAACAAATCAGTATTCTTATATATTTTTCTGTTTTATATTTTAGAAACGATGAGAATAGTAAATTCTTAAGGGGCATTACCCCCTTAAGCCAAAAACTACTTCTTCTGAGGAGGAACATCTGTGCAGGAGCCGTGGGCTATCTCTGCCGCCATTCCTACAGATTCTCCGAGGGTTGGGTGGGGATGGATTGTCTTACCGATATCAACGGCATCCGCTCCCATCTCTATTGCGAGACAGACTTCGCCAATGAGATCACCTGCATGTGTTCCCACAATTCCCCCTCCGATGATCCGGTGGGTTTCTTTGCTGAAGAGTAGCTTGGTAAAACCTTCATCTCTACCATTGGCAATTGCCCGTCCACTTGCCGCCCAGGGGAAATGTCCTTTTTCGTAAGCAATTCCTTTTGCTTTACACTGATCTTCTGTAAGACCCGCCCAGGCTACTTCGGGGTCGGTGTATGCCACAGAAGGAATTTGTAGTGCATCAAAATAACTTTTCATTCCATGAGCCGCTTCTGCCGCCACGTGTCCTTCATGTACTGCCTTGTGAGCAAGCATTGGTTGTCCTACGAGATCCCCAATGGCAAAAATATGCGATACGTTGGTTCTCTGTTGGGAGTCAACCGCTATAAAACCTCTCTCATCTACAGCCACTCCAGCTTTGTCGGCAGAAATTTTCTTTCCGTTGGGCGTACGTCCTACAGCTACTAGCACTAAGTCGTACACCTGAGGGCCTGCTGGTGCTTTTTCGCCTTCAAAAGTTACGTGGATTCCATCTGCTTTGGCTTCTGCTTTTGAAGCTCTGGTCTTTAGCATTACATTGTCAAAACGGTGAGCGTTGACTTTGTCCCAGACTTTGACCAGATCTCTATCGGCACCTGCCATGAGAATGTCTAACATCTCTGCAATGTCAATTCTTGCTCCCAATGTGGAGTACACAGTTGCCATTTCGAGTCCGATGATTCCCCCACCGATGACGAGCATTCGTTTGGGCACAGACTTTAACAGAAGGGCTCCTGTGCTATCTACTACTCTTGGATCTTCGGGAAGGAAGGGAAGTTTTACCGGCTGACTTCCTGCCGCAATGATTGCTTTTTGGAAACGTACTACTTGTTTTGCACCACTGGTTTTCTGACCTGCACCCTCAGTGAGTTCTACCTCTACGTGGTTTGCATCCAGAAATTTACCGAGTCCTCGTACTACGTTTACCTTTCGGGCTTTTGCCATTCCTGCAAGTCCAGTGGTAAGTTTTCCGATGACTGTTTCTTTGTGGCTTCTCACCTTGTCGATATCCACTTTGGGCTCGCCATACACGATTCCGTGTTTAGCCATAGCCTTGACTTCATCCATGATAGCTGCTGTGTGCAAGAGTGCCTTGGACGGAATACATCCCACATTCAAACAAACCCCACCGAGAGTAGAATATCTTTCCACCAAAACGGTGCTCATGCCCAAATCAGCACTTCGAAATGCCGCACTGTATCCTCCGGGTCCTGCTCCGAGAACTAGCATTTCACATTCATGATCTACTTTTCCTGAATAACTTCCAGCGGAAAGAGGGGCAGATACGGGAGCGGGCTTAGGCGCTTCTTTGGGAGGAGCAGGGGTGGATGCTGGTGCGGGCACAGGTGTAGTACCGGCTCCTGCTGTTTCCAGGACTCCGATGACTTTCCCCTTTCCAACCTTATCTCCGATTTTGACTGCAAGTGATACAATCTTTCCTGCTTCTTCGGCAGGAATTTCCATGGAGGCTTTGTCTGACTCTAGGGTCAAAAGGGGCTGATCCTTGGCTACTGTATCACCTACTTTTACGTGTAATTCAATAATAGGAACGGTATCAAAGTCACCTATATCGGGAATTTTTAATTCTATTTGTGCCATTTCTTTCCCCTTACAGAAGAACTCTACGGAAATCCGCGAGCAATTCAGCTATATAGACATTGAATCTTGTTCCGAGAGCACCATCGATGACTCTGTGGTCAGCTGTCATAGAGAGAGGACAGATGAGTCTAGGTTCAAATTTTGAACCATCCCAAACTGGCTTCATTGCCGCCTTGCTCACACCGAGTATGGCGACTTCTGGAGCGTTGATGATGGGCGAGAAATAGGTTCCCCCAATTCCACCGAGAGAGGAAATTGTAAAACAGGCTCCCTGCATTTGGTCGGGCTTGAGTTTTCCTTCTCTGGCAAGTTTTGCAAGATCGGAAGTTTCTTTGGCAATTTCAATGATTCCCTTTTGGTCTGCGTTTTTGATCACAGGTACTACAAGTCCATTGGGGGTATCTGCCGCAAAGCCGATGTGGAAGTATTTCTTGAGAACCAAGTCATCCCCATCGAGAGAACTGTTGAATTCAGGGAATTTTTTGAGTGCCACAACGGATGCCTTGATGATAAAGGCAAGCATGGTTACTTTGATTCCTGCCTTTTCATTTTGCTTGTTGGTAGATACACGGAAGGTTTCCAGATCGGTAATATCAGCATCTTCGTGATACGTAACAGCAGGTATTACAACCCAATTACGGGAAAGATTTGCCGCAGATATCTTTTTGATTCTAGAAAGAGGCTGACGTTCAATTTCTCCAAACTTTGTAAAATCAATCTTAGGCCAGGGGAGTAGATTGAGTCCAGCTCCACCACCAGAGGGAGCAGATGCCTGACCTGTCATGATGCCTTTTACATAGCTCTGCACATCTTCTTGTGTAACACGACCCTTGGGACCCGAACCTTTTACCTTAGAAACATCCACCCCTAGATCACGCGCAAACTTTCTTACGGAAGGACTGGCATGGCTCACTGTAGAACTTACCTCTCCGTGTGATTCACTCACGGGAGCAGGAGCTGGTTTGGGAGGAGCGGGGCTAGCCGCAACGGGTGCTGGTGCGGGAGTTGGAGCAGTAGGGGTAGGGCTTGCTTTGGGAGCAGGTGGTGCTGAGGCACCTGCGGATTCTTCCAATACAAGAATTGTATGACCTTTGGAAACCTTGTCACCTATCTTAACTTTTAGTTCTTTGATCACACCATTCGCTGAAGAAGGAACATCCATGGAAGCCTTGTCGGATTCCAGGGTGATTAAGGATTGTTCTGCAGCGACTGTATCACCTGCTTTTACATGAATTTCGATAATGGGAACACTGTCAAAATCTCCAATATCGGGTACTTTTACTTCAATTAAATTTGCCATATCTTTTCCTGTTATACAGTTGTTGGATTGGGTTTTTGTGGATCTATCCCATATTTTTTTATAGCATCCGCTACCACTTTTCTTTCTATTTTTCCTTCATCAGCCAATGCTTTCAGAGCAGCAACCGTTACCCAACGTCTATCTACCTCAAAGAAATGACGGAGCTTCTCTCGTGTGTCAGATCTACCAAATCCATCCGTTCCGAGTACTGCAAAACGACGACCTATATTTTGGATTGCAGGTCGGATTTGTTCGGCGAATAGGCGAATATAATCTGTAGAAGCAATGATAGGTCCCTGTGTATCTTTGAGACAAGTTTCTACATGACTGAGTACGGGTTCGCTTGTAGGATTGAGCATATTTAAACGTGATACTTTATTCCAATCTCTACCTAGCTCATTGAAACTAGGGCAGCTCCAGATGTCAGACGAAACACCCCAATCATTTTTCAATAGATCCGCCGCAGCAATTACTTCTCTGAAAATAGTTCCTGAGCCCATAAGTTGAACGTGTAGTTTAGGTTTTTTTTCATCTGATTTTTTTAGCAGATACATACCTTTTAGAATATCTTTCTCTGCACCTTTAGGCATAGCGGGATGAGTATAGTTTTCATTCATGACTGTAATGTAGTAGTATATATCTTCTTGATCTGCATACATTCTTTGAAGCCCATCTTGCATGATAACAGCTAACTCAAATCCAAAGGTTGGATCATAGCTTTTGCAATTTGGAATAGTTCCACTCCAAATATGACTATGCCCATCTTCGTGCTGTAGACCTTCTCCATTGAGTGTAGTACGACCTGCCGTTCCTCCCAAGAGAAAACCCCTACTTCGCATATCACCTGCTGCCCAACAAAGATCACCCACCCTCTGAAAACCAAACATAGAGTAGAATATGAAAAAGGGAATCATAGGTACATTGTGTGTAGAGTAAGCTGTAGCAGCAGCAATCCAATCACACATTGCACCTGCTTCATTGATACCCTCTTGTAATACCTGACCATGTTTATCTTCTTTGTAAAACATAAGCTGGTCTTTGTCCTGTGGAGTGTAGAGCTGTCCTACCTGACTCCAAATTCCCAATTGACGGAAAAGTCCTTCCATTCCGAAAGTTCTGGATTCATCGGGCACGATAGGAACGATTCTCTTTCCAATTTCTTTGTCCTTGAGTAAGATATTCAGAAGTCTTACAAATGCCATGGTGGTAGAAATTTCTCTACCTTCCCCCGTTGCTTCTAAAAGGGGTGCAAAGGCATCTAAACCGGGAACTTTTAGGCTATCTGTTTTTGTTCTACGATTTGGTAAGTATCCTCCCAGTTCTTTGTGTCTGGCATGTAGGTATTCGTATTCAGGACTTCCCGCTTCAAATTTTACAAAAGGGTATTCATGGAGCTTTTCATCAGAAACAGGAATCTGGAAATGATCACGGAATTTTTTTACATCCACTTCATTCATGTGTTTTTGCTGGTGAGCAATGTTCATAGCCTGTCCAGAATTTCCCATCCAGTAGCCTTTGACAGTCTTAGCTAGGATGACCGTGGGCTGCCCCTTATGGTTTACAGCCTCATGGTAAGCAGCGAAGACCTTGTGTGGATCGTGTCCTCCTCTGTTGAGACTCCAGAGATCCTCATCACTCCAATCACTGACCAATGCCTTGAGCTCAGGAGTATTGAATACAATTTCTCTCACATAGGCACCATTTTTAGAACGTATGGTTTGGTATTCTCCGTCGGGGATTTCGCCAAGACGTTTCATGAGGATTCCTTTTTTATCTCTAGCAAAAAGTGCATCCCATTTGGCACCCCAAATCACCTTGATCACATTCCATCCAGCTCCACGGAATTCGCTTTCCAGTTCTTGGATGATGCTACTGTTTCCTCTGACTGGCCCGTCCAAACGTTGGAGGTTACAATTGATGACAAAGATAAGGTTATCGAGTTTTTCTCTCCCTGCCATCCCAATGGCACCAAGAGACTCTGGTTCATCTGTTTCTCCATCTCCAAGGAAAGCCCATACCTTTCGACCTTCATTGTTTCCAAAACCTCTATCCTGAAGATATTTCATGAAGCGAGCTTGGTAGATTGCCATAATGGGACCCAGCCCCATGGAAACTGTAGGAAATTGCCAAAAGTCTGGCATCAACCAGGGGTGAGGATAGCTGGAAATTCCCTTTCCATCCACTTCTTGTCTAAAGTTTTGCATTTGGTCATCTGTCAATCGACCAGTTAGATAGGCTCGTGCATAGATTCCAGGAGCACAATGTCCCTGAACAAAGATCAAATCTCCACCATGGGTTTCAGAAGGAGCATGCCAAAAGTGATTAAATCCCACATCATATAGGGTTGCTGCAGATTGGAAAGAAGAGATATGTCCACCTACATTTGAATCTTCGTTGGCACGCAAAACCATTGCCATAGCATTCCAACGAGTATAGGAGCGAATTTTATGCTCAATATTCTGATCTCCGGGAATGCGAACCTGTTGTTCTGCAGGCAATGTATTTATATAAGGTGTTTCAGCATGAAAGGGTTGGTTTACTCCATTGACACGGGCAAATGCAATTTGCTGATCAATCAGATAGCCAGCACGTTCTGGACCTTCAACGGAAATGACTCCATTGAGAGCATCCAGCCATTCTTTTGTTTCTTGCGGATCTGCGTCCACTTGGGTATTATTTGTAATCGATTGCTCGGGTGTAGCAGACATTATTTGTCTCCATAATAAGGGATATACTATTTTAAATTATAGTACAAAGTTTTGTCGATCGAAATATTCTAAAAAATTATGAATTTTAGAGAAGAGATATAGTTTTTTTGCTTATATTTTGTCATACACTTCATCTATTTTTAGAACGCAGGAAATTGAATGTAATTCCATGCTGGGGTTTTCATCTGTAGTTTCTTCAAGTTCCCATTTAGAAGAAGAGTTCAGGTGGTATTTTTCTATTTTAGGGGAGTTCTGATTCACGAGAACATATTCCTTAAGAGAGGGAATCTGACGATAATGAGAAAATTTAGCACCTCGATCTGTGCTTTCGGTAGAATCAGAGAGAATTTCAATGATGACTATGGGATTGAGAAGTGTGTCGGGTTTATCTCCAGAGAATTGTAGTTTCGGACAGACTACAAGAAGATCCGGATAGGAGAAGAGTCCT
>CAMCZP010000012.1 GCA_945887855.1 Leptospira interrogans serovar Manilae | reverse complement strand
ACTTTTATAAAATAAGTAATTTCTTTGAATATATTCAATCCTGGGTATTCCTGCCCCTGGAATAGCCCTTTGTGTTTGGACTTTCCAAATATAATATTTTGAGTTAAGAGCCAGTCTATATAAACTACTTTTAAAGATTGGTTGATTTTTTTAAAATAAAAATCATCCATCTTTAATCTCATGTGGACTAAAATTTCTCCTCTATTATTTTTTATATAGATTCGATTGTCTAAGAATGAGAGAACATTTACTTCGAGTGTTGTATCCTTGTAGCCCCGCAGTTCTAATGTGGTCCAAAGTCCTGATTCTTCTAGTATACTGCGTATCTCATCATTTTGGTATCTTCCAAAGAATAGATGATTCCCATCTCTAACTGAGGAAAATTCAGTAGATATATCGCCTAAATTTAATTCTAAGTTGTCAGGAATATATGAAAATTTATCTTTTTTTTTATTATTATCCATTTATTTTCTATAAAATTCCCGTGCTGTTTGGTAATGAATCATAACTGTATCCGAAGTGTTTGTGGCATATCCACCGGCAGTGACAATTACAGCTTTAGATGAAGTTCTTACTGCAAAATCTTTAATTTTTTTATCCCTGGAGATGAGTCCATATTTTGTGATTTTTAAACTTCCCAATCTATCATCCTCATATGGATCTGCACCAGCCAGATAATAAATCATCTGTGGTTTATGAACTCTATATATATCATCTAAAGCATCATCTAATTGTTTTAGATAAAGCGTATCACTACAATTATCAGGCAATCCAATATCCAGACTGGACTCTTCTTTTTTAGGATATAAATTTTCTTGGTGCATTGAGAATGTAAAAACTCTCCCGTCACCCTGAAAAATCTTGGAATTTCCATTCCCCTGGTGAACATCTAAATCAATGATAAGTACTTTATGATCTGGATTTTTTTCGAGATACACTTTAGTAGCTACTGCCACATCATTGAGATAGCAAAAACCCTCCGCATGGTCTGGATAAGAATGGTGATACCCCCCTCCTATATTGTATACATAATCAAATTTCTCTGTTAATTCCGTTGCTAAAATAGTTCCCCCCACACCGTATAAAAAAGTTTCTAAGATAGAATGGTTTAATGGAAGTTCGGAAAATTTAGTTGAATCCGTCAGAGTCAAACTATATAGGTCATCTAAATAATTTTTAGTGTGGACTAATTCTAATTGTTCTCTACTGCATGGTTCAGGATGAAATACTTCTATTTGAGACATTTCATCATCCATACAAATTTGGTTGTACAACTGTTCATATTTTATAGCCGGAAAAACATGTGATCCCAATTGTAAATTATATTTATGGGAATATACAAATGCAAAGCTACTATTTTCATACGTTTTAATTGGTGAAAAAATATCTTTTAAAATTGAATTGATAAAATTTATCATAGATGATTCCTATTTGAGTAAAAAATTTTGCCGTACATTTTTTGAAACTGAATTCAATAAGTCATATTGTAAACGAATTAAAGATTGATAAATAGATATAAATTCATTTAAATTATTATCTTCTCCATAAAATAAATAATCTTCTGTTTTTTTATTTAGTACATAGTACAAATCACTTTTAAATTTTAAATGTTCTTTAACTTTGCTCAGCTCTCCCGGTCCATAAACATTTTTTTTATCCTGCGAAATAAAAAAATTAGTTATAATTTCTATCCCTTCTAACTCTCTTTCTATAAAAAAAGTATAACTATTTTTTAATTGACTTAGTTCATTTTGGCTTAACTTTAAGTTTCGAATACATTCAATTTGAGAAAATCTTCTCTTACCCTGGTACTCACTAAATTTTTTTATTTCTTTATCAGGGAAATTATCAGGATTCGTAAAATGGTTCATTTCAAATTCAAAGAATTTCTCTGGATCTTTTGTATTACAGTTTTTAATTCTTTTTAATCCTTCATCTTTAAAAACAAATAGAATTGGAGAACTTATGACATCTTTTGAAAATATTAGCGTAAGAAAAAGAATGTAATATAAATATTTCATGGAGCTTTAGTCTATTGTTCTCATTTTTTAGATAGAAATCAATCTATTATTTGGACTTTTCTATATTTTTTATATGACAGTATATCGACTCATCTTACTTTATTAAAAAGGAATAAAAAAACGAAATGAATTATAAAACCATCCAGGATTTAGAAAAGTTAGATCACTTTCTTCTTTTAGATTCCTTTGGAAATGAGAGGTCAAACCCAAATTCTCAAATTTTATTTTCAAATCCTATTGATATTTTATCCACTAAAGATTTTGAAGATTTACCGGTTATATTCAATAAAATTAAACAATACTCAATTAACCAATACTATGTTGTGGGGTATCTCTCCTATGAAGCGGGGAGAGAGTTTAGAAAGAAAAAGCAAGCCAGAGGTACATCAAACACAGAGCTATGTAAATTTGGAGTTTATAAATCTTTTGAAGAAGTATCCTTATTTCCTAAACATTTAAAAGAAATAGAAACTTTAGATCCACTTTTTGTCTCGGAATTTAAAACAAATATTAGCAAAGATGAATACACCCAAGCAATCCTCAAAATTAAAAATGCAATTACAGCCGGTGAACTCTATCAGGTTAACTTTACATTTCAGCTTAATTTCAATATTCCAATTAATACTATTCATTTTTATAGTATTTTAAAAAGCTTATTTAAAACTCCATATTCTGCCGTTTTAAGATTCTCTCAAAATGATGAATATCTCTCATTTTCTCCCGAGCTTTTTTTTGAGAAAAATGATTTATGTGTTACAGTTCGTCCCATGAAAGGTACTAGTTCTAAAAGCGGAAAATCAAATCTATTCAATACTAAAAACAGAGCTGAAAATTATATGATTGTAGATCTCCTTAGAAATGATCTTGGTCAAATTTCTAAAATGGGTTCTGTTACGGTAAATGAGTTACTACGTGAAGAAGAGTATGGGAATATTCTACAGTTGACATCAGAAATCAGTTCCGAACTAAACGATAACACAAGTGAGTATAGCTTATTCAATGCTATGTTTCCATCGGGCTCTATTACGGGAGCTCCCAAAGAAAATGCTTTAGAATTTATTGACTCCCTAGAAAAATCGCCAAGGGAAATCTATACCGGTGCCATTGGTTATTTTTTTCCCAATTCAAAATCAATGTTCAGTGTAGCTATTAGAACACTAAAAAAAACTGGATCACAATTTACAATGGGAGTTGGAAGTGGAATTGTCTATGATAGTGATCCTGAATTAGAGTGGGAGGAATGTCACCAAAAAGCATTTTTTTTATATAGAGCTTTTCAGTTTTTCCTATTTGAATCAATTCTATCTAAAAATGGAATTTTATATTTTTTTGATGAGCATTTGAACCGTCTGAAAAGTTCATCCTTATTTTTATTTGGACATTTTGATGAATTAAATATAAGAAATAAGTTACAAACATTTTCACCCAAACCAAAAACAAATTATAAATTGAAATTGATTTATTATGAATCAAAAGATAGTAAAATAGAGTGGATAGAAATTTCAAAAAAACAATTTCATCATAAAATAAAAATTTCTGAAAAAATCGTTCATTCCAATGAATTATTTTTGTATCACAAAACTTCTATAAGAAATTTGTATGACGAAGAGTATAAAAAAAATAAAGATAATTATGATGATATTATATTTTCAAATGAAAAAGGAGAAATCACTGAAGGTTGTATTTCAAATATTTTTATTTTTTATGAAGGCATTTATTTTACTCCCCCCATAAAATCCGGGATTTTAGATGGAATTTATAGATCTAAGCTTTTAAATAAATATCCAAAATTTTTTAAAGAAAAAATAATAACAAAAAATATTCTCAAAGAATCAAAAAAAATATTTATCTGCAATTCAGTAAGGGGAATAATCAAAGTTAATCTTTATGAAAACAAAAATTAAAATAACCGAGGTGAGTCCTAGGGATGGCCTTCAGAATGAACCAAATACCATTTCAACAGATGATAAGAAACATTTCATTTTACTTTTAGAAAAATCAGGGTTATCTCATATTGAAATTACTTCTTTTGTAAGACCGGATAGAATCCCACAACTTGCTGACAATAGCCAATTATCATCTCTATTAGATCCCAGATTAAAAGAAAAGTCCAGTGTACTAGTTCCAAACCTTAAAGGATATGAATCAGCAATCAAGAGTGGGTATAAAGAAATAGCTATTTTTACAGCTTCATCCGAAACATTTACAAAAAAAAATATCAATATGACAATTAGCGAATCTATTGATATTTATAGAGAAATTTCCAAGAGAGCCAAACAGGATGGTATAAAGATTAGGGCATATATTTCTACTGTACTACACTGTCCTTATGAAGGGTACATTGCACCACAGAAAGTTCTTTCTACAATTGAAGCCCTTGATTTTATAGAGCCACATGAAATTTCATTGGGTGACACAATTGGATTGGGGGTCCCATTTGAATTGGAGAAACTTTTAGAATGTGTATTACAAAAATATCCCCATAGTTACTTTGCAGGTCATTTCCATGATACGTATGGTTTTGCTCTTTCAAATGTGCAAAAATCACTGGACATGGGGATAAGATCATTTGATTCCTCTGCCGGTGGATTGGGAGGATGCCCCTATGCTAAAGGAGCAAGTGGGAACTTGGCTACAGAGGATCTTATTTTTTATTTAGAAAAATCTGGATATGATACTGGTGTATCCCTAGATTCTATATTCAAAGCATCTATGTTTATAAAAGATAAGGTTTTAAAAGATTTACCTTCAAAAACATTCCAAGCACTATTTTCTAAAATAAAAGAGAGCTAAGTTTCCTTCTATAAGCAACTAAATCGTCATCATCAGAATCTAAAAAATAAAAACAGGCAATGAGTGAATCTTTTTTTTCCTTTCTGGAATTGTATTCTGTATTCTCTACGATGCTTAAATATTTATCTAGTATACTTAGTTTTTTCTTAGAAAATAATTCTGAGATATCTTTTATTGCATCTTTTTCTTCGATAAACTTTTCAATGACAAGTTTCTCCTTTGAGAATGGAGAACCCTCTTCCGGAATTTCTGCAAGAATTGATTTACAATCATCTTTTTTTCCGTTTTTCTTTAACAATGCCTTAGCTGCTTTCCAGAGATACTCGTCTCTTTTTTCTGGTGATTCTTTTTCCGTTTTGATTTTTTTTAGAAGATCCATGGGTTTTTCTTCTGCTAATTTTTCATAAGGGTCTGTAATGACAGGTTTTTTAATATGCTTTTCTAAAAACGCTTTGATCTCTTTTTCAGGTCGGACCCCTGTGAATTGGTCTAAAATTTTTCCTTCCGAAATAAGTTTTACATCGGGAATGCTATTGATACGAAACATAACTGCTAGATTTTGATTTTCTTCCGTATTTACTTTTGCTAATATAAAACCACCATTGAACTCTTTTTCTACCTTATCTAAAATTGGTGAGAGTGCTTTGCATGGATTACACCATTCTGCCCAAAAATCTATTAAGACCGGTTTTTCAAAAGAAGGGTCTATTACCTTTTCTTTAAAATTGCTTTCTGTAATTGTTATAGCCATAATTTACCTAGATTTTATATTTTAAACTTTTTTATGATAGTACATTTATTTTAAGTTTTCCCCATTTCTATGGGAATATAGATAAACTGTTTGGTTATATTGAATATCTGTCAAGATGTAATTACTTGACTCTCCCCAATCTATAAATATACTTTGTCATTAGAGGTAAATATGAGCGGACTATCAAAAATCTATTTGGCTAACCCTCGAGGCTTTTGTGCTGGTGTCAAGTATGCAATATCGTATGTAGAATCTTTAAAAGATAGTTTTCAAGACCAAAATATTTATGTTCGAAAGGAAATTGTCCACAACCAAAGAGTTGTCTCCGACATGGAAAAAGAAGGTATTAAATTCATAAATGAATTAGAAGAAGCCCCGAATGGATCCATAGTGGTATTCAGTGCCCATGGTGTTTCACCAGAAGTAGTTGAATTTGCAAAAAATCATGACATGAAGATTGGAGATGCCACCTGCCCACTTGTCACCAGAGTTCACAGAAAAGCCAAAAACTATAAAAATACCCACCAGATTATTTATATAGGTCACAAAGGCCATGACGAAGCTATTGGAACTATGGGGGAAGCTAAAATGTATTTAGTGGAATCCGAATCTGATGTTGAAAGTCTAAAAAATATTTTAGATCCTTCTAAACCAATCACTTACCTAATGCAAACAACTTTATCTGTAAATGATACGAGAAAGGTTGTTGAAAAAATATCAGAAGTTTTTCCAGAAGTAGAGCATCCAGAAAAAGATGACATCTGCTATGCAACCACAGAAAGGCAGGAAGCAGTATCACAAATGTTAGATTCTATAGATGCCATGCTTGTGATTGGTTCAAAAAATAGTTCTAACTCAATGCGTCTCTTAGAGCTAGCTCAAAAAACAAAGCCTTTGTCCTTTAGAGTATCAAATGCAAATGAAGTGAATAATGAATATATCATCCAAAATAAAATATCTATTTTAGGTATCACAGCAGGTGCTTCAACACCCCAAGTGCTGGTAGATGAAATCATATCTAAACTTAGAATTCTATTTCCTGATGTTTATGTATCTGCTTTTCCAGATTCTAGAGAGGATCTTATGAAATTTAAGCTTCCAAAAGAATTGTTAAAATAAAAATAATTTATCTTTGTACTCACCTAAATAGTTGATATGACCCAATTTTCTACCTGGGAGAATTTCTTTTTTTTGGTAAAGGTGGATTTTATAATTTGGATTTTTTAAGTAGTACGGATATAAATCCTTATCTTTAAAAAATGGCTCTCCAATTATATTTTTCATCACTGTTGGATGAGTCTCAAGGTTTAAATCCTCTATAATTCCAGTTAAAGCAAAAAGTTGTAAATCAAATTGGGAATAATTGGCTCCATCTATAGTAAAATGACCAGAATTATGGGGCCTTGGTGCAAATTCATTTCCAATCAAAAGCTCTCCTTTTACAAAGAATTCAACCCCCAAAACACCAATATAATTTAGTTTTTCTAATAAATTTTTTGTAAGATCTGCAGCTTCCTTTAGTAATTTCCCACTTATACTAGCCGGATGTATAGTTTCATCTAATATATGATTTACATGTATATTTTTAGATGGTGGGTAAATAAACATTTTTCCATTATAAAATCTTGCTCCAATCACAGATATTTCAAGATCAAAGGGTACTATTTCTTCTATGATATGATCAAATTGGGATGTTGCTACTTGAAAATTTAGAAATTCTTCTCTACTTAAAAATTTTCTTTGGCCTTTTCCGTCATAACCAAACTTGTTGGTTTTCAAGATAGCAGGAAATTTGATATTGGAAAGATCCGTAATACTAGAAATCTCTCCTTTCAGAGGTAAAAAATTTGTTACAGGAATTCCTATAGACTTAAAAAAATTCTTTTCTTTTGTTCTATTGTTAGAAGTTCGAATTGCAAAAGTAGATGGATAAACTCTAAGACCCTCTGTTTCTATGTATTCATCTATAAAATTCAAAGCTTCATCAGGAATATTCTCAAATTCAAATGTTAAAGCATCTATACTATCTAAAAATTCACTTAATTTTTGAGTATCTGAATAATTGCCTATAAATTCTACTGCTCCCACCATCTTTGCAGGTGTATCTATGGAGGGTGAGTACACATGTACTGTATAGCCAAGCTTTGTTGCAGACTGGGTAAACATTCTACCAAGTTGCCCACTCCCCAATACACCAAGAATAGCAGGTGGATAAAGTGGCCTATGCATCATAAGGCTCCAATTTCTTGGAGAGAGCTGTATTACGAATTTCCTCTCTATAATCTTCTAATTTATTTGATAAATCAATACTATTAATAGATAATATTCTAATAGCGAGTAAACCTGCATTTGTTGCACCCGCAGTTCCTATTGCTAGCGTACCAACGGGAACTCCTGCTGGCATCTGAACAATTGAATATAAACTATCCAATCCTGAAAGTGCTTTAGATTGAACTGGAACGCCCAGTACAGGCAATGTAGTTATGGAAGCTATCATCCCCGGTAAATGGGCAGCGCCCCCTGCTCCTGCTATGATTATCTTAATTCCATTTTTTTTTGCAGATTTAGCATACTCCATCATTAGCTCTGGAGATCTATGTGCGGAGATAATCTTATATTCATGCAATACATTAAACTTTTTTAGGATTTTTGAGGCTTCCATCATCGTAGACCAATCACTTTGACTGCCCATAACTATAGAAACTAAAGGATCTGCATTCAAAATTGTTTTACCAGGGCTTCTACAATTCTTTCCATTTTCATTGATCTAGAACCTTTTACCAAAACTACATCCCCTTTGCTTGCAATAGATTTAATTACTCCAACTAATTCTAAAATAGAATTATCTTTATCTTCAAAATAGTAACAATTTGAGTTTGATTTTTTATATTCATTGTATATATAATAAGAATCATTACCAAATGCTAGTAAACCACTTATCTTTTTTTTATCACAAAAGTAGCCAATTTCTTTATGATATCTTTTTGAAAATTCTCCTAGCTCCTTCATATCTCCTAGAACTGCAAAAGATTTATTTTCTCCGGCAATCTGTAAGAGAGATTCAAGTGAGGATTTCATAGAATCGGGGTTGGCATTGTAACAATCATCTATGATTTTAATTTCTTTTTCAATGATTACATTTCTGCTATTCGCTGGTGAAAATGCCCTCAATCCATCTTGGATTCCTTTATGATCAAATCCTTCTTCCTGTAGAAGTTCAATGCATCCCGCAACATTTTCTAATACTTTTTGAACGGGTAATTTCCATTCTATTTTTGATCCCATGATATCTAAAGTAAATCCAGAAGTGTCTTTGGAATCTACTTTTATATATTTTGAATTTTCTAGAGAAAACGTATAAATATTTGAACTGTACTTCTTTGCTTTATTTTGAAAAATCTCATTGTATACAATAACATCTGGTATAAATACCTTTGTACGTTGGTTTCCTTCAATTATCTCCGCTTTGGCTTTGGCTATTTCTTTGAGAGAGCCTAAATTTTCAATATGACATGGTCCTACATTTGTTATTAGAATTGAATGTGGTATGGCAATCCTGGTCATTCTTGAAATTTCATATCTATGATTCATTCCCAATTCTAAAACACATACTTTGGTTTTTTCATTTATCTTTAAGAGTGTAAATGGTAATCCTATTTCATTGTTATAATTTTTTTCTGTGATTACAATGTGCTCTTCCCCAAGATACGAAACACATTTACCTAATATTTCTTTGGTAGTTGTTTTTCCACTAGAGCCTGTAATACATACTACATAGGGAAGAAACCTCTCCCTATGAAACTTTGCAAGTTTCCCCAATGCATAGAGAGTGTTTTGAACTTCTATTCCTTTACTTAGCTCTGCTTTTGTCAGACTTTGAATGCTTGGATTTTTTTTTTCATAAAGAAATGCTCTAGCTCCGCGATCTAATGAATCTTTTATAAATGTATGACCATCCCTATTTCCCATAAGAGGAATAAAGAGTGAACCCTCTGATACTTCCATTGATGATGTGGTGATGTTGGATAAAAATTCTCTTTTTGAAAATCCTGGTCTATTGGGTTTAAAAAGATTGGAAATGGTTTGAACTGAATAAGCTATATTTTCTATCATAGTAATGTAGTAAATTTTAGGTATCCTACTTTACACATAGATAGTATATGTAAAGCAGGAGTGTTAGTTTTAAGAGTTTAATCTCTTTTGAACAGCTTCCATAAATGGAATTGTGTCTAATTGTTTTTTAGATGGTGCAGTGGATAAGCTCATTAAATCTTTGGTCATCTCTCCGGATTCAATTGTTTTTATAACTGCATCTTCGAGTTTTTCTGCAAATTTCATCAGTTCTGTATTACCATCCAATTCACCTCTTTTGTGCAGAGCACCTGTCCAAGCGAAAATT
The DNA here is from genome assembly GCA_945887855.1 of Leptospira interrogans serovar Manilae. Classification (GTDB taxonomy): domain Bacteria; phylum Spirochaetota; class Leptospiria; order Leptospirales; family Leptospiraceae; genus JACKPB01. Next base: position 62,929 of record CAMCZP010000012.1, on the reverse strand, counting down.
GAAGCAACTGAATTGGTGGAAGTAGATTCACCTTTTTGGTGCTGACGGAAATGTCGGGTCACAGTTCCATGAGCAGCTTCATACTCATACTTTCCATCTGGTGAAACCAATACAGAAGTCATAAGTCCCAATGAACCAAATCCAGAAGCAACCATATCACTCTGAACATCCCCATCATAGTTCATAAGTGCCCAGAGCATTCCACCTTCATTTTTCATAATTTGTGCTACAGCATCATCAATAAGATAATATGCATAGTAGTTACCAGTAGCCTTTAACTCAGGTTCTTTTTCTTTTGCTACCTGATCAAAAATTGTCCTGAATCTTGCATGGTATTTTTTTGAAATTGTGTCTTTGGTAGCAAACCAAAGGGGTACTTTTTCAGATATAGCATAGTTAAAACAAGATCTTGCAAAGCTTTCAATTGATTTATCTAAGTTATGCATGCCCATCACAACTCCAGGACCTTTGTATTCATGGATTGTAACACGACTTTCTGCTCCACCACCTGCAGGAGTAAAAACTATCTCAGCTTTTCCGGCTCCAGGAATGATCATTTCAACGTTTCTATAAATATCACCATAGGCATGTCTTCCAATGATGATTGGCTTTTTCCAGGACTTTACTGCTGCTGGTATATTGTTGATGATAATTGGCTTACGAAATACAGTTCCATCTAAAATTGAACGGATTGTTCCATTAGGAGAGGGCCATTCTTTTTTTAGTGAATATTCCTTAACACGATCTGCGTTGGGAGTGATTGTAGCACATTTTACTCCTACTCCGTGTTTTAGTATTGCATTGGCTGAATCAACGGTTACTTTATCATCTGTTTTGTCTCTATATTCGACACCTAGGTCATAGTATTCCAATTGGATGTCCAGGTATGGATGAATAAATTTATCTTTGATCTCTTTCCAGATTACCCGGGTCATTTCATCCCCGTCCATCTCGACGAGCGGTGTTTTTACTTTGATTTTACTCATTAGTCTTCCTCTGTAAAAGAATGGTATTTTCTATTGTAGTGTTTCTAGTCTCGGATTCCTGTAAACTAAATTCATAAATATTCTATAGTTAAGATTATAAAAAGTCTATTTTTAGAATCCTTAGCACACTAAATAGATTGCAAAGGATTCATTTTTCAACTTTTTTATATAGGAAAATACAAAATCCGTAAACTCAAGTGTGTTTGGATGGGTTCTAAATTGTTACTTTTTACTTCTTTTGTAATCATTATTAGATTCATAGTTTTAAATAGATCAAAATCCCCACAATGGGCGTGGATACTAATCGTACTACATCTAACCATTTAGACCATTTCTTAGATTCCAAAATAGCATTTAGACTTAATAGAGAAAGTGCAATCCAAAGAGAGATCAAAATCTTACTTTGGATTTCTAATTTAACATGAAAAAGCAAATATCCAAAGGAAATTAGCAGTACAAATACAAACCAGGTGATCACATAAACTTTTTTTCCAGTTGAAATTTCTGGATTGTATTTAATAAAAGTTTCTTCACTGACTTTGGGGATTGGCAGATAGCCCTCGGGTTTTTCTCTGGTAGATGGGTACCAACCCGGTGGTTTGAAAAATACTTTTAGCTTATTTAAAAGTCCTTCCGCACTGTAAGCCATTTTTACTATTTCCCAGTAGTAATGATAATTTGCCCATATAGGATTAAAACTCTGCAGAGGTTTTACGGTTCCATACACAGGCTCTTCTACTTCTTTTTCAAACGTTCCAAAAAGCCTATCCCAAATTATAAAAATCCCCCCGTGATTCCTATCTATGTACTGAGGATTGATAGCATGGTGAACTCTATGGTGTGATGGTGTAGATAAAAGAAACTCACCCACTGTTCCTATTGTTTTGATTGATTTAGTATGTACCCAATATTGGTAAATCAAATTCAATTGACCAGCTGCAAGAAAAACCCAAGGATGAAAGCCTAAAAACGCCATGGGGATAAAAAAGATCCAACTTAAAATCCCACCCAGACTTGTCTGACGCAATGCAACGATTAAGTTATATTCTTCACTGTGGTGATGTATTACGTGACCAGCCCACAAAATATTGACCTCATGGGAAAGTCGATGCAACCAATAGTAGCAAAAGTCCCATAGCACAATTGCTGCAATCCAACCGGCAAGGGAACCAAATGGAATTTCTATCCATTTGTAATTGTTGTAAATGTACAAATAACCCAATAAACTCAAGGCTTTTAGAAAGATTCCACTCAGCTGAGAAAGTATACCCGTACTCAAATCGGCAATGCTATCACTCATTGAATAATAGGTTTTATTTTTAACCTTTCCTACCAGGAGTTCCACTCCCATTAGAAGGAAGAAAAATGGTATAGCATATGTGATAAATGGTGGTGGTGTGAGGTCTTCTATTATAGTCATAGTTATTCTATTTTATATTGTATTTCTTTATGATTCCAGATATTTTTTCATTTTGAGAAAATTTTTCTGCTTCTAATAATTGAATCCTTTGACGTTCCACCAAAAGGTTTTTGTTAAGCTCTAAAATAGATATCTCATCCCCATTTTCCATTCCCAACCATACCACAGTTCCCAATTTTTTTAAGTTCTTGGGTGTTTGTTTTTTTTTGCCTGACTCATTGTTAATAATTGTTATAATATTTTTAAACTGGGAGGGATATTGAATGGACTCGATCTCTTTTTCTGTACCCCACAAAGATACAATCCAGAGATCCGCTTTAAGGTCATTTGAAATTTGCTGGAAGAAATCTTTGGGATCAGTATAGTACATAGGACTTGTATAGGCATCTCCAATTGATTCCATTTTAGATGGAAAGAGAATGGAGAGAAACTTAATTTCTTTGCCATTCCGAAACACGGATTCCATTTTTTTGAAAGATATATCTTTTTGGTTATAAGCAAGATTAGAGGATACGGGGGAGTAAATATATTTCTCCCAGGAATCTTTGGATGAGTTTTTCACTTCCATCCCTCCAACTCCCAAAAAATGATACCCCATTCCCAAGAAGGATTCAAAAATTGCGGGATATTTATCCATTGGTATTCCTGATCCCAAATAATCACCTGTTTCAATGAGAATATCCCTACCGGGATCAATCTTTATTGAATCGAGAAAGCTTGCCCTACCTTCCATTCCCGCGATAGGAATTGTAGTACAAGTACAGGATTTCACATTGCCTTTTAGATCCCTGGAGGATACAATTCGGAAGCTACGTTCTTCTGCCCCGAGATTGAGTACAGCAGGGAAAATAAATATTCCAATAAAGAGTGAAAAAAGCTTCCTCATTTAAATCTCCATCCATCCTGAACTTCACTTCCCGGGTATTCTTCGTACTTTTCTAACAAAACTAAGATTCTATCCATATACACCACAATTGGGGCTGGTGCTTGTTGTTTGGAAAATTCCATACCTATCCCCACCAAAGAAAATATTTTTTTCCTAGGATCACTCTCCCTTATTTTTTTTACAAAGGGAAAAGAAACCTCCAACCTCTGCCAGCCTGAAAAATCCAAACTTCCCATCTTTACTTTAAAAGTTCCCTGCACACTATTTTTAAATTGGAGATAAAGGGTACCTTTGTAAAAATTAGAGTGCACCCAAACACTGATTCGAAATGGATACCCTGCATCTATGGTTTTAGGCTCCTGTGGCTCTATAAATATTCTTTCCCTCTGCGGATTATCAAGAGTGGTTTGAATCATCAGGGATTCTTTCTCACCTTCCATTAGGATTTCCGGAAAAGATTTGGTTTCTGTCTCATAATCGGGATCGGTGGGAACAAACCCCGTATATTGGAGAGTTTGGAGATGGGAAATATTTCTTTGGAACTTATAGGGAGTCTTAGAAAATGGTTCGAGTGTAACTACAGAAAACTTCAGAGTATCCTTCCCGGACTTTATGAATCTCCCCAGATCCCCGGAAACTTCCTGGCAAACCAGGCCAAAAGAAAAAATTAGGAAGAACACTAGAGAATCAATCATAGGATGCCGATTCCTGTACTTGAAACAAACCATTTCGAGAGTCCTGTAGGTAATTTATGTCAGAAGAAAGTAATAAGTCCAGTATATTCCTAAGTATTGTAATCGTATTCTTGTTAATTGCCATGGGGGTCTATGGTTTTATATATCGGGACAAATTAACTGAGTTTTTCCAAAAGTTCCAAAAAAAGAATGAACAAGTAGAAAAACATACCCTTTACAACAACAATAGCCTATCAGAAAAGGACTCACAAGAAGTGGCACCCGAATCTGCTACGACGGAAAGCATTCCAAGCCCTACTGTTGCCAAAACTCCTATGAAAGAAGAACCGGCAGATAAATCCAAGAAAGAAATAGAGGATATGGTTTATGGGAATGTTCCGGGAGATGATTACGCACAAATCCAAACCCAACCCAAAAAACAAAAAAAGCCAAAAGATTTGGACTTTGAAAAAAACCTTCCCGAACAACCCAAAGATGCAAAAGTTTCTGATGGCAAATCAAAGCTAGAATTCGTCTCTGCAAAGTCTAAAAAAACAGGGCAAAGAAATAAAAGTAAAAAACGCAAATACACTAAAACCAAAAAAACTACTACAAAAAAGAATGGACTTCTTGGAAGGGTATCACGTTTAGAAAGAGCCCTTGGAATCAAAACAGGTAAAAAAGATAAATTAGAAAAAAGAATCGAAAGATTAGAAAAAGCCTTAAAAAAACAATGAGGATTTCACAAAACCTCCTCTCTCTCCAAACAGAAATAAAAAATTCGGGGCGGGAGGTGGTTTTGGTAGCAGTCAGTAAGACAAAACCAATCAATCTAATCCAAGAGGCAATTTCTGCGGGTCAGAAAGTGTTTGGAGAAAATAAAATCAAGGAAGGAATTGAAAAGTTTTCAGATCTAAAGACCCAAGAAAACCTCACCCTCCACCACCTCGGTCCCGTTCAATCCGGTACTGCAAAAAAATTATTCGGAGTTTTTGATTTTACCCATGGGGTTTCTTCTCATTCTACAATTGAGCTTCTCTTAAAAGAAGCAGAGAAGCAAAAAAAACTACTGAAGTATTTTCTACAAGTCAATCTCACGGATGAAGATTCTAAAAACGGTTTTTCAGAAAGTGATCTCCTAGCAATCTTAAACAAAACAAATGTACTAGAAAATGAATACCTACGTTTTGAAGGACTCATGACAATGGGTCCAACCTCCGAAGATCCCACTCTCACCCGATCCGTATTTCAAAAACTCAACGCAATAAGAAAATCATTGGTTCCTTTGGCTAAACTTTCTATGGGTATGAGTGGGGATTACAAAATTGCCCTCGAGGAAGAAACCGATTATATTCGAGTAGGTTCTTTGCTATTTGGTTCGAGGGAATAATTTCTTATTGGTTTTGGAGAAATAAATCTTCTTTGGTTCGTCTTACTTTTTTCATTTTCAAAAGCCAATCTTTTTCAGTATCCCTATAACCCAGAGCTAAAAGTACTACACTTTTTAATCCCAACTTAGAAAGTTCTAAACTTGCATCCAGCTCTTCTTTGTTAAATCCTTCCATGGGTGTGGTATCAATCTCGAGTGAAGCTGCGGCAAGCATTCCCGTTCCCAGAGCAATGTAAACCTGTTTTGATGCCCAATGATAAAAGTCCACTTCGGACATCTTCTTTAGGTTGTCCAAATATCCTATCAAAGTGGAGAGAGATTCCCTGGTTACCCCCCTTTCTGATTGTACTAAACCAAGATATTCTTCTGCTTTAGAATCTGTCATACGATCCCACACTGTAAAGACCAAAAGATGGGAACACTCTAAAACTTGGGGTTGGTTGTATGCCGTGGGGGCTAACTTTTTCTTTGCTTCAGAGGATGATACTACTAAAACCTTGTATGGTTGTAATCCAATAGAGGATGCAGAAAGCCGAATTGCTTCCTGTATCTCATTTAAGTTTGCATCTGAAATTTTTTGACCATTCATACGCTTTGCGGCGTATCTCCATTCTAGACTTTTTACAATATTCATAGTACCATTCTAGGTAAATGAGTGAAATTGCCAACTCCAATCTAAATATTATTCTGAGTCTAAAATAGGTTTGAGAGTCTTTTTGATTGTATCTAATATGAATTCTAATTCTTTAATTTCTTTACTAGTATCTGAAAATCCGAGATCTGAGGAGAGTATGAGGTAGTATCTAATTTCTTCTAGATAACCCCTAGTTCTACCGAATGCACGCAATATATCACTTTTTTCTTTTTTTCTGCCAGCCTCTACTATTGAAAGAGGAATTGATGTAGCAGCTTTTTTCATCCTCATTACAAGGTGATCTTTTTCTTGTGGAGGAAAGATAGATGTCAATTTATAAATATTTATAACAAATTGGTGGGCACTATTCCAAAGTGGTGAGTCTGTATGACGTGGAAGATTATTTTGCAGTAAACCCACACTGTCTAATTTTGCAATGGACTCTATTTTTGCTTTAAACTCAGGTGGGAGGGTTGCTACTTTTCGAACTATGTAGTCAAAAAATAACATGGATATCTTAACATCAGATACTAGGGTTTGGTTGTCATTTTTAGTTAGGTGAAAGTATAAATCACAACCCTTATCAAAAAAACCATTGGCAGTAACTTCAATCTTAACTACATCATCCTCTAGCAGTTCACCCCGATAAAGGACTATAGCGTCACTAAAGAGAAGATGCAAACCATGAACATTTGTTACTTCATATCCTAAAAATTTAAAAAATCGTAGGTGGGCTTCAAATACAATATCCAGAATAGAGGCAAAGGAGACATGGTTATCCTTTGCAATATCTGTTTTCCGAATTTTCATCTCATGTTTAAATGGATAAAACTCCGGCATTTTGATTTCAAGTCGAGACATAATTAGGGCGATTCCTAGAAAATGTATCGACCTCCCGATGATTTCATTGAGTCTTTTTTGGAGAAAAAAACTCTAAGGTTGAAGGGTAGTTGAGGACTAATCTTCCCTTCGACTGTAAATTCCTAGATAAATTAAGAATAAAGATGGGATTGCTAAAAATAAAACAGCCATGACATAAGCAGGAAATTTTTTACTCAAGCTCTTGGAATACTCTTCAAAACTCTCTGCACAGGGACTCATTCCAAGATCCAATTGAAACGGTGATACAGAAATTACTTTTCCGTATCCAGTCATGGGGTCTCCTATTGAAATACCCAAAATCCTTTTTTTGGCATCTTTGTTTTCTTTTTCAATCTTAACAAAACCTCCGCAGGGTATGTACTCAGGGGAAATTTTTATGAGAATTTCTTCGGGTAGCTCTGAATGCTTGATATAAAAATCACCTAAAAAGGCCTCATCTGTCAGCCAAACACTTCGATCTCTTTGTTTGACCTTATTCTCTTTGGTGGCTAAGACAAAGGTTTGGAACCTGGGCTGGTTGGAGGGAGATACTTTTCCTGTAATCTTAACAAAGTCCCCTACTTGAAAGGATTTATAGTTTTCAAGGGTAACCGGGATTGCACTTTCAAACGATTCATTTCGATTGTCTGTTTTCATTGCAAAAAAAATATAAAATATGAAGAGAAAGGGGATGATTCCTGCCAAAATTAAGATAGAACTTTTTTTCATTTTACCACCGGGATACCTACTTTTAGTTTACCAATTCAGGTTAAGTCAACTAAAATAAAGAAAAATCTGTTTGGCATTAAACTGCCAGATAGAATTCTGTGAGTGGGAGTTTACCATACCAACATGATCTATTTAGCAAAAAACACTTCTATAATTTCCTCCATTCCTCCGGAAACTGTCCCGGTTGTCATTCTCTTGGTCTCTATAGTTGCGTTTACCATCATCATAGAAAGATCAATATATTACAATAGATTCAAATCCCTTGTCCCCGATGATCTACGTACTCTCAAAGACCTTATCAAATCGCAAAAATGGGACGAAGCAATAGATCACCTCAAATTGAAAAGTTGGGGAGCCACCACAGTAGTACTCACAACTCTTTTGGACTACAGAAGGAGAGAAAGTGAGTACCTAGGGGATGAACTGAAGTCGGAAGCATACAAACAGATCTCCCAAATGGAAAAATTTCTCACAGAACTTGGTACAATCGCTACAATTTCCCCCCTTCTAGGAGTTTTGGGAACAGTATTGGGAATGATTCGTTCCTTTGCTGAGGGAACCGGGACAAAAGGTGCGGAAGTGGGAATCAGTGAAGCTCTCATCACCACAGCAATGGGGATAGCGGTTGCCGTTCCTTCCTATGTTTTTTACAATGTTCTTGTACGAAAAAAAGAAGAAAAAATTTCAGAATTAGAAACAATATCCGACCAGATCCTTCCCTTAGTCGTCAAAAAGTAAACAAATGAAATTCCGAAGAACAACCAAAGCCTTTGATAGGATTGATATAACCTCACTGATAGATGTTATAGCTTTCATTGTGATTTACTTTTTAATCAACGCTACTCTAGAAAAGGGAACTTCCATTAAAATAGAACTTCCCAGATCCTCTACTTCTGCTGCAAAAGAAAAGAATCAGGAAGAACTCATTATCACTGTCAACAAAGAAGGAAAGATATTTCTAGACAAAGACCCCACTCCTGTTCCCTTAACATCTTTGAAAGATAAAATAAATTCTTTCTTGGGTCCTAAAGATAAGCGGGATCCTAAAAAAAACAAAGTTGTAATACGTGGAGATGGTACGGCAAGCTACCAAACTGTTGTAAAAGTCATTGATGAAATCAATGCTGCGGGTGTTACCCGTTTTAATTTAGCGATGGTTAAGGGACCCGGAGGAAGCCAAACTCCTGCTGATTCTGAGTCTACTGAATCAAATGAGGCTCAGGAACAATAAATTATAATCTTGGAAAAAACTACCTATCTCAAACTTTCCATTGCATCATCATTATTTGGATTATTTCTCTTTTTTCTCAATTTTTCAGGAATTCATCCTGAAAAATCAAACTATGTTGGAAAAAAGATCACTGACATTGTCTTCCAGGGAGTAAAAAACACTTCTAAGAGTGATCTTTTGTTTTTACTTGAAATGAAAAAGGGATCTATACTCACAGAAACCCTACTCAACAACGATCTAAAAGCCCTTTTTAAAACGGGATATTTTTACAATGCAGAAGTCTTGGCTGAGCCATACTTAGATGGAACTAGAGTTATCTTAAATGTAAAAGAAAGACCCAGAGTGCAAGAAATTGAATTTATCGGTGCAGATGAAGTTTTCCCCACTGATCTACGAGATAAGATGCCCCTAAAAGAAAATGAGGTCATTACACCAGAAAAAGTAAATGCCACCAGAGATGTAATACTAAAAAAATATAGAGATGAAGGTTACTTTCATGCATATATCAAATTTGAAATGGGTAAGATAAATCCAAAAACTAATTTGGTAAAAGTAAAATTTATTATAGATGAAGGGGATGAAATACCGGTTGCTAAAATAAATATTCTAGGAACCCAAGGTGTAGATGCATCTGAAATTCTTTCTATCTTGGACCTCAAAGAAACAGGTCTCATTGAAAGTGGTCATTTCAAAGAAGCTTCCTTTGAAAGTGACAAACAAAAAATTACTGCTTATTTAAAAACCAAAGGCTATCTCGATGCGGAATTGGTTCCTGAGTCTACAGGGTGGGAAATAAGGTGGGAAAATCCAAAATTGAAAGACAAAAGGGTGATCATTGTAAACTTTAAAATCAATGAGGGAGATCTTTACTATTTCAATGGGTACAACACAAGTTTTGATTTAACTGAAGATTCCAAAGGGAATCCAATGTACTTGAATAAAGAAGAAAATCCACCCGGAACCCCAAAAGATAAGTGGAAAACAGTTTTTGAAATTAAATTTTTTGAAGATATTTTTGAATTTAACTCCTCTGATATTGGAAAAATATTTGATGAGGGAAAATTTCAAAGAGATAAATCAGTAATCAATGAACTCTATAGTGCAAAAGGGTATATCTTTGCTCAGGTAGTAAATAAACGTAAGACAATAGAACTCAATGATGAAAATTTAAAATCATACGAGAATTGTACTTCACAATTACTAAAAGATCCAGTCAAATGCGAAGAAGAAAAGAAAAAACTTAATATAAAAAAACTTAGAGAACTTCTCACAAAAAATCCCAAATATGAAAATAGAAAGTTTGAACATGTAGACTTCACTATTCGTGAAAACTATTTAGCTTATATAGAAAATATTTTTATAAAAGGTAATAAGAAAACTCAAGACTCTGTAATACGAAGAGAACTACTTTTCAAACCCGGAGACTTATTTAACTCAACCCTTGTCAATAGATCAAGGGAAAGAATCTTCAACTTAGGTTATTTCAAAGAAGTCAACTTCAATTCCAGACCCGGCTCCGATGAATCTAAAATGAACCTTATCATAGAACTTTTAGAACAACCCACAGGTACAATCTCTATGGGAGGTGGGTATGGAACAATCTCTGGATTTTCCATTTTTACTGAACTTGGTGAGAACAATTTAAATGGAACAGGCCAAAAGGTATCGGGAAGGTTACAATTTGGTCCATTCCAACGATTCTTTCAATTGTCCTGGACGGAACCATGGATTTTCAATCGACCCTGGTCTTTCACCACAAGCATTTTCTATTCTTCTAGAACCATCAGTGTGGGTGCCGCATCGATTACAGATGCCGGAACCGGTTCCATAAAAGAAGGGGCGTCATACACTAGGGAAGGTGTTGGGTTTAGTTTAGGTGTAGCACATAGGGTCTTTATCAACTGGACTCATTTTCATAGATACTCTCCTAGTTTTTATCACTCCATTAATCCAACATCCCTTGCAGATGATTTGATACGGGCTGAGGTTAACAGGGGATGGCAGTTTCGTTCTGAAGTTACAAATGGATTGGGGTATGACTCAAGGGACAATGTGTTCAACCCCACACGTGGTCTCAACACATACCTCTCCATTTCAAACGTAGGGCAATTGATCGGTGGGCAAAGTCATTTTGATAGATACAATCCTGTGGTTGAATTTTATCATTCTTGGTTTGACTATACATTTGGAGGCCTATTTAGATCCAATACCCTCAGAAGGTGGAAGGTCGTACAAGAATTCAGGATGAGCCATGTTTTGATGTTTGAAAGGGTTCCCAAATACAACCGAGCAGATCCATTTTCCAGGGAATCTGCAAAGCTCACCAATCCTTTTATCCAACAGCAGGATCTCCAATTCTTAGGAGGATATGAATCACTCAGAGGATGGAATTTTCAAGATGTTCTCTATCCAAGGGAGTGGAGAAATGGTGCAAATCAGAGAATTTTATTCAACACTGAATTAAGATTTCCAATAGAACCCAATTTTCTTTGGTTGGTTCTATTTTTGGATGCAGGCTCCCTTTACGAAGAAGTCGGGAAATGGGTGGGCACAAGAAAAGAAGATGCAGCGACATACCAACAAAGGGTTTGGGCTGATAGGGCAAAGTATGATCCAGTAACTGCATATCTTAGAGAAAATTACAACTTGCTGAGCTTAAAGAAATACGAAAATGATCAAAAGCCATTCGTCAAAGAAGACCCTGAACTACTTATTCTAAAAAATGATAATATCTCACTTGAGAGATTAAAATATTCATGGGGGATTGGACTTCGTGTTCAAATTCCGGTACTACCACTCAGGCTCTACTTTGCCCAAAGGTTGTATTATACCGGCGATCCCCTTGCCCCATTCAATAATTACAACGCTGAAAAAAACTTCCAATTTGTTTTTGGAATTGGTGATTTTAGATTTTAATTTATTTTTCTTGAATGTAATCTAATTTATTATTACTATTTTTTTCTTCCTTAGCCAATTTAATTAAATTTACTACCGCTTTCAGAGGGGTTTCTGTAACAAACAAATTTGCCACCCATTCGGGAAGCTTTCCACCCGGATCTGAGTGAAGTTGAAAGAGAACTTCAATTTGATTGTTCTCTAACGGTGTAAATTTCCATATTCCTTTAGACTTCGGAACTCTTATGTTTCCTGAAACTTCCGGATAGGATTCTGGTTCTGCAACTAATTGGATGGTCACCGTTTTTGAACTTAAATCCTGACTTAGAAATGTATGCTGTACCGTATCCCGATTATCCACTGGAAAAGGAGCTTTGATTACCATATATTGGGTTCTTTCTACTTTAGAATTCCTTTTCAGCACTTTGAATTCTTTACAATCTGGAAACCAATTGCAAAAACTTGATTCATCCTGTAGGACACCAATCAAACTACTCAAACTTCCTTTATGTACTCCAATGGATTTGAATTCTTTAAAATTTGAGCCTTCCACAGTTCTGGTATAAACTTTAACACCCTCTTTCTCTTTTTTGAGTTCCCAAGAAAAAATCGGTTGGCATACAAAAATCCAAAAAAAAATCCCAATTCTAAAATTATTATTCCAATTGTTCATTGAAGTTTTTCCTTTCCTTAGTTCATTCTTATCATTTAACACTTTTTTTCCTCTCTATCTCTCTGAAAATCGAGGTTAGAGATTATAATCTTCCCAAATTTTTGACTTTCAGATAGTTTTTATATAAATTTATTCATTCATAATCATTATTTTTATTATAAATACAATGGGACACTTTTATATAAATTAATGGAATTTCTAAAAAATGATATTGATAGGAATGCCTCAAACATATTACAGTTTTGCTGAAATTATTGTTGATCTTAGTTTAGCATAGAATTAAGGTTATATACAAATTAATATTGGAGAAATTATGAAGGCATCAGATCTGTTTATCAAGGCACTCGAAGAGGAGGGAGTGGAATACATTTTCGGAATTCCCGGGGAAGAAAACCTAGATTTTTTAAACTCCTTAAAAGATTCTAAGAAAATTAAATTAATTCTCACCAGGCACGAACAGGGAGCAGGGTTTATGGCTGCTACACTGGGAAGATTGACTGGAAAAGTGGGAGTTTGTTTATCTACACTCGGTCCTGGAGCTACAAATTTTGTAACTGCTGCAGCTTACGCTCAATTGGGTGGTATGCCCATGCTCATGATCACAGGTCAAAAACCTATCAAGTCCAGCAAACAGGGTCAATTCCAAATTGTAGACATTGTGGACATGATGAAACCCCTCACAAAATATACCCGACAAATTGTCTCTGGAGATACCATTCCTTCAAGAGTACGGGAAGCTTTTCGATTGGCATTAGAAGAAAAGCCGGGAGCAGTTCACTTAGAATTGCCCGAAGACATTGCAGATGAAGACTCAGATGTCCCTCTTATTCAAAAGAGCGTTGTAAGGCGCCCAATACCAGAAGAAAAATCAATTAAAATAGCAGTGGATTTAATTGAAAAAGCAAAATCACCCCTTTTGCTCATTGGTGCCGGTGCAAACCGAAAAATGACAAGCAAAATGCTATTAGAGTTTGTAACTAAAACAGGAATCCCCTTCTTTTCCACACAAATGGGAAAGGGTGTTATCGATGAAAGAAATCCCCTCTGTTTGGGTTGTGCTGCACTTTCTTCAAAAGATTTTGTACATAGAGCCATTGAAAAAGCGGATCTAATCATCAATGTTGGTCATGATGTTGTAGAAAAACCCCCCTTCTTCATGAAACCAGATGGTGTAAAAGTATTACATATCAACTTCTTTTCCGCATCTGTAGATCCCGTGTATTTCCCACAGGCTGAATTAGTTGGCGACATTGCCAATAGCATCTGGCAGATCACACAAAGTATCAAACCACAATCCTCTTGGGACTTTGTTTACTTTAAAAAAGTAAAGGGATTCATAGATGAAAATCTATTGGAAGGAACCACAGACAATCGATTCCCCATTTACCCACAAAGAATGGTAGCAGAAATCCGAAAGCTTCTCCCCGATGATGGAATCATTGCCCTGGACAATGGAGTGTACAAGATATGGTTTGCAAGAAACTATAGAGCCTACCAATCCAATACAGTTCTTCTAGACAATGCCCTTGCAACCATGGGAGCGGGTCTACCATCAGCCATTGGTTCTAAAATAGTATTCCCCAATAAAAAAGTGATCTCTATCTGTGGGGATGGAGGATTTATGATGAATTCTCAAGAAATGGAAACTGCCGTTCGATTGGGAGTGGATTTGGTTGTTATCATTCTCCGTGACAATGCATATGGTATGATCAAATGGAAACAAGCCAATATGGGATTTGCTAATTTTGGTTTGGACTATGGAAACCCAGATTTCGTTAAGTATGCCGAAAGTTATGGTGCAAAAGGATACAGACCCACATCCGTAGATACTTTTCACAGTACCTTACAAACCTGTTTAAACTCAAAAGGTGTGCATTTGATAGAATTAGCCATCGACTATTCTGAAAACGATAGAATTTTAAACAAAGAATTAGCAGAAAAAAGTAAATTAATCTGAGGATTTATGACAAAATTTAATGTACTAATCAAAGGTGCTACAACCAATGATGGTGAGTTGGTTGTAACCAGTGCTTTTGATGAAAAGCAAATCGGTAGTGTTCTCACTGCCGATTCTGCCGCAGTTGAGAAAGCTCTGGCTACAGCTCATGAATTGTTTCATGATCGCAAAAAGTGGTTATCCACCGAGACAAGAATTGCTATTCTAAAAAAAGCAGCAGAGACCATGACCCGAGAAAAAGAGGAATTAGCTAAATTAGCTGCTTCCGAAGGGGGAAAACCTCTCATAGATTCTTTGGTAGAGGTTCAGAGGGGTATAGAGGGAATTGAATGCTGTATTGAGACAATCAAAACTAGCATTGGTAGGGAAATCCCCATGAATCTCAATGCAGCTTCAAATGGAAAGATTGCTTTTACTTCCAGAGAACCCATAGGCGTGGTTGCTGCAGTGAGTGCATTCAACCATCCATTGAACCTAATTGTACATCAGGTTGCACCCGCTGTGGCTGTCGGTTGTCCGGTCATTGTAAAACCTGCAGAAGATACCCCACTCTCCTGTATGCGTTTTGTAAAAATACTACATGATGCAGGGCTTCCTGAAGAATGGTGCCAGGCATTTGTGGTCAATAAGCTTGAAAATGCAACTAAACTGGTAACAGATCCCAGAATTTCTTTTTTTAGTTTCATTGGAAGTGCAAAGGTGGGCTGGTATTTAAAGTCACAATTGGCTCCTGGAGTACATTGTGCACTAGAACATGGGGGAGCAGCTCCAGTGATTCTAGATGCCACTGCCGATCTCGATTCAGCCATTCCAAAATTGGTGAAAGGTGGTTATTACCATGCCGGACAGGTGTGCGTTTCCGTTCAAAGGATCTATGCACATGAGTCGATTGTGAAGGAAGTAACCAAACGTATCGCAGAAAAAGCCAAAGTGTTGGTTGTAGGCGATCCCACAAACCCAAAAACAGAAGTGGGTCCACTTATCCGACGTAGAGAAGTAGATCGTGTGCATGATTGGGTGCAAGAATCCGTAAAAGAAGGTGCAGAATTGGTAATTGGAGGGAAAAAAATTTCTGATACCTGCTATGAACCTACTTTACTCCTAAATCCTCCCGATACTTCCAAGGTGAGCCAAAATGAAATTTTTGGGCCTGTGGTGTGCGTATATTCGTATAAAAATATCGAAGATGCATTCCATAGAGCAAACAATGTTCCGTATTGTTTCCAGGCGGCTGTTTTTACAAAAGACATTGATGTAGCCATGAGAGCATACAGGAAGTTACATGCCCGAGCAGTCATGGTCAATGAGCACACCGCATTTCGTGTGGATTGGATGCCTTTTGGTGGACACAACCTATCCGGTCTAGGAACGGGTGGAATACCCTACACAATTGCAGATTTACATACAGAAAAGATGATGGTTATTTCTTCTGTAGGTTTGGTTCCCAATTCTTAAAGATAAAACAACCCCGAAGTAAACAATCGGGGTTTTTTTTATTTGGAAGGAAAAATCTCGTCTTCTTCTTTTAATCCCAATCTTTTTTTCAATTCTTTGTTTTCCATTACCAGGGTTCTAATTTCTTTATCTGTATACTCAAATAATTTATTTTGAGCGTTTATAATCTTATCCTGGGTTATTTCTTCAATGCGTGAAAACTGGAGAGCTGCCTCTGTTGCTTCACGGATCTTTTGAGCTTCCATAAGCTCCTTAGTTTTGAGTTCATCAAGCATTTCCGTTGCTTTGATTCGTTCATGCAGGGTTAAAATTTCTTCATTTCTCAGAACATTGACATCATCAATGGCTCTATTCATTATTTCTTGGTAATTTTTTACTTTGGCGTGGTACTCTAACATTTTTTCCATGGCAATGATGGTATTTTGTTTATCCACATTTTCCTTTCTTGCCATATCAAAAATCCCCTCTACATAGTTCATATTTTCTAGGCAGTTTTGAGTAATTTCATAGGTAGCCCGTTTGTAGAGTTCTGATTGGAGAACTTTGTCAATTATGATTTTAATCTCTTTTTTTCTGGCTGGAAAGGTAAGGGTGAGGAAATTACCTTTCGGCTCATCCTTTAATTCTAAATTGGCGGTAGGGAGAATTAACATTAGTGATACGTTAGGATTGGTATCATATTCCCGAATCCATTTAGTTCGATTGTCATCCCATTCTTTTTCGGAAACATTCAAAAACATGATATTCAATTCATTTGCCTGTAGTTTTATATTGCCGGTGGCATTTACATCTATATTTTTTACCTGAATTGAGAAGCTAGGATGCTTCCATAGCTCCAAAGGAAAAACTTTTCCAGAGGAAATATGCCATATATTTGAGTTAACCATTCTGTTTTTACCCGCTTTTATTGATCTTAGTTTAGTAGAAGAGTATAAAATACTTTTACACTTTTTTGCTACTTCATCTTACAATACTCTTTCTAAAAATCCACTAAAATTTAATTTAATTGATTTTTAGTACGTACGAATTTTTACGAAAACTTGCTACTAAAAAACACTTACTTAGTTTTTCTATAAGTTAGGATTTTATGGTTTCTATTCTCATACTGCTCACTTCAAATCTATTTAAGACATTTGCATGGGTTGGTATCTCTGGATTAAAAAAAATGTTCTATGGGGTACTAAACAGCCGGCTTATTGCTTTTTTTAAATATCGCCTGCAGGTTGCCGCTATTGGCTATGGAACCTTTACTGTAAGCCTCTTTAAATTACTCCAAAAGCAATGAGTGGTGGTGTGTTTGGATTTTTCTCACTTTTATATTTGGATGAAAATTTAAAATGGAACACCCACACAGGATTTGTTCCTATGCTTTTGTAAGTATTTCTAGAGTTTTATGATTGGAAATATAGGCTATATATGAAATGATTATACAAGATTTACTTTACGAGTATAGATTTATAAAAAATGGTATAATATGAGCTATAGATATACACTAAACCCATTTCAGTATACCAGATTCCCCACTAGAGAGGTCAAGGTGGGAGATATAGGCATTGGTGGAAAAAATCCCATTCGTGTCCAATCCATGACTACATCTGATACTTGTGACACAGATGCTACTGTAAAACAGATTGTAGATTTATATGAAGTGGGTTGTGAGATAGTTAGAGTTACAGTTCCATCTATGGCGGATGCTGAAAATCTAAAATCCATTCGTACTAAGTTAAGCTCCCTAAATTGTAAGGTACCTATAGTAGCGGACATTCATTTTACTCCAACAGTAGCACTAAAAGTAGTAGAATACGTTGAAAAAGTAAGAATTAATCCTGGAAATTTTGCAGATAAGAAAAAATTTGCTACGAGAGATTATACCGATAGTGAGTATAACTTAGAAATTGAGCGTATTGCTGAAATATTTGTACCATTGGTAAAACGCTGTAAAGAGCTGGGAGTTGCCATGAGGATAGGTACAAATCATGGTTCCCTCAGCGATAGAATTATGAATCGATACGGAGACACCCCCCTTGGTATGGTAGAATCCGCATTAGAATTTATTAAGATTGCGGAATCTGAAAATTACCATGAAATTGTAGTCTCCATGAAGGCTTCCAATCCACAAGTAATGATAAATGCATACCGACTTCTCGTATCAAGATATAGAGAAGAAAATCTCAATTATCCAATTCACCTAGGTGTCACGGAAGCTGGGGATGGAAGGGATGGAAGAATCAAATCAGCAATGGGTATAGGAAGTCTATTGGAAGATGGTATTGGTGACACAATCAGAGTTTCCTTAACAGAAGATTCTATTTATGAAATACCAGTAGCAAAAAAATTAGTCGAGAAATACAATTCCCATCTTTTCGGTGAAAAGGTAATAAAAGATACAATTCACTCAGAGTACAAAGACCAAGTAATCTATTCAAATCGTAACACTGATTCCATTTGGGTTGGTGATTATAAAATTGGAGAGAACTACCCCGTCCGTATTGAGTCTTACATATCTTTAAAAATCAAATCTATAGAAGAAATCATAACAAAAAATGCAGTTTTTAGCTCCATTAAAAAACATGAGATTTTTTATTTTTCTATAAAAACAAAGGAAGAATTTGAAAATTTATTAAATGTAAAGAATAACATTGAAAATAAAGCAGCCTTTTCGGTTGATTTTTCAAACATGGATAGCCAATTGTTACTTTCTATACAAGATAAACTTATTTCTTTTGAAAAAATATGTATCTCCCTCGAATTTTTATCAAAATTTAAAGAGGAATTCTTTAAACTTCAGGATCATAGAAATCAAAAAAATAAATCCATTGAAATTAAAGTTCCCTCAAATTCTCTTTCTACTTTCAAAGATATTTTTTTATCATTATATACTTTTGAAAATGTAACTGTATCCTTATCACAAAACAAAAATGAAAGTATTTTCAACATCAGGAAACTGGCATCGTATGTAAAAGATTCAAAAGTGCCGATTCTTTTAGAAGTGGAAATTGAAAACCTTGAAGAAGGTGTTTTGGAATCCAGTACAATTTTAGGTAGCTTGCTATTAGATAACATAGGTAATAGCATTCGTATTATAGATTTAAATTCTGAGCCTGATACAATTTTAGAGATATCCTTTGATATTCTGCAATCAGCAAGGTTACGTACTACAAAAACTGAGTTTATTTCTTGCCCTAGTTGTGGACGAACTCTGTTTAATCTCCAAGATACAACTGCCAGAATAAAATCTAAAACGGGGCATCTGAAAGGTGTAAAAATTGCTATTATGGGCTGTATTGTTAATGGGCCCGGAGAAATGGCTGATGCAGATTTTGGATATGTGGGGGCAGGACCCGGAAAGGTACATCTATATTTGGGTAAGGAAATCGTGTCAAAAAATATTCCGAGTGAGATCGCAGATGAAAAATTGATTGAACTCATAAAAGAAAATGGGAAATGGGTGGACGTATGAGTTCTTTACTACTTGCTTTTGTGGTACTTGGTTTTTTTAGTTTAGTTTCTAAAATAAATTTTTTTATTAAATATAGAATACAGGGCTCCTTGATTGCAGGGATTGTGGGTTTGGCTTTTTTTTCAGTTTTTACTGATTTTCAAAACTCAATTGAGTATACTTCATGGAAAGATTGGCCGGGTATTACAATAGCTTTGGTTTTTTCAGCGCTCTTTTTAGAGATCAGAAATAAATCCGAAGAAAAGGGAAACTTCTCAGAGCTGTATACTCAAACTAGTTATGTTTACATTGCAATACTCGGCCAAATGTTCATTGGCGTAGTTTCCACGTTTTTAATTTTTAAACCAATTTTTAAATTACCAATGTCTTTCTCTTCTATCTTAGAAAATGGATTTGCGGGTGGACATGGTACAGCTGTTGCTATGAAACAAGCTTACATAGACAATGGGCTTCCAAATGGTTCTGAATACGCTCTATTCTCAGCTACTATAGGTATTATACTCGGTATTGCAGGGGGTATTTTTCTTGTGGAAACCTCAAAGACCAATAAACCCAAAATTATAGAAGAACATGTAGAGTACAATACATCCTTTGATCTACCAAAGTTATTCATAAATTTAGGTATCATTTGTGGGGGTGTCTATTTGGGATATCTTTTAAAAAATAAAATCAAAGAACTCAACCCCAGTCTTCCCGAATTTCCATTGTTTGTTTATTCTCTTATTGTGAGTGTAATTGTAAGAAATTTCTTAGTCTTTATAGGTAAAAAATCATTGATTGATAACTCAATTATATCTTTTTTATCTAATTTTTTTATGGAAATCCTTATTTTTACAGCAATATCCACAATGAATCTTTCTGTTATCACAGAAGCACTTCTTCCCATGATGCTTTTATTTTCAATGGGGTTTTTATGGAATCTCCTTTGTTACTTTTTACTCAGAAAAAAACTTTTATCTGATGATATTTCGCTAGAATTAAGTATATTAAATTTTGGAATGTTAAATGGCACCACAGCGATAGGACTTATGCTTCTAAAAATGATAGATCCTGATTTAAAATCTAGGGCTATTAAAATTTTTGCTGAAAGCGCCCCACTCACTTCACCTGTTGTTGGAGGAGGAGTTTTAACCTTATCATTACCATATTTATTAGAAAGTGTGGGATCAGTTCCAATAGCCATGATTCTATTTTTTTCTATAGTAATCATTTATATTTCTGCTGTATATACAAAACAAAAATCTCTTCAACATCCAGGTTCAAATGTTCAATCTTAAAAATTATTTATATATAATAAGAAAGTTTCTTTCTATAACGTTGCTTTTCTTTTTATTTTTTTTACAATTTCCTTTATTATCTCAAGATGTAAAAAATAATGTTATCTTTCAAAAAAATTACCAAGATGGTATGCAACTGGCAAAACAATCAAAAAAAGCTGTACTACTTGATTTTTATGCAGATTGGTGTGAACCCTGTAAAGAAATGGATCGTGATGTACTAACAGAACCCACTGTTACCCGCTTTTTTAATTCTAATTTTGTATCCATTAAAATCAATGGAGAATCAAGAGAAGGAAAAAAATTAATGAGAGAATATATGGTAACCGGTTTTCCTACCTATATTTTTATATCTAAAAAAGGTAAAATTACAAATAGAATTTCTGGAGCTATCGATTTTAAACAATTCTTACAAATGGGTAGAGAAACCATAGATTCATCCTACTCACTTGACAATCTTCGAAAAAAATTTATAGAAGATCCTGATAATAAAGAAAAGACCAACAAACTTTTATCAGCTCTCTCTCAAGAAGATATTTCAGAAATCAGTGGCATTTTGGATTATCATTATTTTAGAAATAAAAAAATTAATTTAAAAAATCTTTGGGATGATATAAAAAAATATGCTCCACTAAACAATAGTAGATGTATAAAATTTGCTCGAAAAAAAATTGACACAATTTATAAGTATGACAAACCCGAAAATGTTGACAAATGGTTTCAGGTTACCTGTGCAAAAACTATGCTATGGGCAATCAAAGAAATAGATGAAGTTAGTTTTATGGAAGCTAGATCAGAGTATGGCGAAGTAAAGACCAGAGAAGAAAAACAAAGTTTAGATGTACTACAATTAGAATTTTATGGGAGAATGGATTTAGAAAAATTTAGATCCACTGCAAAACAATTTTCAGATGGAGATTGGAAAGGTGATTGGGAAGTTTTGAATGTAATTTCTGAACAATACCTCCAAAAAATGCATAAAAAAGAGGATTTAGAAGAGGGCATACGAATAGTGGATAAATCTATCTCTATCTCTGAAAATGCATCCAATCTGGATACAAAAGCACTTTTATTAAATAAAATGGGAAAGAAATCAGAAGCAAAACTTTTAGCTGAAAAAGTTCAAATTTTATTTTCTCAAGATCCGTCGCAATATAGGGGAATTGAACTAAAAAGTAAGTCCCTATTAAAATAAGAAATACTACATATACTAATTTATAATATAAAAAAATAAAAATACGGAGAGTAAAAAATGAAAGAGAAAGTAGTCATTATAGGATCAGGGCCAGCGGGTCATACAGCTGCGATTTATGCAGCCAGAGCAAGTTTAAATCCTTTGATGTTTGAAGGATTTATGGCAGGAGGGATAGCGGCTGGAGGACAGCTCACCACTACCACAGAAGTTGAAAATTTTCCAGGATTTCCAAATGGCATTGATGGAACTGAGTTGACCAATCTCTTTAGAGCTCAATCTGAAAAATATGGTACTACAATAAAAACAGAAACTGTCGTACATGTAAATTTTAATTCCTATCCATTTTTGATTGAAACAGATGAAACCAAAGTAGAAGCTGAATCGGTCATTATAGCAACTGGAGCCACTGCAAAACGTATGAATATAAAAGGAGAGCATGACTATTGGCAGAGGGGTATTTCAGCCTGTGCAGTTTGCGATGGTGCTCTCCCCATTTATAGAAATAAACCATTAGCAGTGATAGGCGGGGGAGACTCAGCCATTGAAGAAGCATCTCACTTAACAAAATTTGGAAGCAAGGTTTATTTAATTCATAGAAGGGATAAACTCAGAGCATCCCAGATCATGCAACAAAGGGCTCTACAAAATCCTAAAATAGAAATTTTATGGAATTCAGAAGTATTAGAAGCAAAAGGTGGCGCAGGTGGGTTATCCACTATCTTACTAAATGATACTGTAACCAATATAAAAAAAGATTTGGATGTTGGGGGTTTATTCTATGCAATTGGCCATAAACCCAATACGGAAATCTTTCAGGGAATTCTTAATTTAGATGAACAAGGTTATATTATCACCGTACCCGGTACTACAAAAACTAATATTCCTGGAATTTTTGCTGCAGGCGATGTTCAGGATAAAAACTATAGGCAGGCAATCACAGCTGCAGGTTCTGGTTGTATGGCTGCATTAGAAGCAGAAAGATGGTTACAAGAAAGAGAATAACTTTATAATTTGCTTCAACTTTTAAACTACCATATTCTAACAAATGTTAGAATATGGAGTGGTTATATTCTAAAAACTTTTTAGAAAAGTACGTTTTATTTTTTGATACAGTATCCATATTGATCATATGTTTTAGCTTTGTAACACTTAAATAAATAATTACAATCCGTGTCGTACCTGCAATCTCCTCTCCCATCATTTCCATTTATAGATTTAGGATTTGGGGTATACGTATATTGCTTATTTCCATACTGATCTACTACATCTGCACAGATTCCATTAAAATCATAACCTGTTTTTATGCACTTTTGTGATGTACTACAATCATAATCAGAACTACAATCTTTTCCGAATATTGGTAAAACTAGAATACTCAATAGTAAAAATAAGCTATATTTTTTCATAGATGTGCCTCTGATTTTTTAGACTGGTTGTGTAGGATTTATGATTGTATTCTTATTAGGTTTTTTTATTATGACATTGTCTCCGGCTTTGTAGCTCAGTTGGTAGAGCAGAGGACTGAAAATCCTTGTGTCGGGAGTTCAATTCTCCCCGAAGCCATGAGACTAACCCTTCCTCTTCAATCCCTCTTCCCAAAGGCTTAAAAATAAAGAGCTTTCTATTTCCTTACAAAGTTCAGGTTTGTATAGCTTTTTTACAACTGGCTTTGGATATATATGTAGTTCATCCATGTCAGGTATTGATGTGATCATTCTTAAAATCTTATCATCTCCCTCTATTTCATACATGGTATAGCTCATGCCTTTGTTGGGTATAATTTGTGCTGACTCTAGGTATTTCAAAATTTTTCTCCTTCTCCCTACATGCAATCTGAAGGAATGAATCTAGCAAGTTAGAATTAAAAAAAAGAATTTTTAGATTTAATTTAAAACTCTACGGGAGTTTTCCCGTAGAGCTCGGGAGTTTTCCCGTAGAGATGTCTATTTTTTAAGAATAGATGTCTTTGATCAATGCTGTGTATTTTTCAGTGATCACATTGCGCTTCATTTTGTAAAGGTTGGTGATTTCATCCCCAATTTCCATAACTTTGGGTAAGAATCTAAAATCGGTAACTTTTTCAAAGCTCTTAAATCCATTGTTAGTAGAGATTGATTCTTTTATAATTTTAGCATAGAGCTGAACAACCTTGCTATTTTTATTAAAATCTTCTCCCTGCTTCACATCAAATCCTGCTTCTGTTAATTTTTCAAGGTTTGGATAGATAAGTGCACCCAATGATTTTTGGTCTTGTCCGACCACCATAACTTGGTGAATGAATGGACTTTCCAAAAGAAGGTTTTCAATAGGAACGGGTTCTACGTTTTCACCACCCAAAAGTACGATAGTATCTTTTACCCTACCTCTAACGGAGAGGGTTCCATTGTAACTTTTAAATCCCAAGTCTCCAGTGTTTAACCAACCATTTTTTAAAACTTTTTCAGTTGCTTCTTGGTTCTTGTAGTACCCTTTCATAACTTGGGGACCTTTAACATGTATAACACCTAATTCCCCAATACCAACTTCATCCCCTTTATCATTGAGAACTTTAACTTCAGTTCCAGCAGGTGAAAAACCCACACTCCCCTGGACTACTTTACCTGTGGAGCGAACTGAAATAATAGGAGCACATTCAGTCATTCCATATCCTTCATAGACAGGGATCCCAATTACATTAAAGAATTCGTCAACGTGTGAAGGCAATGCTCCCCCTCCAGAAATTGTCCCTCTCAGTTCACCACCAAGTGCATCTCTAATTTTAGAAAAAACAACATTGTCCATAACACGACTGGGGATAAAAAGATTTGCCGCTGTGAATGCCGCTGTAGCTAATTTAGGTATCTTTTCTAATTCATCTTCTCTCTGGGTTTGGAGCTGATTGCCCATTAGAGTATCTATGCTTCCCTGAAAGTTTTTATTTATATCATAAGCAGTGTTAAAAAGAACCTGTCTGAGTGGTTCTGCCTTTTCAACTTTTTGCTTTATACCCATATAAAGATTTTCCCAAAGCCTAGGTGCTGAAGCCATAAAATGAGGTTTGCACTTAGTA
Organism: Leptospira interrogans serovar Manilae; assembly: GCA_945887855.1. Taxonomy (GTDB): domain Bacteria; phylum Spirochaetota; class Leptospiria; order Leptospirales; family Leptospiraceae; genus JACKPB01. The sequence goes on along the minus strand of CAMCZP010000012.1, from coordinate 38,157 downwards.
AAATCATCACGAATATCTCTGATATTAGTATAATATACAGAAGCACCTCCGGAGATTATACCGTAGTACAAAGCCCTCTCAAAAATATGCCATACAGGTAAAATAGATAAGGCTCTATCACCTTTTCTAAGATCCACCATTGGAGGAACGGTAATTACATTATAAATCATATTACGATGTGTTAGCATAACACCCTTTGGCATTCCCGTAGTTCCAGATGTATAAATTATAGTAAATAAATCTTCTTCAGTTGTACTCTTAGCTCTTTTGATTAATTCTGAATGTTTGGAAGATCTTACAGCCTTTCCCATATCTATAAGGTCTTGGAGAGAAATTACTTTTGAAGGATCTGTGGTTTTAAAGGCTTTATCTAGAACTATAAGTTTGGTTACTTTTGTCTTATCTATGATGGGTAGTACAGATTCCAATAATTTTTCATGCTCTATAAAACAAATCTTACTTTCACTGTGCTCTAAAATATATTGAATTTCTTGTGGAGTGGAATCTGATCCTCTGGGCACATTGGCAGCACCATTTAATAGCACAGCGAAATCAACAATAGCCCACTCTACTCTGTTATCAGACATGAGTCCTACTTTATCTCCAGGACCAATGCCTAACTCCATCAGTCCTAATCCGGCATTTTCTCCAGCAGTAAATGCTTCTCTATATGTAACGCCTTGGAATTGTTTTTTTGAATCTTTGGTAAAGAAAGTTTGTTGGTCTCCAAATTCTACATTTTTCAGTAAGAACATTTCATTGAGAGTTCTAAATTTTGGCATAGCCACTCCATTCCATAAATAAGTTTATTGAACCTATATTTTTTGGGGTAGATTGTTTTTTCAAGGGAAAGATTTTTTTATTCATATTTTCTGAGAATTTCTTTCCTTTTTTGAACCGATAAGTTATTTTGTAAGACTTATGACAGAGCTAATAAAACTATACAATCAAAATGAAAACCTAGTTGGTTTACTGATGATGCCATTCACATACGGATTTGTGGGTTGGTTCACAAACTGGTTGGCATTGAAAATGACATTTTATCCTATCAAATTTTGGGGAATCTATCCACCATTCCTCGGATGGCAGGGTATCATTCCAAGGAAAGCCCATAAAATGGCTTCCAAGTCAGTTGACATAATCACTGGAAGGCTATTAAAAATAGAAGAAGTCTTTGATAAAATTGACCCCGTAGGTATAGAAAAAGAATTAAAGCCTTTGATAGAACAAATGATCGAAGAATCCACCAGGGATGTTATAGACCAAATCAATCCTTTGCTCTGGGATAAAATGCCTGATGGGCTAAAAGCAGAAATATTCAAGTCGGCACGCAGCCAAGTTCCTGAAGCGTTTAAAAATATAGTTTCAGATATTCGGATGAACATTTTACAGGTATTTGATCTGAAGGGAATGGTACTACGAAAGCTAAGTGGTGACAATGTTGTTCTGGTTGTGGATATGTTCCAGAGCATTGGAAAGCCCGAGTTTAAATTTATTGAAAAAAGTGGTCTTTACTTCGGATTGCTCCTGGGGATGGCTCAAATTGTGGCATGGGTATTGTATCCTATGGGATGGACTCTACCCGTCCAGGGGATAATTGTAGGATATCTTACTAATTATTTAGCTTTGGAGATGATCTTTCGACCTTATTATGAAAAGAAATATCTGGGAGTCTTCAAGTACCAAGGTTTGTTTTTAAAACGACAAGACCAGGTTTCCAGACAATACTCTGCATTTGTCGCCAAACACATTTTGAATGCCAGAAATATATTAGAAGAAATTTTATATGGAAAAGCTGCGGATGCGGTATTCAATATCATTCGTAATTCTGCAATCAAAAGCGTTGAAAATACTGCAAGCATCGCCAAACCATTCATATCCCTTACTGTGGGAGACGAAAAGTATAGAAACATGAGAAAAACAATTGTCACTCGTATGATGGAGATGGCTCCCCAATCCATAGAACGGTTGGAAGGCTATGTAGGTGTCGCAATGGACTTAGAAGACACAATGTATGAGCGAATGAGAAAACTCACTCCCGAAGAATTTGAATCTGTTTTGAGGTCAGCATTTCAAGAAGATGAACTTTTATTGATCCTAGTGGGAGCTGTGTTAGGTGCAATGGTTGGTTTAGGACAGGCAATCTATATGTCGGGTAACGCAGGATTCCTCTGGTATTGATTTTTTGCAGTTTATCAAAGATACTCCCTATAAGAAAAGACAGATCATTGCTCTTTCCCTTCTGGGGGTTTCTTTGGTGGGGATGGTTATTTTACATTTCTTACCAAATCCAGTTCTTAGCATCTCTCCAGTTGGATTTTTTATATTGGAACATGGATTAGAGGGAGGACTTGTAGGGGGACTCTGCGATTGGTTTGCCGTTTGGAAAACTTACAATGCAATTGAAACGGATAGCTCTGCAGTTGCTGGAGAAATTGGTAAATGGGTAGCAAAAGATTTACTCAACCAAAATACTCTCAAAGCACAACTCAACCAAATCATTGAGGATCCAAATAACCAAAGAGAAATCATATCTTTAGTTGAAACTTATTTTGACACCAAAGAAAATACAAAAAAGATTTTAGATGATTTTTGGCTGAAAATTGAAAGCCCTGTCATTAACTACATTGTAAATTATAATTTCAATACATCTGAAATCCAAATCATCAGTGACACTGCAAATGACAAAACAATTGTTCAGACAGTTAAGATATGTTTGGGTGATGCAATGATCCGAATATCAGAAGAAGAAAAATTTGGAGAACTTTTACAATCTGCCATTCAGAACCAAAATATAGTAACTAAAATTTTAACTAATTTTATCAACATTCCTGAGATCATCAAAGGATATGGAGAAAAATTAAAAAATGGTGAGTCCATTACCACAAATGAAGAATATTATGTGGATGAATTGGTTACATTGGTCTCTATGAGTATGGATAAATATATCCTGGCATGGGATTCACTCACTAAAGAAAAGAAAACCGAGACAATTCATGCTCTCATTTTCAAAATCAAAGAGGCTTTTGGAAATATTTTAGCTAGATTTATAATTGAGTATAAGAATGATTTAAAAGCCAGAAAATCATTAAGTGAATACAAACCTGTGAGGGAAGTATTTAATTTCATTGAAGATAAAATAGATTCAAATGTATCGAAGTACATTGGAGATCGAATTTCTGAAAGATTGAAAAGTCAGGATCCTAAAGATTTTAGGGATAAGATTGAATGGCAGACTAGAAATGTTTTGGAAAATATTAGAATTAATGGAACTATTTTAGGATTTTTTTTGGGTGGATTATTAGGTGTAATACAAATTTCAATAAAATAAGGAGATTAAAAAATTACTCTTTAGCACCATACTCTTTTAAAAGTAAGATAACTTTTTCGTGCTTATATTCTTTTGCATAGTCAAGAGCAGATTTTCCTTCTCTGTCCTTGTTATTCAGTGTTGAAGCCGCACCATATTTAAATAAAAGTTGAACCAATTCTATATCTCCTCGAGAGACCGCATGTATCAGGGCAGTTTTTCCAAAGTAGTCTCTTGAATTTATATCACCCCCAGTGTGTAGAGCTTTTTTAACATTTTGGATATGCCCTTTCTCAGCACTAAATAAAAGGTAATCTGACATAGGACTCACCGCAAATTGGGCATTGAAATATAAAAAGAATAATAAAAAAAATCTCATATCTAGAAAATTAAATCTCTAACTTAGGGCAAATACATCAACTGTAAATTCAAACCTTATCAAAAAAAAGAAATAATGCTAGTTTTTTTTCATAATTACTGAATACTTAAATTTAAAGACAATGAAAAAAACTTTAAAGTAAGTATGTTAGGTTCTAAAATTTTAAAAATATTCATCCTTCTAAACATTTTACTGTCTTCTACCTATTGTAGTACCTTACTCACCAAAAAGAACAAGGTAAAGGAAGTTGAGTTTGATTATGAAATAATCTCAAAAAATTACTTTTTACCGGGTAACGAAAAACCATTTCCTCTCACAGTTCAAAAGGGAAATAATTTACATAGCACAACTTCGAAAGATGGTAAATTTCTTTTTTATTCTTCTAATACTAAAGGAAATTATGATATTTACATTAGGGATTTAAAAAGTTCTTCTGCATTACCCCTCACAACTCATCCTGCTGCAGAATATAAACCTACAATAAGTCCTGACTCAAAACATATAATCTATGTAAGCGAAGAAGATGATAGCAAAGGAGATTTGATCCTATGCGAAGTGAATCCTGATCAAATTTTCAAAGACCATCTTTTAGGCAAACATTCAGTATTTTCCGAAAAAATTAATCTTACAAATCCCGATGGAAAAGATTCTTATTATGATACAGATCCTTCTTATTCTCCCGATGGATTAAAAGTAGTTTTTTCAAGCAATCGGTTAACTCCTGAAATCCAGAATATTGTAATTATGGATTTAAAAAATCCCGAAAATATTTATAGGATTTCAGAGTTAGGAGGAAGTAACCCAACTTTTTCTTTAGATGGAAAATATATAATCTATGTTTCATTTAAATATCATAAAAATGGAGACATTGTAATTATTAATATTGAAAGTGGAGAAGAAAAATATTTAACAAACGATAATTATCCTGATTTCACTCCCTCATTTGGTAGTACACCTAATAATGTATATTTTACATCAATCCGAGAAGATACAAATAAAGATGGTATCATTGATGAAAAAGATGTTTCTCGAATAGTTAAAAAGAACCAAGATTCTTTAAAAGAATATATCCTAACACCTTCTGAATATTCCTCATTTGATTCAAGATATTCTAATTTTAATGGTGGCTCCATAATATATTCCGCTTCTGTATTTAATTCAATTAATATCTATTTTTTTCCATCTTCTGGATTGATTCCAAAAAAAGACTCACCCCAAGACCAATTGAAAATTATTGATGATTATCTTAGTTCTGAAAAAGATTCTATAGTTCAAATAGCTCTTGACTCAATGGAATTGTACTTTGAAAATCATCCCTTATTTCCAATATACCAAACAAAAACTGAGATTTTAAAACTTCAATTTCTTTCAAATAAAAGAAAGAAAGATGAATTAAGAAATGAATTTAATTTAATTTTTAATGATCAATCAGAGGAACCAAAATCTCTTTATAAAAAGATTTTAGCATATAATTTAAAAAGTAAATTATATGGTACAAAACATAATAGAGAAATTGATTTTCTTTATAAAATTATTGAAAAGAAAGGGGATAGTAGTATTCTTCATCCAGCCTTCTTAGAAGCATATGCTGAATCAAAGTTAATTGAAAATAATATATCAGATGCAATATCAATTTACAATAGAATTATAAATCTTTTTCCGGAATATTATAATATAGTTTTTATAAAATTAAGAATGGGTGATATAGTGTTTACACCAATATCTAACAAAATTCCAGAAGTCTACATGAATTTATTAGATGAGCCTATACGTTTAGAAGATAAAATCCAAGCGTTGATTGATATTGAAAATGATATAAAGTTTGCTAAAAATCCCACAGAAAAGTTGCAACATTGTGATAATTTAATATCAGAGAATAACCTCTTAGAAAGATCAAATGAATTATATAAGTTGGTCACATATATAAAAGCAGAAAGTCTTTCTGAATCAAAGAATTTCATAGAAAGTAATATTCTATTAGATAAGATTACAGATCCTGTCCCAATTATAAATCCTATTTGTGCATTTACTCCTGGGTGTAAGCAAAAACTACCTTGTGAAAATGATAGAGTATGCTTAAAAGTGCATCTCCTTAAAGCTCTCAATAATGAGAACATGGGGAATTATAATACTTTTTTTGAAGAATTAAAAATATACCTTCAGGGCTATAACCCAGAATTAAAAGTGCTAGTAGATAAATCAGAAATTGAAAAGAATTTTAGATATTTTGAATTAAAAGCTAAAGAATATGAAAATATGGGGATGTTGAGAGAATCAGCTTTGAACTTTTTTTATAATACAGAAAATATGTTTCTCCTCAAAGAAAAAAATTTATATGTAAACTCTATTTATAAAAATTTTGGGAATTACTATTATAAAAAAATGGTAGATTATATAATGAAGTACGCAAGACAACAAGCCCAAGATGAAAGAGATTCAATTATTAATAAACTAAATATTATAGGAAATGAAGATTTAGATTTAATAGGAAATTATAATAAGGTAATTTCTTATCTTCCAAAAAATAGAATTTCAAGTGTCATAATAGATAGTTTAAAAATAGATGTGAGCAATGAAGTAGTCTTAGGAAAGCCAGGGTCAAATGATGATGCTTTACGATTGATAGAGCAACACTTTAAATTATCTAGACCGAGGTCTAGACCTGTGCTATATTTAGCATCTCTATTCGGATATGCATACTACCAAATCCAGAAATCTATAGAAATGGATGAGTACTATAGAAAAAAAGGAAATTTAACTCCAAACAAGAAAGAAAAAATATTAGAGAACCTAAAGATTGCTGAATTTGAACTGAAATGGATTATATTTGCTGACCAAGAGTTTATAGATGCCTATTTATTACTTGGATATTTATACCAATATATTGATTTATCTAGGATAGAAGCCATTGGAGAAGTTACAGAGGGTGAAGAATTTGTGGAAATCTATGAAAGATATTTTCCGGGAAATAATTTAGAAAAAAATATAGATTTATATAAACAAATTATTACATTTATTGGAGATACTCCAAATAAAAAGAATTTATCAGATATTCATTTAAACCTTGGTAATGCATATTTATATCTAAATAATTTTTCTAAAGCAAATGAAAATTATAAACTTGTTAATGATTTCAGTAATGAAATAATTAATGAAGTTCAATTTAGTGACCCTAAGCAAAAAGCTCTATTTCATTATAATTTCACAAAATCTCTATTGAGTAATAATGAATTTTTAAATGCAGATCTTGAATTAAATAAGCTTATAGAATTTTACTCAGATAATTTAAATTTTTCTTATGATTCTAATCAACTAAATCAAAAATTAGTTTTGATTTATACGTTAAAAGGGTACGCAAATTCAGAATTAAAAAACTATGACGAAGCAATTGAAAATTACTCGAAAGCATTGGCTATAAATTCTAATTATATTCCTATATTAAGTTTATATAATTCATTAGCATATAATTATATCATGAAAAGAGATTTTGAAGAAGCTAAGAAATATATTATTTTTGCCAAAAAAGAATATAAGGAGGATGGTTTATTTGTAAACTTACATGAAAATTTTGATATATGGAATATTTTATTGCCTGAAAAATTAAGAACTATAGGAGATGGGAAGATTTCAAAGACCTTACCAAGTTCACTTCAATATCTCTGGACAACAGGAAATGAATTATTATTAGCATCTCTAAATTATGATGAAAATAAAGTCTCAGATATCATTCAAGAAAGAAATCTTTTTATAAGTAAAAATAATTTATACAAATATAATATAGATAGTAATATATTAAATTATGATAAAAGCTTATTAGCTAATATATACTATGAAAATAAAAATTATAATTTATCTTCCAAAATATATAATGAATTATATGATAAAGAAAAAAGCTGGAGATATCTATTAAATCAATCTTATACAATTTTTAGAGAAGAATCTATAGATACAGATGATAGAATCAAGAAAATTATGAATTTTTCATATATATTAAAAAAATACAAATCTAATTTCATAAAAAATTGTTCTATAGTAAAGTCTAAAAATTCTGAATTTTGTGAGATAGAATTTTTTAAAGTACATAAGGAATATGAAATTATTGAAGGAAATATTTATCATACATTATACTTAAATTATCAAACATTAGGAAATCTATTTTTATCATCCTATTATTACTCACTTTATTTTGATTTATACAATTTTATCAATAGTAAAGATTCAAAATTTTCTCGAAATGACCCTTACGGTAAAATTGATAGAGTTAAATTACTTTTAAATCAACTTATATCTGTTCCTGAAGATCAATTTGAAGATAAAAGTAAAGAATTAAAATTTTATATAAAAGAGTTTCAATTAAGAGAAGAAGATTTTCTTTTATCCATAATAAAAATAAAATATTATCTTAAATCTAAAAATTTTATTAAAGTAAAAAGTATCTTTGATACTAATTCTGATTTATTTTTACAAATGGTCTACTCTCCAATTATTAATGAAAATGAACTTCTAGAGTACATCCAGCTTGAAATTGAATATAATTATTTAAATAATAGTCTTTATAATATTCCTTCTCTTGAAGAAAAGAAAATAGCTATTCAAACCATTCGAACTTTTTTAAAATATACTTTTGAGTTTAGGGTCAATGAAACTAAAAGAGAGTATCTTTTATTAAAAGAGGCATACGATAAATTCACAAAGAACATTCTAAATTCCAAAAATAACTTTAATAATAATGGACAACCCATTTCATATTCTGAGACTATGAAAAATTATGAAAATTTTAATAATCATCTAAACCAATTTATCAATACAAATGAGAGGTTTTATTATTTAAAATTTCCTAAATCACTTCGAAATATACCTAAAAATTCTATTTCAATTACTAAATTTGATAACTACTATCTTTTTTTTGGTAAGAATAATAAGTATTTATATAAATATTCATGTAATCAGGCAATTTCAAATGAAGAATTAGATTCAGTCATCAAAGGAGAAGTTGATAACTTAATTATTTATATTGATATTAATGAAATTGATAAATCCATTTTACAATATTTAGAAAGTACGAATAAATCATTATTTTTTTCTTACCAGGACATAGAAAGTCAGAGAAATTCTAATGTTACTTTATATTCTGAAAAAAATAAAATAGAACAAATAGATAATTTGTATGACAGATATAATATAGAGGTTGATTTTAAAAATAAGATTTTTTCTGATTTATTTCAGACATCTTCAAAATCATTCACATTAAAAAATAATATTGAAAATGACTACTTTATTCCATCAATCCATTTAAACTCCTATCCTAAAGAATCTAATCTTATAGGAATTTTTTTAAGAATGAGTAATTTTAAAGATATTAGTTATTCTTTCAATGGTTATAATATTAAATTCGGTTCAAAAAAAGAATCAAAATTAAAAATAGAAGAAATACTCAATTCAGCTTTTAAATTAGAACACACTGACCAATATAAGGAAGCAATTCGCACTATAAAATCAATAGATCAAAATAATCTAGAAGTAAAAGAAAAACTAGATATAGACTTAATACTAGCCAGGCTATATGCAAAGGAGATTAAAAATCATTCATATGAAGATTTTTTCAATAATCTTTTAACTAAATATAAATCTAAAGAAGAGAAATTAAGAATAAAAAAGGAGGAAATAAGATATTGTTATATTTTTAAATTTAATAATTGTTATAATAAAGTTAAATCAATCTCTAATTTATTAAAAGATTCATCTATAGATCTAAATATCCGCATCAATATCCTTAATAGTCTTAATTATTATGAAAATTATGCTAATGATTTATATCAAAAAATTTATAAGGAGCATGAAGAATTTAATCTACAAGAATCTACGGAAGATGAATTTCTATTTTTAACTAATAATATAAAATTTTTTATAAATAATTATCACTTTGATGAAGCCAATTATTTTTTAAATAAATTATCTTTACTACAATTAGAGAAAGATGAATTAAATATATACTCTTCGTTTCAAGAAGAAATTTATTTAATTTCGAAATTAATAGGAATACCTACAAATTTAAAAATTGATCCAAAAGAAAATATATACTTTGACATCGTAAATAGAAATTTTGATCAAATTAGTAATAAGTCTAAGAATGATAAATCGTCATTAGATTCATTTAGAAATAATATATATAAAAGTTATTTACGTTTAGAGATAGGAGAAAATTTTCCTATCTCTATTTTATTCAACAAAAAATTAGTCTCTGGAAGCACATTTTATTCCAAACTTGATTTAAAAGATAAATTAATTTTATTTTATATTTTTTCAAAATCCTTTTCAAACCAAAGAGAAAATGAAATTACCGAAATGGTCTTTACTTTACTTCATCCTGAAAATGGAATCGATTCAAAAATATCTGCTAATCTATTATTGGTATATGCAGAAAGTGCAATAAACAGAAATGATAATAAGACATCTAACCTAGTTTTAGATTTTTTTAATCTAAAATATCAAAATCATTTATTAGACGACTATATCAAAAATAAGTATGAAAGTCTAAAGATAAAAAATTTATTTTTAAGTTCGAATATTTATAATAATAATTCTACCAATGAATATTTAAACTTATTCGATAAAATTAAATATAATCCAAAAAATAGTTATGTATATCTAAATACATTTATAAAACTTAAAAATGAAGAATCATTTACATCATATCATAAAAGAGAACTCAATGACTTAATAAATCTCATTCAAAAATTAGCTTTAAATCTAGATTCCACATCACTATTTTATGATATATCAATTTATAAAGATAAGCTATCCATTTTCAATGAGAGATTTTTTCCCAATGGAGTTAAATTTAAAGACCTACCTACAATTCAACAGGTTTCATTGGAATTAGTCCAAAAAACTCCCACCGGTCAATCTATTATTTCACTTTTCCCATTTGGAAAAGATATTATAAAAATAAAGATAGCAGACTCAATAATAACTGGTAAGATAATTGCAAATGAAAGCTTGAAGATAAGAAATGATACATTCTTATACTACAATTCAATATCAAAGTCAGGAAGCTCACCAATTCTCAGAGAATTCTTAGAAACTAAATTAAGAAAAATTTTGCTTTTAGATAAGAAAAAAAGAACATATTTATATCTTAGCTCATATTTACTAAAAATTCCTATAGAGTATAAAGAAGAAGATAATTTTTTTATTATCCATAGTCCCGATCTTTTGATTTCTAACGAGCCTCAAAAGTTTATTTCACTTTTCGAAAATAAATTCAGTACCAGCATGTATCAATCGAATGACCAAAGTAGAGCTTTAATTAACAAACTAGAGAGAATAGAATTATACAAAAATGAGATACAAAGTAAAACTAAAATTAGTTACCTATCTCAAAAGCTCTACCTTAAAGATAAAAAAACTATGTATTTAGATAATTTAGAATTTTCCAAATCTAATTTTCCTAAAATTGAAAATGGTATTTTGCTCCTAGCAAACTCAGATCTATATAAAACTTCTTTGAACAAAGAAGATCTCTTTTCAATTATCCAAACAATAGAATCTTCTCACAAAGGGCAAATTTTATACTCATTTACACCTCAATACAATGAAACAGATCCTATCTTATTTTATAAAGAATTCTTAAATAACTATGATTATCCTGTAAATATAAAATCTAGATTTGTAAATTCTATAAAATTATTAAAAAATATGGAAAAGAAAGAAACTACTTATATTGGGTATAGAATGAGTACAAATTGTTTCCTAGTTGACTAAAGATATTTATCAATCTCTTCATCTAATAATTTAATATTATAATAAAAAAATGGGTAAGTCCTATTTTCAAAACATTCTTTATTTCCCTCTAATACGGGAAGTTTTTCTTTTAAAGACTCATAGTACTCTTGCTTATCTTTAACTTCTACTAAAAGTTTTTGATTCACTTCAGTTATCAATGTGTTTAAATTTTTCTTATCTTCAGAAGGATTTTTAAATCTTTCCTGGATACTTTTTTTTTCTATTACGAGGGAATTTAAGGGATCTATAAATTTTTCAGGTGAATATACAATCTCTCTTAATATTTTATTGATATCATTTAGAGTGTATTGAGATGTTTCTATATTTTTATTAACTGGAACATGTTGGGTTGCAGAAGCAATGCTATAAGGTGCACCATCTATCTTAAAAAATTTTTTAATAATTTTATCTGAGATCAATTCATACCTACCCCCTCCTTTTCCATGAATAAAGAAATCACAGACAAAAAGCCTTATAAACATTGTATTTGTAATTGCTCTTGGAGAGTAATTTACATTGCTAGAATATGGAAATCTTGCATATTTCCTAACACCATTTTCTATATCTAATTCCCAAAAAGGAAGTTCGCCTTCTTCTAAATCAGGAATTGGTTGAGCATGATTTTTAATTTTATGCTCTGTACGATATTCCTTTAAAGAGAAATTATGATCTGTTATAAATTCATCACATCGATTTGAAATAATTTCAACAAATTTCTTAAAACTATTTAATTTTATAAAATCACTTAAATTAATTGAAGGTATGAATATATGATTTTCTGAGAGATACATTTTTCTAATATTCTGATTGATTTTATAAATTTTTTCACCTATATTTAATTGATTAATATACTCAGTGATATACTTTTTAGAAAACTCATAATCATCATCAGTAAAAAAAATTTCTAAATCTACTAATTGATTTTTAAGAATTTGTAAAAACTCTTTTCTTTTTTCAATATTTAATTCTTCAAATAAGAAAATTTTATTTTGATGGTAATCAAAATTTTTCAATGAAAAGCTGTCTAATTTATGTTTAGGATAATAGTAATTAAATTCAAAAATATCTGTATCAACTACAAGATGGATTGGAAATGCATTGTGTTTTTTTGATAGCTTATTAAGTATTAAATCTTTTGATAATATCCCTGGATGAAAAAGTTCTGGTTGATGTCCTGTTATGTAAATTGATTTTTCAGAAATTTTGTTCTTAGTGCTATCTTCTATAAACTCATAAATTTCTTTTTTTATATTTTTATATTCTTCAGCACTAATTCCCTCTGGAATTCTACTCTGTTGTTTATAATTATGAATTTTTACTTTGATATCTTCACTGTTATAATTCCATAATATTTCTTTAATCATATTTTCTCATTTTAAATCAATTCTTTATAAAAATCTAAATCAAGGGTATCCCTTAAAATAAATGGTTCGGCATATTCTTTACCAATTCTAATCCCATAATATTTATTAACAGCAGTAATTTCTCGAAGTACAATACCATCCCCTTTTTTTATAAATTGAGATTCATATGAATGTAAAGCTTCTAATTTTAAGTCCATACATTTTGATATATCTATACAAAAAGATGGTAAAATATTTAAATGAATATGATTTGGGAAATAATAGATAACTTTTTTTGGAAAAAATGGCTCACCTTTAATATCAGACTTAGTAAGTTTTGAATAAAATCTAGCAGCATCTGTAATACTTGAGGCACTAATATGATCAGGATGAACATCATATTCAAAATGTGTAAATATTATATCCGGTTTAATCTCTCTAAAATACTCAGCTAATTCTTCTCTTGAGTCTATAGTATCAAAAATATATCTATTTTTATTTTTTAATGTAAACCTTTCTACTCCAAGTATTTCTGCTGATTTCATTCGTTCAAATTTTCGTATCTCAACTGAACCATGAGGAGTGGGCTCACCATCTGAAAGATCAAGTAGTACAATTCTATGGCCTTTTTGTTTCATCCTAAGAATCGTCCCGCCCATTGCCAATTCTATATCATCAGGATGTGAACCTACACAGGCAATATTCATTTGCTTCTCAATTTATTTATAAATTTAAATTCGATTTCTGATACTGGTTGGATAGAGAGCCTTGAACCTTTCTGGAGTAAAATCATCTTTTCTAATTCTCTATGCTTCCTCAATTCTGCCAGTGGAATCAAAGGCTCAAATTTCTCCTTAAAAACAACATCCACCATAAACCATGTGGGTTTAGTTTGGTCACTCTTAGTGTCATAATATGGGCTATTTTTATCAAAAGCAAAAGTGTCAGGATACCCTTCTCTACAAATTTCAACAATTCCAACTATTCCTATAGGCTCTATCCTACTATGATAAAAAAAAACTTGGTCATTATATTTAACAGTATCCCGTAAATAATTTCTAGCTTGGTAATTTCTGACTCCCTCCCAAGAGCTTTTAGATTGAGGTAGCTTTATTAAATCATCAATTGAAAATACATCTGGTTCGGATTTAAATAACCAATAGTTTTTCATTATTATTCAGGTAATTTTGTAAAATCTTTTCTATTGTAATTTATTGTTTTAAAAGTTTTCTCTTCTGGTATATATTTCAATAGTGATACTAAATCACCTTCAATGGTTATATTTGTATCAGGATCAATTGGTTCAGGACTTCTCATTTCAAATTCTAAATTCATATTAAATTGAGTTAAATAAACAGAATCTTTATATTTTTCATAAACAATTATTTTTTCATAATAATATAAAAATGGAGAGTTTTTATGTAGACTTACATTGTTTGCAGTTGCTTTAATTTCAAAATTTTGTGCATCTAATAAGAATAATGATAAATCTTCACTCTTAATTGGTAACTTTTTACCTATAACTAAAAAACCTGTACTCCCGCCTTTTATAAATTCTCTGGCTGCTATATTAAGTTGGCCTAAACGAAATGCTACATTGTAATCATTTACTATCTTAACTATAATTTTTTTCTTGGGTTCCTCTGCATATTTTAAAAGTCCTTTTGATGCTTCTATTTCAGCCTGAGTTGCACCGCGAACTGAGTCTGATTTCTCTCCATCTCTCTTTTGTGTTACATTGAAATTATTTTTTGATGATCTATTTCCACCTAATCCATTTAAATCTGAATTTTCTGAATTTTTACCAAGATAATCAGCTGAGTTAGCATTGTTAGATGGATTTGTTATTTTAGGTGATACAGATGAGGAATTATTGTTTCTATTTTTATTATCATTTTTAGTTCCCGAATTGTTAGATACTTCATTTGAATTTTGATTATTACTAGATAATGAAGAATTTTGAGAATTTAGATTACCTGCTGCAACATCATTACTATTAGAATTTTTATTATTAAATTTATTTAAGGAATTAGTGTCAGAATTTACAGAACCAGAACTACCTGATAAATTGGGATTATTAGAAGATGAATTTCTGTTTGAATTAGCAGCAGAATTTTGATCATTTTTATTATTTATATCAGTACCAAGTTGTTTATTTTTTCCATAAGTTGAACTACCACCTATTTCTTGGTTAGAATCTCCACTCATTTGGCTTAAATAGTCTTTGTCAGCCCGATCTCCTTCTTTTTCAGAAGCTACACTTTTATTTTTCCATTTTGGTATACCAACTGAATTGGCAGATCCAGAATAGGTTTCAGGTTGTTTATTTTTGTCAGATTGGGAAGTTCCTGATGAATTAGCTCCACTGTTCTTATCCTTTAGCCCAAGCCCGGATATTCCTTTTGTTCCATCTATAGATGGTGTTCCCTTAGTTTTAACTTCCAATGTAGATGGGTCATAATAAACTTCCGGTAATTTTTTGTTTTTTACAGCTTCTTTGTAATCATCTTCATTTGTAATTCCAACCTTTCTCATTTCCTCTCTTTGTGTAACCTGAACAGCTTTGTTTGCAAATTGCTTTTTTTCTACTTCTAGCTTGTTAATTTCTTCTGCTTGCTTATTCTTTTCAGATTCTAATTTCTCAATTTCACCTTTGTATTTTTCAGGATCTTTTGAAAGTTCTGTGAGTTTATCTTCTGTAGATTTTTTCTTTTCAATGATTTCAACTTCTCTATTCTTTGTAGATATTAATTTTTTTTCACTTTCCTCTTTCTCAACTTTTATCTTTTTACTTTGCATATTATTATATTTTTTTTTGGTTTCACTACCATCTTTTTGGAATTCTAATTCTGTATTTACTTGGTCTTCTACTTCAAAAGTTGCAATGTCTAAGCCACCGTTTTTCAAGACATTTTTTTCAAGTGGAATTATAAACTGAGTTTGGCCTTTCCATTCTTCAAAGTTTTCATCAAGTCCGATTTTTTCTTTGGAGATATTGGATGTTAATGGATTTGAAAAAGTTTTTAAAAAATAGGAATCATCCTGACGATGCTTTAGGTTATAATAAACCATATACAAAGCTAATAACTCGGAATCCTCTACTGAATAATTATAATTTTCTTTAATATATCCCGTAACTATTCTTACTATTGTATTTATATGTCCAAAAGAAACTGAATCAGAAAATTCTAATATATCTCCTCCGAATTTTCCATCTTCTTTTATTTCATACCTTTTTATCCTAACACCCCTGACGAAAGATTCCTTTTCATTTGTACTCTGCAAAAGAGCGATTTTTTTTCCTGTATCTATGTCATTTTTTTTTGTTTCATCGTCTGCTTTTTCATTTGATCTATTTACAAATGTCTCACGATTAAACTTTTTTAGTTTATCTTTTCTAATTTGCTTTTCTTCCGAGTTGAGTTCTAAAACTTTTTCTGAATAAACAGGTGATACAAAATATATAAATAAGGTTACTACTAAGAGAGTTTTGACTCTTCTATTGTACATGAAATACTCCAATCTAGGTTCAATAATTTTAGAGAAACTAACTTTAAAGAAGTTCTTGCTTAATTAGAACTATTATTATTAATTTTCGGCTTTTTATAATCATTCCTTCAAAATCTATACTTTCACTATCTATATCGCAAAATATCTGGAAATACAAAATTTATTCCAAATATCAAACCATTTTCACGAACTTCTGGGGGAACTACTCCAAAATTTTGTCCTCTAATTGACTCAATGCAGGCATTTTCAACAATTTTTTGACCCTGACCTGCCATAAGTTTAACATCTATCACATCTCCTATATCATTTAAAAGAAATTGGACTTTTACTTCACCGGGAAGTATCCCTTCTCGAACCACTGTACCTGCCATATCTCGATAGGCATAATTTCCGCCTCCGGGTGGATAAAAACTATTTTCAATTTTTCTCAGCATATTTTTAAAATAATGATACCCTGCCAATTGTTTACGGGGCAGTGAAATAACTTTTGAACCATCCCACCTAAATAAAAAATCCTGCTCAAACCTATAATTAAATGGAATTTTAGTCATCTCCCCCACTGATTGTTGTGTGGGGTTGGTGCTGGGCTTTGGAATGATCTTACTCATTGGGTCAGCATGAAAGATTCCAACATCATACAGATCTACTTCTTTGTCATTTGGTTTGGTTTCTTTTTGTTCTGGACTTTTAGAAGACGGGAGAGCTCCCATCATAAATTCATAAAATGGACTGGATGTATGAAATCCTTGCTTTTCAGTCAACCCACCTGTTCCCGCTGCATCTTCATCTGACAGGGCTTTGATCTCATCTTTTTTTTGTTTATCTTTAAAATCCTGTTCCAGTAGTACGTTATATACTTTTTCGTTTGTTAGATTATTTTTTTCTAATTCTACAATACTCTCCGTTCCAATCATTTTCCAGAGCATATTTCTAGTAAATAAATGTGATACAATTAATGATAAAATTAATATAACAAAAGCAGATGAAAAAAATAGTCGTCTTTCATCTTCGGTTAGATTACTTATTTCAGAAGAGAAAGTTTCTTTCTTCATACTTTGAATCCATTTTTAAGTGATTATATCCCATCTTGGTTACAACTCTACCGGAAGGAGTTCTATTGATTAGTCCAATTCTTACAAGGTAGGGCTCATAGGTATCTTCAATCGTACGCTCCTCTTCCCCAACGATAACAGCAATAGATTTTAATCCAACGGGACCCCCTTTGTACCTTTCAATCATGGATTGCATAATATTTCTATCAAGTGAATCTAAGCCCAGATCATCTACCCCCAGCCGAATTAGTGAATCCCTACATACATCCAAAGAGATAAAACCATTATTTTTTACATCTGCAAAATCCCTAACTCTCTTTAATAAGTGATTAGCGATTCTTGGTGTTTTACGACTTCTTTTGCCTATTTCCAAACAGGCCTGTTCATCAATATTTAATTTTAATATATCAGCAGATCGTACTACAATTTGTTTCATTTCTTCATCAGTGTAGTATTGCAACCTAAGTTGTATTCCAAATCTATTTTTTAATGGCTCACTTATCATTCCACTACGTGTGGTTGCTCCTACAAGTGTAAAATTTTTTAATGGTATTTGCACGCTCTGCGCAGTGATTCCCTCTCCCAATACTAAATCTATTTTGTAATCCTCCATTGCAGGGTATAAAATTTCTTCTAGGTTTCTTGATAAACTGTGAATTTCATCTATAAATAATATATCTCTCTCGTTAAGAAGTGTTAAGAATCGAGCGAGGTCTGCACCTTTCGATATAACCTGAGCTGAGGTAATGGTTACGTTTGAAGAAAGTTCTTTTGCTATGATACCAGCAAGGGTAGTCTTTCCCAATCCCGGTGGACCAGAGAGGAGGACATGGTCTAGGGATGATTCTCTTTTTTTAGTAGCTTCTATGAATATTTTTAAATTCTCTAGGATCTCTTTTTGGCCAATAAACTCATCTAAACTGGAGGGTCTGAGGGTATCCTCGTCAGTAGATGAGTCTTCCGGTTGAAAAATTCTTTCAGCCAATCAATTAGGCCTTTCGGCAGTTGTCACCTGTAGACGAACTGTCTGACCGGCTCTAAGAAGTTTTATGTCAATTTTCTTGCCTATTTTGGATTCTCTCACATAAGAAATTACATCTTCAGGAGTTTCAATATCTTTTGAATCCAATTTAACTATCACATCCTGGATTTGGATTCCTGTTTTAGAGGCAGGAGAGCCTTCCATGATCTGCTTTACAACCGCTCCCTTAGAATCAATAAGCTTTAATTCTTTTATATCTTCTTCTGTAATACTATCCAAACCAATCCCCAACCATGCCCTTCTGATCTTTCCATTGGTTTTCAATTCTTCAACAATTTTTTTAGCATCGTTGATCGGTATAGCAAATCCAATCCCTACAGATCCACCACTTTGGGAAGCAATCATTCGATTGATACCTATGACTTCCCCATTGATATTTAGTAAAGGACCACCGCTATTTCCCTGATTTATAGCAGCATCTGTTTGGATATACCCAACACCACTTGAATCTATCCCACCCCTGGCAATTGCACTCACAACTCCCACAGTAAAAGATTGTTCAAAGCCCAATGGTGCCCCAATAGCAATAGCCCAATTTCCAACATGAACCTTGGAAGAATCGCCTAATGTGGCTACGGTGAGTTCTGAATTGGAGCTAGGTTTGATTTTCAATAGAGCAATATCTAGTGTTTTATCAGCTCCAATTAATTTAGCATCGTATGTTTTTTTATTCTTAAGTTTAACTGTGAGTTTATCCATTTCCCGAATCACATGTTCGTTTGTAAGAATATAACCTTCTTCATTTAGTATCACGCCAGAACCAAGTCCATTTTGTTTTTGTTTAAATTCCCGTCCCCTTCCATTCCCATTGAAAGGTTCAAAGAATGGGTCAAAGGGAAATTGGTTCTGATTAAATTTAATTGTTTTCTCGGTTGCAATAGAAACAACACTAGGTGATACAGAATCAAAGACTTCCCCAAATGCTGTCTCTAAGCTAATTGCTTGTGTTTTAGCAGGTGATAGTTCTTTTTTTGGGTCTGCTTGCAAGAAGAATGTTGAATTTGTTGAATGAAAAAATATTGGTGATAAAAATGTACCTAAAAGTGTAAAAAAAATCCCAACAAATAGATACTTCTTTTTAGATAGCTTCATTTATTTTTCCTCCAGAAAAATGCAAATAGTAATGGAGATACTCTGACCTCTACATACCTATTTGACCAGTCAATCTTTTTACTTGTTCCCTTCATAGGAAAAACCCATACGGGAAAATAAACAAATAAATCCATCCCCTATTTTTCAATTTAATAAAAGGTTTGTATGTTGAAGGTTTGTTTCTTAAAAATATTTCTATATAAGTAATAGTACTTATATATGTAAGAGTCTATATTCTCCAAAAAAGAATATTCAGACAGAGTTCCTTTTGGAATTTTGAGTTGTGAAATTTATAATACTCATTTTGTCCATTTTTAGCTGCTCCCCCATTGAAAAAAAAGATCCCATCAGCAATCCAAATCCAGGAATTGGAACAATTGAATTGGATCCCATGCGAAAAAATAGGGGTCTATATGCTGAACACTACCCTGCATCCAATGAAAGAAGAATAGATCTATTTTGGAATATCATAGATTCCCTGGGTGGAGCATATTTGGGAGTGGGTACCGACCAAAATCTTAGTTTTGCAGCCAGGGCAAAAAGTGAATGGATATTTTTAGTAGACTTTGATCCCGAAATTGTAAAAGTCAATCGACTCCATATTTTCTTTTTAAAAAATTCTCAAAACCACACAGAGTTTAAAAATTTCTGGATGAGAAAAAATAGAGAATCCACAAGTAAATATTTACAAGATAAAGCGGGGAATGAGTTTGCTGATTTGGAAATTGGTCTAAATATAGGGCTAAAATCAGGGATTGGAGTTCCTGAGCGTTTACAAGAACTAGATTATATGGAAAAAAACTTTTTTCTTAAGACATTTTCTAACAAAGAAGATGATTTTCAATTTCTAAGAAGAAAAGCAGTAGAGAATAAGATCATTGCTGTAAATGGAGATTTAACAGGCCCTGTTACTCTAAAAGATATTTCCAAAAGGGTATCACAAGCTGGATTGACCATCAATGTATTTTACACATCGAATGCTGAGGAGTATTTTAAATTTCCAATTAATTTTAGAGAAAACATAAAATCTATGCCAATATCTGAAAAAAGTGTTTTGATTAGGACTATCACCGCAGGCTCTAAAAGCATGGGTTATCCAGATGGAGAAAAGTACCCCGATTCCTTTCCATTTCATTATAATTACCAAAAATTAGGAAACTTAAAGAAATGGATGGACTATCCTAAAGAATTTAACATTCCATTTTTATTGAAGTACAGAACAAATATTGAAAAAGGATTTTCCAAAATAGAACAGGATCCTCCAATATAAAAAAATTTATAAATGACGCAACTGCAATTGCTATCTTTTTCCGCTGGTAGGCGGAAAAAAGCCTAGGATATTGCGAATAAGATTGCAAAAACTGACTTTTTGCAGGAACGTCAAAAATGCATTTCTAAAAAATATTAATTTGGATTATCTTCCCTCTTTAAAATTAAATGGAAAATTCATACTGAGTAATATTGGGGCTATTTCATCAGCTGTAATACCAGATGAACTCAATTTATCCAATACTGTCTTATAAAAGGATATATCTTTTGCTTTGGAATGAGCTTGGTACATATTTTCAACCTGTTTTACATAGGCTTCTTTCATATCTTTTATACCGGGGGGCTTCTTTTTCTCTATAGTGACATTGATATTTTTTTCTATTCTATAAAGTTTTTTAACTTCTCCATTGCTAGATACAAAGCTAAATGCTATCCCTGACTTACCTGCCCTACCAGTTCTTCCAATTCTATGCACATAACTTTCAAAATCCATGGGTAAGTCATAATTAAATACACCATCTATTTCATTTACATTGATTCCTCGGGCAGCTACATCGGTTGCAACCAAAACTGAGTTGGTTCCTTTTCTAAATGAATCTAACACTTGGTTTCTTTGGTTTTGGTTCAAATCACCATGCAAGGAATTTGCGGAGATACCTAGGTATCCCAAAGATTTAACAACATCATCAACTTTTCTTTTTGTGTTACAAAAGATCAATATAGTTTTAAGATCATAGTAAAGTTTTAAAAGTTGTATTAAATTTGTTTTTTCAGATTCTCTTGTTTCATAATAAAATTGCTGAATATTGGCTGCTGTTAATTCTGATCTAGTTATCTTTGCATGGGTTGGGTTATGAAGAAAACGATTTGCAATATCCATGATGGGCTTTGGCATAGTGGCAGAAAAGAGAACTGTTTGACGTGAATCGGGCATCCAACTGAGAAGTTCTTCAATTTCATCACGAAATCCCATATTTAGCATTTCATCTGCTTCATCAAGGACTGCAATTCTAATTGAATCTAAATTGAGAACCTTTCTTTCATATAAATCCATGATTCTTCCGGGTGTACCAACTACAATGTTCACGGTACCTCTTCTGAGTGCTTGGATTTGTTTTTGGATGGGATCTCCACCGAATACTGCTAAAATATGAATATGTTTTTTATGTCTGCTCAGTTTTCCTAGTTCAACGGAAACCTGTATGGCAAGTTCTCTTGTAGGACATAAAATAATTCCACTTACAGTTTTGTCTTTGGGTAAGATTTTCTCAATCAATGGAATCCCAAAAGCAGCAGTTTTTCCTGTACCCGTTTGTGCCTGACCGATTAGGTCATCTCCCTTCAATAAGGAAGGTATGGATAGTTTTTGGATAGGTGTAGCTTCATTGTACCCCATTTCTTCAATTGATTTGAGGGTTTCTTTGCTAAGGGAAATTTCAGTAAAAAAAGATTGACTTGAATCTTTAATAATTGTAGTATTTTGTTTCAAATTGTATAAACTCCGGGAAACAATTGACCCGATTTCGGGATGAGGTATTTCGAGATAGGGTGAGAATCGTATATTTACTATCTTTTTTTGTGTTCGATTTTCAACAATGATTTTCTTAGGAAATTTTACATTTTATTAATGGTTCGAATTGCCATATAATTTTTAAAACTTACAAAAGAGGTGATGATATGAATGGTTTGATGATGGATTACTCCTTAACTTTAGATAAAATTTTATTTCGGGCGAGGGATATCTATCCCGAGCAGGAAATTGTAAGTCGAATGGCAGATGAGTCAATCTCTAGGTATAAATTTATAGATTTTTATAAACGAACTGTAAAACTTATGAATGTTCTCAATTCTTTAGGAGTAAAAAAAGGAGATAGGGTAGCAACATTTGCATGGAATACATATAGGCATATGGAGCTATACTTTGCAATACCTTCTTTGGGCTCCGTACTACACACTCTCAACATAAGATTATTTCCAGAACAATTAAAATTTATTGTAAATCATGCAGAAGATCAATTTATATTTGTAGATTCAAGTTTAACTAAACTACTTACTCCACTACAAAATGACTTCAAAACAGTTAAAAAATTTATTATCATGAATGATGGGGGTCCAATTGATCCTGATTTAAAAAATACACTAGACTATGAAGAGTTATTGAGTAGTTCTGAAGAAAAAGAATTATTCCAAAACTTAGATGAAAATTTAGCTGCTTCACTTTGCTATACTTCAGGAACAACTGGTGACCCCAAAGGTGCACTTTATTCTCATAGATCTACCTATTTACACTCTGTAGGAATTTGCATGAAAGACAGTTTGGGTTTGGGTATGAATGATACTATACTACCTGTAGTACCTATGTTTCATGTTAATTGCTGGGGAATTCCTTTTGCTTGTGCACTCACAGGTTCAAAAGCAGTCTTCCCGGGTGCCCACCTCATTGGTAAACCAATAGCAGAATTAATCCAAAATGAACGGGTAACAGTAGCTGCAGGAGTTCCCTCCATTTGGAATCCTTTGTATCAATTTTTAAAGAAAAATAATTATGATATGAGTAGTATGAGAGCTTTGGTTGTAGGTGGATCTGCTGCACCTAAATCAATGATTGAAAACTTCCAAAAAGATTTCGGAATAACTGTACTACACGCATGGGGTATGACAGAGATGTCTCCTGTGGGAACTATTTGTAATCTAAAAAAGGAAATTGAATCAGAATCAAAAGAAACTCAGTTTTCTTATATGGCAAAACAGGGATTATCCGTTCCAATGGTTGAAATGAAAATTGTAGATGAAAAAGGTAATACGGTTCCAAGGGATGGGAAGACAAGTGGAGAACTTTTAGTCAGGGGTGCTTGGATTATAAAGGAATATTACAAAACAGATTCCTTGGATGCAAAAATTTCATTCACTGAAGATGGATGGTTCAACACAGGTGATATTGCTAATATTGATCCATTGGGTTATCTTGAAATCACAGATAGAAAAAAAGATCTAATTAAAACAAGGGGAGAATGGTTATCCTCAGTAGAAATGGAAAATTTCTTAATGTCCCATGAAAGTATTTTAGAAGCCACAGTGGTAGGAAGACCTGATGATGTTAGGGGAGAAGCTGTAGTTGTATTCTTAGTTCCGGGAGAGGGCTTTAAAGATAATTTTAACAAACACTCTATTTTAAAATTTTTATCAGATAAATTTGAAAAATGGCAGATTCCAAAAGATTCTGATATACACATTGTAGATGCGATTCCAAAAACAAGTGTAGGGAAATTTGATAAAAAAGTTTTGAGAGCTCAACTAAGAGATTCTTAATATAAAAATAAAGGGACTGTAGATTGGTAAACGTTGTTACAGTCCCTTTAGATATTTAGTTAAGTGATGAAGTTTTTTTCATTTCCCTTAAAATTTCTAGCTTTCCACGTCGAATGTGGGCAGATACCGTATTCATATTCATATTTAATTTTTCAGATATAGTCTTAATCTTAGAATTTTGGATCCAAAGATTCATAACTTTTTTTCTATCCCCATTTCTCATTTTCTGGATAGAAGATTTCATTTTTCCTAATAAAAATTCTTTTTTGCTAATCTCTTCCTCTTTATCATGAGTATCCCTGTAAATGAAAAGATGTTCAAATGCTTCTCCGTACATGTTGTATGTAATTGTATGGGGTTCAATATGCTTACCCTTATTTATCCAATGACCAATTGTTCCCAATCTAATGTATCTGTAGATTCCAAAGATATACTTTTGAAAATGGGTATAATCTTCTTCAAATTCAAAAAGTTCCATACATACATTATTCTTCAATGCAACTCGACAAACTGCAAATAGCATCTCATTTTCAAATTCTTCAGGTCCGCTCAACTCGGGGAATTTATATCTATTTTTATAGTAAAAATCGTAGGAATCTTTTAATAAATTTTTAGAGAGATTTTTCTTTATTTCAGTACAGTACTTATTTACGGCTCTCTCACTGCCATTGCGAATACCTCTTATCACTTCTTTTCTTGTGTTAAATTCCATTTTTGATCTCCTTAGTTTGTATTGCCCGGAAAACCCCGGGAAGAATCTATACCCTTAACTATTCTACTCTCTTCTTATATTGAAAAATGGTGAAATTACACTTTAGGAATACCCTCCTTGGCGGAATTTTTACTCCACAACTGTAAAAAACTCCTATCCCCTAAAAAAATATTAGTTTGTAGTTTCTTATAGATCCGAGTTGGATCTATAAATAGACGGATTATAATGTAAGCCATGAATTTTTGACTATTTTGGTGAGAATTTGTTCATTTATAATTTCATAATTTATTCTGTCTTGCATGGTCTCTCTCTCCTCAATATACCCTTATATTACAATGTAACCCGGACAAAAATTTATTATAGGGATGCTTTTTTTGAATTTTTTTTTGATTCTTTTATAAAAAATCTATATGGAAAGTTTTAAAAATGGGCTATCTTTTTATTGAACTAAAAACAGTCTATATGTAAGAGGTAAAATATGAAAAAAACCCTTCAAATCACATCTTTACTATTCTTTTTATTTAGTATTTCAGGAATAAATGCAGAGGTAATTGACCCCATCCAATTTTTTACCAAGGATGCGGTCCAAAGTGCAAACCAAAAGATCCAAGAAATTAAATCCAAAACGGGAAAAGAATTTGTTCTTGAGACAATTGAAACTACGGAACCTACAGATTCATCTTCTTTTGCTATGGATAGGGCAAAGTCCTTAAAAGTGAATGGTGTCTATGTTTTGATTGCAAAAAAGGAAAAAAAAATTGAAATCAAAGTTGGAAATAAGACAAAATCTGTTTTTACGGCAAATGACTCGAGCAATTTAAAAGCCAAGTTAATTGAGTCCTTTAAAACCAAAAATTTTGATTCGGGACTTGAAAATGCCGTGAGCTACTACTCCAATGTTCTTCTCTCCGCAAACTCCAGACCTAGCAATCGAATGGCAGAATCCCCCGTACATACCACTAGATCTTCTTCCGATTCCGGTGGTTTTTCATTCATGAGCATTCTCTTTTTTGGATTGATCCTATTTGTGGCATTTAGAGTTATCTCCGCTATGATGGGCGGAGGGGGTTATAGCCCGGGGATGGGTGGAATGGGAGGCGGAGGAATGGGATTTTTCGGTTCCTTGATGACGGGTATGTTGGGAGCTGTTGCAGGAAATTGGCTTTATGATAAATTTATGGGAAATGATAGTCTTTCTGCCCATGATAATTCCTCCTACTCCGACTCTTCTTCCGATGATTGGAAATCACAAGATGATAGCTATTCATCAGATTCAGGATCTTTTGATGATTCTGACAGTGGTGGTGGGGATTGGTAAAAAATTAATAAAGGGACCCCAAATTGGGGTTTCTCAATTTTTTTTTGATTTTTGAATAGACATTTCCTGAATTGAAAGCTAGAAGTTACTTGTATGGAAAAAAAAATACCAGAATCAATGAAGGCATTGCAAATCATTGATTACTCTGGGGAAAAATCTTCTTTTAAACTTATCGATAAACCTATCACTCCCCTCAAAGAAAACCAAGTTAGGGTTAGAATTCATTCTTCTCCTATCAATCCCTCCGATCTCATGTTTATTCGTGGGTTGTATGGGATTAAAAAAAAACTTCCAGTTGTCCCAGGTTTTGAAGCCTCAGGAACAATTGTTGAAATATTTCCAGAAATATCAAAATTCAAAGTTGGGGATAGGGTTGCCTGTGTTGCGGGTTCTACGGGAGATGGAACATACGCTGAATTCCTGACCACAGAATCAGAAAATTGCATTCCCCTTCTGGATTCGGTAAGCTTAGAAGAAGGTTCTATGTTTTTTGTCAATCCACTGACATCCTATGCTCTTTTGGAACTAGCTAAAGAAAAATTGGCTACAGGAATTGTGCAAACTGCATCTGCAAGTGCATTGGGTAAAATGAT
Source organism: Leptospira interrogans serovar Manilae (assembly GCA_945887855.1). GTDB lineage: Bacteria > Spirochaetota > Leptospiria > Leptospirales > Leptospiraceae > JACKPB01. The sequence goes on along the minus strand of CAMCZP010000012.1, from coordinate 11,443 downwards.
CGTAAGGCTATGCAAAGAAAGAAATATCCCCCTCCTCAACATAATTCGCAAAGAAGAACAGATTCAATCTCTCTTGGAGCTAGGAGCTGAACATATTTTAAATTCATCATCTCCTAACTTTGAAAAAGAATACCTAAAGTTATCTAGAAAACTTAAAATTAATTTTTTCATAGATGCCGTGGGTGGAGATGTTGCGGAAAAAATCTTTCTTTTGTCTCCACAGGAAACAAATATGATTTGTTATGGAAATCTTTCTGAAAATCCCATATCACTAAACCCTGGAATTTTTATTTTCCAAAAAAAATCAGTGTCTGGTTTTTGGTTAAGTTTTTGGATAAAATCTTTGAACCAGGAAGATTTTTTTAAGCACACACAGGATGCCCAAAAATTATTGTCAACATCTTTACGCTCAGATGTTCAAAAACATTTTACATTAGAAGATGGATTTGAAGCCATTGATTACTACAAAAATAACATGAGTGCTGGAAAAATATTAATTCAACCGGAGAAATAAAATGAGCCTTGAAGAAAAAGAACCTACAACCAACCAAGATCGTACTACAAAAAAAATTAAAAAACAAGTAAATTCAAGTTCTAAAAATAGTTCTAATAAATTTGATGAATTTACAAATGAGTATAGAGATAAAATTTTATCAGTCTTTCAAAAGCAAAAAAAATATTCCCTAGAACTCAGAAAATCAGATGTATTACAAAGAGTTCAAAAGTTAAAAAAACTCAAAGATATAATCGAAATTAGAGCAGATGATATAAGAAAAGCTCTCTATGATGATTTTAAAAAAGCAGGGCAGGAAACAGATATTACTGAAATCCTACCAGTCTTACAAGAAATCAATGAAGTTATACGCAATATCTCCGGATGGATGAATATGAAATCTGTAGATTCCCCGCTTACCCTTTTTGGCACCAAGAGTGAAATACAATATCAGCCAAAAGGAGTATGTTTAATCATATCTCCCTGGAATTATCCTTTCCAATTAGCAATTACTCCTGTGGTATCAGCGATTGCAGCAGGGAATACAGTTATTCTCAAGCCCTCTGAATTTACTCCTAACACATCTGAGATTATGAAACGTATTCTTGAGACAATTTTTGTCGAAGAAGAAGTTTGTCTATTTGTGGGAGACTATAAGGTATCTGAATTTTTAACAGAACTTCCCTTTGATCACATATTTTTCACTGGTTCCACCCAAGTTGGAAAAATTGTAATGCAAAAAGCTGCAGCAAATCTTGTATCTGTAACACTTGAATTGGGTGGAAAAACACCTGTGATCATTGATGAGTCTTCTGACATACGAATTGCTGCGGAAAGAATACTTTGGGGAAAGGTTTTAAACGCAGGACAGACATGTGTTGCCCCAGATTATACATTCATACACAAGAAACAATTGGATAAATTTGTGCAGGCAATGAAGGATTCCCTCAACGGATTCTATGAGACCAACCGCAAAAATTTAATAGACAATCCTGATTTTTGTAGAATCATCAACAAGAAAAATCACAAGCGCTTAGTAGACTTAGTTCAAAACGCTCTCGACCAAGGAGCTAAATTGGAAATGGGTGGAGATTTTGAATCAGAATCCCTTTTCTTTTTCCCTACAGTACTATCCAATGTTCCCTTGGAAGCTGATATTCTCCAGGAAGAAATTTTTGGACCAATCTTACCATTGGTTGTTTATGAATCATTGGATGATCCAATCACACATATAAATTCCAGACCCAAACCTCTGGCACTCTATATCTTCTCAAATGATTCTAAAAATATAGATTATATTTTACAAAATACATCTTCCGGTGGTGTTGCTATCAATGATGTTATCATTCATTTGGCTAATTCCCATTTGCCATTTGGAGGGGTGAACCATAGTGGTATGGGTTCTTATCATGGAATCTATGGTTTTAAAGCTTTTAGCCATGAACGTGCAATTTTAAGACAGGGTATTTTGAGTACGGTTCGACTGCTCTACCCACCCTACAGTCCGGTTGTGGATAAAGTATCTGAATTTATGAAAAATTTTATGATCTAAGGAAAATGTAAATGGAGTACGAAGTAATCATTGGTCTGGAAGTCCATGCACAGCTCAATACCAACACAAAAATTTTTGCAGAGAGTCCCATCGCATTTGGTGCGTCTCCTAATACTCAGGTATCCACTGTTTGCTACGGACTCCCCGGAACCCTTCCTGTACTCAACGAAGTAGCCTTACAAAAGGCTGTTGAAGCAGGATTAGCACTGGGATGCTCCATCACACTTTTCACAAAATTTGATCGTAAAAATTATTTTTACCCTGATCTACCTAAGGGGTACCAAATTTCACAGTATGACAAGCCAATCTGTGTTGGTGGACAAATTTCATTTCAGCCAAAAGACTCAACAGAAAATAAAACTATCCATCTCACTAGGATTCACCTCGAAGAAGATGCTGGTAAGCTAATGCACTCAGCCGATTCTTCCCTCCCCTATTCCTATGTAGATCTCAATCGTGCAGGAACTCCCCTGATTGAGATTGTTTCCGAACCTGAACTACGGTCTAGTGAAGAAGCATACATGTATTTAGTTACCTTAAAAAATATCTTAAGTTATGTTAGGGTCTCTGATTGCAACATGGAAGAAGGTTCATTGCGTTGTGATGCCAATGTATCGATTCGACCCAAAGGTAGCACAGAATTTCGAACAAGGGTTGAAATTAAAAATCTAAATTCTTTTAAGGCTGTAAAACAGGCAATCGATTATGAAGTGGAGTGGCAAAAAGACCAGTATGCAAACAACTTAGTATTTCCTCAAATGACTAAGCTATGGGATTCAAATGCACTAAAAACAGTGCCGATGAGAACCAAAGAAATGGCTCATGATTATAGATATTTTCCAGACCCGGATCTCCCACCAATTGTACTCACACAAGAATATGTAGAAATGATTAGAAAAACATTACCTGAGCTACCCCAAGCTAAAAAAGAGAGATACATCCAGGAGTTAGGGTTACCGGGATATGATGCTGAAGTTCTTACTTCAGAACGTGAAATTGCAGAATATTTTGAAACTACATTGCATTATTCCGGTGATGTCAAAAAAACATCCAATTGGGTAAAAGATGAAATATTGGGAATTGTAAATAGAGAAAATATTAGTATCACTGAATTTCAAATAGAACCCAAAAGAATTGGTGAGATGATAAAATTAATCTCTAATGGTGAAATTTCTGGAAAAATAGCAAAAACTGTTTTTGAGGAAATGTTAACATCAAAAAATAACCCTTCAGATATTATCAAATCAAAAGGATTATCCGTAGTACGCGATGACAAAGAGATCGAAAGAATTGTGGATAAGGCACTTTTAGAAAATCCTGATGCTATTGATGGTTGGAAAAAGGGAAGAGATAGAGTTTTGGGTTCTTTGGTTGGCGCTGTGATGAAGGAAACAAAAGGAAAAGCAGATCCAAAGCTAGTAAATGACCTGCTTCTAAAGAAATTAGGTCCCCTAGGGCAAAAGTCCTAACAAATCTCTTTAAAAATAAATTGAAAAACTTCGCAATTTCTTTAGCCAAAAATTAATTGCGAAATTTCCAATTTAATAAAAAATCTAAAAACAAATCTCTTAATTCATAAAACTTTTTAATAATTTCGGAGATACCCATACGAAAATAAATTTTCTATATTTTTTCTTATTTGAATCTCTCTTTTAGCTTTACATTTTTTTGAAATCGAATATGATATGACGCTACTGGATGAATGGTTTATGAGGAAAACAACTGAAAAATCTAAGAATACCAGGACTGAAATTTATAAATCTGCCATCCGTTTGTTTCAGCACTATGGCTATGAAGAAACAACAATGAGAATGATTGCTAGAGAAGCAAAAGTCTCCCTTGGACTTGCCTACTATCATTTTAAATCCAAAGATGATATAGTATTTCATTTCTATGAACTTGTTCAGAAAGAATCAGAAGAAGATAGCAAAATCTATTGTGAAGAAAATCGTGATTTTAGGGAAAGAATTCGACATATCCTCCAGTTCAAAGTCACCAAATTTATGCCACATGCTAATTTTTTACATGTTCTAGCTAAACTATCTGGTGACCCCAATAGCCCCCTCTCTCCATTTAGCAAAGAGTCCTCTGTGTTTAGAGCCAAAGAAATCCAATCCTTCCGGTATGCTATGGTGGATACTAACCAAAAATTTCCTGATGAATTTTCAGAAATTATACCTGAGCTATTTTGGTTATTAGAATTGGGTATAATTTATTATTGCTTGTATGATAAATCAGAAAACAAAAAAAAAACCATACTTGTTTTAGATTCCACTTTATATTTTATTTTTCAGCTCTTAAGAGTTGCTCGATTACCATTTATGAAACCCCTTCGAAAATCATTTATGAACTTAACAAAGATAGTAAAAAAATAATTATTAATAATTTAAAATTCTAGTCCTATTTTTTTTATCATATATTTTACTTCCCAATGGAAAATCTCCTCCTTTTTTAACTTGGATCATCTCTGAGAAAAGTTCAGTCATTGTTATATAAATAGAATCACTTACTTTATTATTTATATCTGTTTGAACTTCCTTTATTAATAGAGAAAGTGAAAATAAGTCATACGCTGTGTTTGCAATAGACATACGTAATGCATCTTTTATATCAATGCTAAGGTTAAGAAAATTGAGTAATGATTGTTTTTTTTCGTTATATAATGATCTTACGTTTTCTGAAAGTTCATTGAAACTCTCATTGGATATATTGCATTCTTCTAAAAAAGCATCTCGAAATTTTTTTCTCTCTAAGGCTTTTAAAATATGGTCTGTAAGTAAGAAGTGAGTTCCTTCCCATGATTCATTGATAATTGAATCATTCAAAAGCCTAGGAAGGGGAGAAAAATCGCCAACAATTCCATTTCCTCCCAAGCATAAAATTGCTGTATGACAGTTTGATGTAGCTATTGAAGATGAAATGTATTTCATCAAAGGAATTATTATGTTAGCAGAGAGATGATTACTTTCCCATAAAGAGATAGATCGAAAATTACTAAATGTTAAAGCTGTTTGTGTTATTTGAAGTTCACAGAGGGTTTTTTCATAAATGAAAAAATCTTTGAGGCTTTTACCATAAGCAGTTCTAAATCTAGCATACTCTAAAGCCTCCATAACTGCTCTTCTAGAATTACCACATGCCCCAATTCCTACATGTAACCTAGAAATTGTGATGATGTATCGAATTAAATTTACCAATCCATGTGAGGGTCTTCCTAGTTCCTCTGCCTCCACATCCTCATAAATTGCTTCTGCAGTGATTTTTCCTCTAGATCCAATGATATCTTTTTTTCGTAACAAATGGTGACCATTTAAATCACCTGATTCTTTAAACCGAGAAACCAGAAACATACCAATTGTATTGGAACTTTCTATTTTTGCTGTGGTCACCCAAAGGTCACCTGGATTTGAGCAAAACCATTTTTCTCCATTTAAAATCCATTTTCCAGATTCTATTTTTCGCGCCGTAGTTCGATTGGCTCCAACATTGCTTCCACCCACCCGTTCTGTGACATACTGACCCGCCATAAAGTAAGATTTACTTGTTTCGAAAGCAACAAGAGGTAGATATTTTTTCTTTTGCTCATCTGTTCCTAAATTCTTAAGAGCATATATCATTCCATCCGTCATAGCCAATGGACAGGAAACTCCTCCCTCTCCATTCAGATTCATCAAATAGGCTAAAGCATATCTATGCGTTGCATGAAAGGGGAACTTCCATTGTTTATGAAAATCTAAATTAACCACCCCATACTCATAGGATAACTTTCTAGATAGGATTTGTTCGGGTGAGTATATGATATCATCAACACGTTTTCCAATTGAGTTGTACTTTTGGATTTCTCCATATTTTCCTTCTTTGTGTGACTTTTCCGTTAGATCATTTAAAGTACCACCAACCATTTCACCATAACCATTGATATGACTTTCAATAGATTCTTTTTCTTCAGGGGTACTACTTTGTAAAAATTTATGTATGACTCGCTGAAGGGCAGTATCTTCCTTATAAAAATTTCGATTTTTTAAGCCCTTGTATTCTGATAAGTCATATTTTTGTAGCCCAGGATTATTCATATAATTAGATACTCAAATCTCATAACCATTTGGAACTGCTGTTCTCCTTGGTACTACAATGATTCCATCTACAATTTTTACATATTCATCTTCAAAATCATTCAAATTATCTTTGTTTATAAGTTTTACATTATCCCCTATATAACAATCTTTATCAACTATCGTATTTCGAATTTCACAATTTTTTCCAATTCCAACGGGAATTCCCAAGCCTTTTCTATCAATGGTTCCATAAGAATCTGCCCCCATAATCACAGAATTCTCTATTGTGGTCCCAGACTGCACAACTTGTCGTACACCTATAACTGAACGAATAATAGTTGAGTCATTTATGATACATCCTTCAGATAATAAAGCCTTGTATAAATTAGCTTTATTGACTTTCGTTGGTGGTAAAGACCTAGCCCTAGTTAAGAATGGTCTGTGTTCCAAATATAAATTAAATCTGGGAAGATCATCTGTGAGCATAATATTTGCATCATAAAATGCTCGAATGGTTCCAATGTCCTCCCAATAACCCTCATAGTTATAAACCTTAATCTTTCTATTTAAAAGTGCATCGGGAATTATTTCTTTACCAAAATCAGTGAGTTGGTTATCTTTTAATAGCTCCATTAAAACGGAAGTTTTAAAAATATAAATACCCATGGATGCAAGGTAATTTCCATCGGGCATTTGAAAGTCTTTAACATCGTCTAAATTAGATGGCTTTTCATAAAACGCAGTTGCCCATCCATTTTCATCTTTTCGTATGATACCCAATGCACTAGCCAATTCAGGAGGAACCACATTTGCTGCTATTGTCATGTCAGTGCCCTGGTCATTTAAATGGCATTCCATAAACTCATCCAAATCCATATTGTAAAGCTGGTCACCAGATAAGATCATTATGTACTCAGATCCCATGTCATCCAAGTGAGGTAAAACTTTACGGACGGCGTCCGCTGTACCTTCAAACCATTTTACACTGGAATTTGTTTGTTCGGCAGCTATGATCTCTACAAACCCCTGCCTCTGTCCTGAAAGTACTCCATAAGTTCTTGATATATGTCTATTTAAAGAATAGGAATTGAATTGGGTTAGAATGTAAATTTGATCAAATCCAGAGTTGAGGGCATTGGAGATTGGGATATCAATCAACCTATACTTACCACCAAAACTAACTGCTGGTTTTGATCTCTTTTGTGTAAGGGGAAGGAGTCTTGTACCCTTTCCGCCACCTAAAATTACCGTTATTACTGATTTTTTTAGTAGTGATTTATCCATTAATAATTCCTTACATAATTTAGTACAGAGATGACAATAGTATAAAATGAGGCAAAATACCCCAATTCATTATTAGCTAGATTTATTTTAACTTGTGTGCTTATTTTCGTCTATTAGGATATTATTTCTTAAACATATAAAATTTATGATATTTATCAAGAGAAGTTTTCTATCTGGTGAATAGGTTATCAAATATTTTTTTTCCATCTTTACTTCCAGACCAGTCTTCCATCGCTCGTTCTGGGTGAGGCATTAGCCCAATAATCTTATAATCTTTTGATGTGATACCTGCTATATCATCAATAGATCCATTTGGATTCTCAAATGCATATTTAAATAAAATCTGACCATTGTCTTCTAATTCCTTAATACTATCCTTCTCAGCATAATAATTTCCATCACTGTGAGATATTGGAATTTCTAAAACTTCATCTTCTTCGAAGGAATGCGTTAAAGGGTTTGATAAGCTACCTTTTTTAATATACACTGTTTTACAGATATGCTTCAAATTCTTATTTCGCATTAGAGTACCGGGAAGTAAATTTGCTTCGGTTAAAATCTGAAAACCATTACATATTCCGAGAACTTTACGACCTTTTTCCACATGTGATTTTAAAGATTTCATAGCATTTGAAAATTTTGCAATTGCACCACATCTCAAATAATCTCCGTATGAAAATCCACCTGGTATTACAATTAAATCATAATCTTTTTCAATAGAATTCTTATGCCAAATAAAATCAACAGTATGCTTATAGTATTGTTTTAGTATGTAGGCAATATCTTTATCACAATTAGAGCCAGGAAATACAATAACCCCCGTTTTCATCAATTCACCTTTTCTACTTGAATTTGGTAGGTTTCAATTACCTGATTAACTAAGAGATTTTTACATAATCTATCTAAATCCCTCAGAGCTGATTCCTTATCATTTGAATTTAGTGATACTTCAATGTATTTTCCTATCCTAACATCAGCTACTGAATTTTCGCCTAAATCATGAAGTGATTTCATGACTGTATTACCTTGGGGATCCAATACTGATTGTTTTAATGATATATTAACTTTTCCTATGTACATGAGTAAATCTTAGTTTCAATTTCCTTATATTTATTTACAATTTTTTCAATTATTACTTTTGGAAGTGAGGGAGCTGGTGGTTCTTTATTCCATTCAGTTGATTCTAAATAGTCTCTTAAGATTTGTTTATCATAACTGGGAGGGGAACTCCCTTCTCGATAAGAAGATTCATCCCAATACCTTGAAGAATCCGGTGTTAAAACTTCATCTATCAATAAAACTTCATCTTTATAAATTCCAAATTCAAATTTTGTGTCGCAAAGTATAATACCTGCACTCTTCATTCTAGTTGATGCTTCTGTATACAAAATGAGAGAAGTTTCTTTTAATTTATTAAATAAATTCTCTCCTATTCTTCTCTTGAGCTCTGCTTCCGATATATTTTCATCATGACCTGAATCATTTTTGACTGCAGGAGTGAATATTGGTTCTGGAAGTTTTTGAGATTCTTTTAGTTTTAAATCTGTTTTTTCAAAGTTAAGGGTTCCATTATTTTTATACTCTTTCCATAGAGACCCTGCAATATATCCCCTAACAACACACTCATAATCAATTCTTTTGCATTTCTGAACTAACACAGCCCGATCTTTGAACTCTTCCGATTGAAATGGAATGGGAAATTTTTTATGGTCTGTTTCTAATATGTGATTTGGAATTTTATTAAAAAAATGAAACCATTGGTTTGAAATCCGATTTAAGATTTTGCCTTTCTCTGGAACTTTTTCAGAAAAAACACAATCAAAAGCAGAAATTCTATCAGAGGACACCAAAAGAAGTGCATCCCCTAAATCATACACATCCCGAACTTTGCCTATATAATTGGGTTCTCTGCTCATTTACCTGCAAACTAAAAGGGTTATGAAATACGTCAATTGGAATTATTCTTGGATAGAAATAAGCAAAATTAGAACTTTTCTATTTTTTCTATCCAAGATTTATATAATTTGATTTAGTGGGTGTATATTAAAATATACTGTAGAGGTATTCAATGTCAGTCCCTAAGATAGCACAAAAATCACCCTATGAAATTACTACCCAAGAGGGCCAAAAGGTAGCATGGTGTTCGTGTGGGCATTCAGAAAAACAACCTTTTTGTGATGGTGCTCATGCAAGAAATAATACAGGCATGAAGCCAATGCTTCATAAATGTGAAAAATCTGAAACTGTATATTTTTGTGGGTGTAAACATACAAAAAATCCACCATTTTGCGATGGTAGTCATTCTTCTTTATAAAGAAGTTTGAATGGAGTTAAAAGCTTTTTCTTTTAGATTTCCAATAGCTGAGAGATGAAATTTTTCCCTATTAAAAAGATATTCAATAAGTTGCTGAATATCTTTTACGGTTACTTCATCTACTAATTTTACTCTATCTTCGATAGTAAAGTATTGTGAATAATAAATTTCTTGGATAGCTATATCTGTCATTTTATTATCAGGATGCTCATAACTGATGGACATAGAACCCTTTTGGTTACTTTTTGCATCTTTTAGTTCTAATTCTGTGATACCATCTTTGAAAACTTTATTTATTTCTTTAAATATTTCATTACATGCAACTTCGAAATTTTTTTTAGATGTACTACAACCAATACTAAATATTCCACTGTCAGAATAAGAAGAAGAGTAACTATTAATACTATAGCATAATCCTTTTTCTTCACGAATATTCTGAAACAAACGAGAAGACATTGTACTACCAAAGATAATATTAAATAGACTTACCTTTACACTTTCATGTATATCTTTTGAAATACCATTAGTTCCAATTATAAAACTTACCTGCTCCAGATTTCTTTTTTCTAAGAATTTATCATATTTTTTCTCAGGCTTTTCTATATTGTCAGGTGATTCTCCCTGTCCTTCAAACCCTGAAAGATATTTTTCAGATAAATCAAATACATACGATGACTCAAAATCTCCAGAAATAGAAAGTATAAAATTAGAAGGAATATAATATTTATTATAATAATTTTTTATCTTTTCCATAGAAGCATTTGTTATGGATTTTTTATTCCCAACAATATCATACCCCAAGGAAGATTTTGGCATAAAATTTTTATAATAAAAATCATGAAGAAATTCTTCGGGGTCATCTTCATAACCTTTCATCTCTTCTAAAACAACCTTTCTTTCATTCTTTATATCTTCTTCAGAAAGTAAGGGCTTGCAAACCATATCACATAATAGATCTATTGCGAGTTCTATTTCCGATTTCATTACTGTTATATAAAAATAGGTATATTCTCTTGAGGTAGCGGCATTCATAAATCCACCTACTCTCTCAATTTCAGAGGCTATCTGACGGGCTGTTCGGGATGATGTCCCCTTAAAAACCATATGTTCTAAAAAATGGGTATACCCTCTTTCAGAATTAGTTTCATGTCGGGACCCAACTCGTACCCAAAGCCCAACAGATACAGATAGAGCTCCGGGTGATTTTTGGTAGAGAAGTGTTGCTTTATTTTGAAGGACTTTTTTTTCTATCACTCTGTCATTGCATCTTTTCTAGAGAGATCAATTTTTCCGGATCTATCCATTCCTATTACTTTAACAGGAAAAATATCACCTTCCTTCACAATGTCTCTCACTGAATTTACCCGTTTTTGGTCTAATTTTGAGATATGACAAAGACCTTCTTTTCCAGGGAGTATTTCTACGAATGCACCAAAATCAGTAATACGTTTAACTTTACCAGTATAGATTTTACCTATTACGATTTCCTCAAACAATCCATTTATAATTTCAATAGCTTTATTCGATGCATCTAAATCCGGACTGGATATTGTGATATTTCCTTCGTCATCAATATTTATATCAGATTTACTCTGTTCAATGATTGACCGAATTGTTTTACCACCAGGGCCGATCAATTCACCAATGCGATCCTTAGGGATGGTTTTAATTGTAATTCTAGGAGCAATTTTACTTAGCTCACCTGCAGATTTAGAAATAGATTTTTCCATCTCTCCAAGGATATG